>NZ_JBQHUO010000009.1:0-89348 GCF_052065125.1 Collinsella sp. HCP28S3_G2
ACCATTTCAAATGGTTCGATGTCTGCCCGGATGCGACACATCATGTGTGTCCATCCTCGCAGTATCCGGTTCTCAAGGTGCACGCCTGCGCGTCTCATCCGGTCCGACCGGGCCGCGCGGCAAGGAGATATATTGCCAGACCGGAGGGGCCCCGGGGGCGGGAATCACGCACTCCATATTTTGTTCACAAATAAATTGATCCTTCAGCTGTTCCACTGAAGTCATATCTGAAGCATCGGCTTCCGGTATTGGCGATGACCAGCTGGTTTATAGGTGTTGAGGTATCGGTCATCTCTGGTGCGCTACTTTACTCTAACGGCATCTGGTTTTGGTTTCCTGTCGGTAAAAGGCTGGTTTTGGCCGCCAGGCGTCCTTATATATAGAGAAGATCGGGTTCGAACCCGTGCACCGGCAACAAAAAAGCGGCCGGCATCCGCCAGTCGCTTTTCTATTCTATGGTGGGCCGTCAGGGGTTCGGGCCCGCTGCGCGGGCGGCCGCTTCGGCGCCTCCGCGCCTCGCGCGCTGCGCTGGCAAACGCTGACGCGTTTCCTCAGCTCCGCGCCCTTTCGGGTTCGAACCCGTGCACCGGCAACAAAAAAAGCGGCCGGCATCCGCCAGTCGCTTTTCTATTCTATGGTGGGCCGTCAGGGGTTCGAACCCTGGACCTTGGGATTAAAAGTCCCCTGCTCTGCCAGCTGAGCTAACGGCCCGCGGATGGCATTGTACCACGGTCTGAGACTATTCCCAACTCCATTGGCCGTTCTGGAAAATCACAATTTCACGTCCATCAGGTGTAATGCCCGTAATATCGATGTCGTCCGTGCCAATCATAAAGTCAACGTGCGTGCTCGAAACGTTGACTCCGTGCTCCAGAAGTTCCTCTTTGGACATGTCATACCCGCTTTCGATGCACTCGGGAAAACCGACACCCAACGCAAGGTGACAGCTGGCGTTCTCGTCATAGAGTGTGTCGTAGAACAGAATGCCGCTTTCACGAATTGGTGTGTTCTTGGAAATAAGCGCGACCTCGCCCAGATGAGCAGCACCTTCATCGGTTTCAATAATGCTCGCAAGCGTTGCCTTACCCACGCGAGCGTCATAGTCCACTACGCGGCCGTTCTCGAACTTAATCCAAAAATCGTCAACCTTATTGCCGTGGTGAATGAGCGGCATAGCCGAGTACACGATGCCGTCGGCGCGCATACGATCGGGCGAGGTGAAGACCTCCTCGGTGGGAATGTTGGGGAAGAAAGGGTGACCGTCGGGAGTTTTTCCCTTACCGCCGGCCCACTCATGGCCTTTCGTCATTCCAATCGTCAGATCAGTTCCGTTCGAAGCGGTGTAGTGCAGGCAATCAAATTGATTATCGTTTAGGAAGCGCAGGTTCTTTTCGAATGTGGCGTCATGGAGCTCCCAGTCGCTCTCCGGGTCCTGGCCATCAGCACGAGCGGTGTGCAGAATCGCATTCCACAGCTTATAGACTGCAACCTCATCGGCGTCTCCCGGGAATACCTCGCGCGCCCAAGCAGCGACCGGAGCGCCGGCGATGCACCACGGGTTAATGTTGTAGTCCAGTCCACGGCGGAAGACCTTACACTGCATGTTCCTCGCCTTAGAAGCTGCGGCAGGCTTAGCGGGATCGATACCCTTGAGGGCAGCAGGGTCCGTGCCCTCAATAAAGATAAAGCAGGCACCGTCCTGGGCAAACGAATCCAGCTGCATGCGCTTCCACTCGGGAGTCTGCTCAAAATAGCTTTTCTCGACATGTTCGTAGGTAAGCCTCGTCACGGCATCGTCAGCCCAGATGACCGTCACGTGACCGGCGCCGGCGTCATAAGCCTCCGCAACCACCACGCGCGCAAATGACGCGCACTCGACGGGAGACTGAACGACGACCTCCTGACCGGGCTTAACGTTGACGCCCTTGCGGACAACGAGACGCGCATAATTTTTAATCTTGGGCTCCAGGGACTTCATACCCTCCAGAGCCTCTTCGACCGTCAGGGCAGCTCGAATCATGTGCCACTCCATCTATCTACAGGACAGTAAAAAGGCGCGCCGCAAAAAACGACGCGCCTTATATCTTAGCGATATCTATAGGTTGTAACGCTACTACTTCTTCTTGGAGGCCTTCTTGTCCTCTTTGGCAGCCGAGCGCTCGATGATAGCGTTGAGCTTGTTATCGGACATACCCTCGGCCTGCGCGCGATACATATTACGCAAGGGACGGATGCGCACGAAGTCGTAGATGAAGTCACCCAGAATGACGATGTAGGACAAAACAATGCCGGCCATCTGGACGGGGCTGGACACCATGCCAGCGGGAGCGAAGTACAGCGAAGACCAAATGGCCACGACGAGCACCATGCCGATAGTAAGCACGGCCCACCAGATGCGGCGGCGCTTGGTGTAGTCCTCATCCTGCTTGAGAAGGATACTCGACACCGTGTAGATGCGGTCCTCCTTGGCGCGCCGCTTAGCCTTGCGGGCGCGCTTCTCCTCTTTAGAGAGGCCCTCGAGGCTCTCGCCCTTCTCGAGCTCCTTGCGGCGTGCCTTGGATGATGCCGGCACGACGCGAACAGAACTCGCTGCCTGACGAGCTGGCTTGGCGGATGCGGCGGACTTGCGCGCAACCCCGGTAACCTCGTGGGATTGCGTGCGCTTGTTCGTGGCGCTGCGGGTACTCACTTACGCGTTCTCCTTCATGCTTGTAAACTGGGAGCCCGTGATGATCTGGAAGGCCTCGCGATAGCGCTCGGACGTGCCATCGATGACCTCGGCGGGCAGATGCGGGGTCTCCCCCGTCATATCCCAGTTGGCCTTGAGCCAATTGCGGACGAATTGCTTGTCGTAGCTAGGCTGAATCTTACCCTCCTCGTAGCTGGCGGCAGGCCAGAAACGGCTGGAGTCGGGCGTGAGGCACTCGTCGATCAGCGTGACCTTGCCATCGATGACACCAAACTCAAACTTGGTGTCGGCAATGATGATGCCACGGGTCGCTGCATACTCGGCGGCAGCCTTGTAGATCTTAAGAGATAGATCGCGGATCTGCGTGGCGATGTCCTCGCCAACGATCTCGCAGCAACGCTCAAACGAGATATTCTCGTCGTGATCACCGATCTCGGCCTTCGTGGACGGGGTGAACAGCGGCTCGGGGAGCTTGGAGGCCTCGGTCAGGCCCTCAGGCAGCTGGATGCCGCAGACGGTGCCGTTCTCGTCGTAGGTCTTCTTGCCCGAACCGGTCAGATAGCCGCGGACGATGCACTCGATAGGAATCGTCTGGGCCTTCTTAACCAGCATGGCGCGGCCTGCGAGATAGTCACGATACTCGGCAAACTC
This sequence comes from Collinsella sp. HCP28S3_G2, assembly GCF_052065125.1. Classification (NCBI taxonomy): domain Bacteria; kingdom Bacillati; phylum Actinomycetota; class Coriobacteriia; order Coriobacteriales; family Coriobacteriaceae; genus Collinsella; species Collinsella sp. HCP28S3_G2. Next base: position 3,341 of record NZ_JBQHUO010000009.1, read on the forward strand.
CTTGGGGAAATCCGCCGGATCGATGGAGACGAGGTGATTGGGGACGATATCGGCAAACTTGTCGAACCAGAACGCCGAGATACGGTTGAGCACCTCTCCCTTAAACGGAATTTCGTCGGGAAGAATAAAGTCGAACGCAGAAATGCGATCGGTGGCGACCATCAACAGGTTTTCGCCGGCATCGTAGATATCACGAACCTTGCCACGGGAATCCGGACGACGCTCCATCGTTGTCACGTGAGTCACTCCTTACCTAAATACGACAGAAATGCGGGTTCTTTACCGCACGTTTTCGCAAACTCGGAGCGGCAGGGACGCGGCCCCTCCTTCACCGAATAGCGAAAAGCTAGTGCTCCATTGTAGTAGATGCCGCGTCCGCCGTGTGCTCGCGGGGCAGATGAATCGTAAAAGTCGTACCCTTTCCAAGCTCCGACTCCACGGATATGTAGCCATGGTGACGCTCGACGATCTGTTTAGTTACGGCGAGGCCGACGCCCAGGCCGCCAGCTTCGCGGGCGCGGCTGGCATCGGCGCGCCAAAATCGTCCGAAGATACGCGACAGATCGTCCTTGGCAATACCGATACCGGTATCCGAAACGGCAATACTGACATGCTTGCGGTCACTGAGCACCGACACTACGACCCAACCGCCCTCGGGGGTGTAGCGCATGGCGTTGCTCATGAGGTTGATGACGCATTGCGTGATCATGTCGGGATCGGCCTCGACGACATCGTCGTGCCCCTGGGTTTCATCTGCAAAGCGAAGGCGAAGGTCACGGTCGGCAAACAGACGCTCCTGGCCGTTCACAATCGATCGCACGAACGGAACCATGTCCACCGGTTCGAGATTGAGCGGAGCCGTGCTGTTTTCCATACGCGATAGGTCGAGCATCTGCTGCACCAAACGAGCCAGGCGACGCGTCTCGGAAGCGACCGTCTCCAGATGCTCGTCGTCGGTGGGATACACGCCATCTTGCATGGCCTCGACCGTTGCAAGCATGGCCATGAGCGGTGTACGAAGCTCGTGTGCGACATCCGAGGTCAGGCGCTTTTCGTGCTTCATATCTTTCTCGAGTGAGGTGGCCATCTCGTCAAAGGTCTCACCCAGCTGGTCGATTTCGTCATCGCCGCGCAAGCCCGTACGAGCAGACAGATCGCCGTCGCGAATTTGCTTGGCTGTGCTCGTAATACGATGAATCGGCTTGGTAAGCATGCGCGACACGAGCGATCCGATAACGACCGAGATGCAGATTGCAACAACCGCGGCAAGAGCCATGGCGTTAAAGGTCTTCTCCCTAAACGCAGAATCTGCCTTAGTGAGCAGAGCGTCGGAGCCGATAGCCCATAGCTTTACCTGTCCGACATGCTCGCCAGAGGACGTAACGATTTCGACGTTGGCAACGCTATCGGAATCGGTGGGCGCTGACGAGACCGGGCTATGCGAGGCCTTTTTACCGCTCGAGCTGCTCGACGGCAATTCGCTCTCGCGCACATCGGCGGTCGCACTTGCCGAAGGCCATGAGTCGTCATAAACGACAACGCCCTTTTTGTTGACGACCTGCATACCCAGGTCGTCGGACACCAAGCTCGATGTCGCGACCGTGCGCAGCTCGCCCGCAGTCCAATTGCCGTTTTCCTCATACGACGTCGCAAGCTTTTCGGCAGCAGAATTGGCGATCTCGACGATATTGGAGCGCGTGTAATCCGAAAAGACGGTGCCCCACACAACGGAGACAACGCCCACCAGCACCAATACCGTCATGAGCGATGTCAGGGCAAAAGCCAAAGCCATACGCGAGGGATAGCTCATCGCCGGCCGTGAATCGGAACGAGGCGTGTTCCAACTTGCCTTGGAACCCGCCTCGTTCTCCTGCTTGTGCTTTTGTCCGATTTCAAAGCGCGCAGGTGTCATATGTGATTTACCTATTTCTCGTCCGACTTATCGGTCTTGGCCGGAGCCTCGAAGCGATAACCGACGCCGTGAACGGTATAGAGCCACTTAGGCTTCTTGGGGTCGTCGCCCAGCTTGGCGCGAAGGTTCTTCACATGGCTGTCGATGGTGCGCTCGTAGCCCTCAAAGTCGTAGCCGAGCACCTTCTCGACCAGTTCCATACGGTTATAGACGCGACCGGGATGGCGAGCAAGCGTGGTGAGCAGCTTAAACTCGGAAGCGGTCAAATCAACTTCCTTGCCCTCGACCAAGATCTTGTGGCCCGAGATATCGATGACCAGATCGCCAAAGTCGAGTACCTCAACGGCGGGCTCGTCTGCCTGGTGAGCACGACGGAACAGGGCGCGAACGCGGGCGACGAGCTCGCGCGGCGAGAACGGCTTGATCAGGTAGTCGTCGGCACCAAGCTCGAGGCCGATGATGCGATCCTCGATCTCGCCCTTGGCGGTAAGCATGATGATGGGCACATCCGAGGTATCGCGGATAGTGCGGCAAACGCGCTCGCCGGGGATCTTGGGGAGCATAAGGTCGAGCACAACCAGGTCGAACTGGTGCTTCTCGAACTCCTCGATCGCAGACTGGCCATCGCCAACGCCAACAACCCAGTAGCCCTCGCGCTCGAGATAGGCAGCGACAGCGTCACGGATCGCCTTCTCGTCCTCGACCAGCAGAATCTTTTTTGCATCTGAAGCCATAACACGGCCCCCCTGTCTCAATTAGCTCAGAACAAGCCCATTTTAACGCACCTGAGCCCACCGGGCATCGCATGGGCGCGACAGCTCGGCGGGCGGTACTCACGGTTACAATGGGCTTATTCCCCCGTTGGCGCCTTTTTAACCCCTCGGCGCTAAAGAGAGAACAGGCGAGCGGTAACCGTCTCGGGAATTCCTTGGCTATTGCGCACCGTGGCATAGGTTAAAAACGTATTCGATTTTCCCGCCGTAGCTGGATAATCGCCATATTCGAGAGCGCGGTCGGGCGACAGCAGCGAACCATAGGTTTTAGCGGAGGTATCGATCAGAAAATGCGATGCCTGAACCTTAACCAGATATTTGCCCTTCCTGCCGGCGGCGCACGCAAGCGGTTCGCGCGATAGAAATTGATACGGGCCGCCCTCGTTGCCAATGTAGGTACCCATATTGCCCAGGCCGCCCACGCCGGCATAGGTCGCCTCAATGGAGAACACAAACGTATCGCCCATATATACGGCCTCGAAAGGTGACACCGACGAAGGAAGGACCAGCTGAGCCCTCTTGGTATTGTTGCCGTCCGTCAGGTCGATCGCCGTCATGCCGTAATAGACGCCCTCGTCATTGCGCACGCGGGGTGAGATAGTCAAGATGCCATCGCTCACGCGCGGTGCAGACGCAAAGCGGCCTGTCGACTTCCAGATTGCCTCCGCTTTAGATTCATCGAGCGAACGGCGGTAGCAATATGAATCGCTGCCGGACTTATTGCCACCGGTCGAAGGCATCTTGTACCAGATGACCGACGAGTCAAAGGCGGTAAACAGCGGAGGGTCGTAGTCCTCACCGCCGCGATCAAGCTCAACGGCATTACCAGTAAGCGCCGCGCCCGACAGGGTTTGCGCATAGAGCTTCCACGACGAATTCGCGTAGTTCATCTCAACCCACGCAAACACGCTATCGGTGGCGCGAACGTCGTAAAACGCATAACCGGAACCCTCGACAGGATCGTCAATCAACGTGGTGAGTGAGCCGTCCCCCATGTTGAACACGCCAAGCGTGTTGGCATGCAGCGCAGATGCGGGCGCCATCATCGCCGCAGCGTAACCGCCATCGCAGTAGCACAGTAGCGTCCCCAATGGCAACGTCCACGACGCCGTCGGCTTAAGATCAATGTCGACGGCCTCATACTCTTCGGTAATCGAGACGATCTTGGAATCATCTTTGATAACCTGCGGCTCACCGGCAGCATCATCGCTGGTGCCCGTTTTTTTCGAGCACCCCGCAAGCAGCGTGGCAGCACTCGCGGCAGCACCACCCAACACAAATCCTCGGCGCGTTACCCCATTCTTAACGCGATCAAAAATACTCATTAGGCAATCTCGGCACGCGCGGCCTCGATGGCACGCGTAAGTTGGTCGGCACAGGAGGTCTTTTTCGTGCCGCACGTATTGCCGGCCAACACCTCAATCACACGATCGGAAGAAACACCTTCGACCAATTTAGAGATGGCCTTGAGGTTGCCGTTGCAGCCGCCGGTAAACTCAACGCCCAGCACTTTGCTGCCGTCATCGGAAAGGTTGAGGTGAATATTGCGAGTACACACGCCCTGGGGCTTGTAATCAAACGAAATCATGCGATCTCCTTCTCAGAATGTCATTCGAGACGACTATTATCCCCGTCTTTCCATAAATGCAACGAGGCGCTTTACCGGCAACACACATTACCAGCAAAGCGCCCTAAAAAGCTAACGTTATGCCCGAACCTACTCGAAGCTCAGCTGCTCCAGACGATCGAAGACCGTATCGATGCGGGTGAGGAAGTCCCACGGATCAAAGATCTCGTCGAGCTTCTCCTGGCTGACGGTGCAGCGCGGATCGGCCTCGAGGCGCTCCTTGAAGGTGGGGCCGGAAACGCAGTCCTGCACCTCATGCCAGGTCGCCATGGCGTTTTCCTGCACGATTGCGTAGGCGTCCTCACGGGTAATGCCCGTATCGACGAGGGCCAACAGAACCTTGGAGGAGAAGATGAGACCGCGGGTCTTGTTGAGGTTGGCCATCATGCGAGCCGGATACAGCTGGAGGCCATCGATAACGCGGATAAGGCACTGGAACATGTGGTCAAGCGCGATAAAGCTATCGGCCTGGGCGACGCGCTCGGCAGAAGAGTGCGAAATGTCACGCTCATGCCACAGGGCAACGTTGTCGAAGGCGACCTGAGCGTTGGACTTCACGACGCGCGACAGGCCGCAGACCTTCTCCATGGTAATGGGGTTACGCTTGTGCGGCATGGCGGAGCTGCCCTTTTGACCCTTGCGGAACGGCTCCTCGGCCTCGAGCGTATCGGTCTTCTGCAGATTGCGAACCTCGGTAGCGATACGCTCGCAGGTGGCCGCCGTGGTGGCAAGTACGCCGGCGAGGTAGGCATGATGGTCGCGGCTGATAACCTGCGTGGACAGCGGGTCGTGAACCAAACCCAGGTGCTCGCAGACATACTCCTCGACAAACGGCTCGATGGAGCTGTAGGTGCCAACGGCACCCGAGATGGCACCGAAGGCGACGTTCTTGCGAGCGTCCTCAAGGCGATCCATATCGCGCTTGAGCTCCCAGGCCCAAGAGCCAAACTTCATACCAAAGGTCATAGGCTCGGCGTGGATGCCGTGAGTGCGACCGGCGCAGAGCGTGTTACGCTCCTCGAAAGCGCGACGTTTGCAGATCTCGCCGAGTTTCTTGACGTCCTCGATAATTAGGTCGCAGGCCTGGGTGAGCTGATAGCACAGGGCCGTATCGCCCAAGTCAGAGCTGGTCATGCCATAGTGAACCCAACGGCTGGGTTTAGGCTCGCCCTCGGGAACATCGGCGTCGATATACTCCTTCATATTGGTCAGGAAGGCAATGACGTCATGGCGCGTGACTTCTTCGATCTCGTCGACCTTCGCCTTCTCAAAGTTGGCGTGGTCGCGGATCCACTGAGCTTCTTCTTTAGAAATACCGATCTTGCCGAGCTCCGCCTGGGCCTCGCAGGCCAGAACCTCAATCTCCTGCCAAATGGCGTACTTGTTCTCGAGGGAGAAGATGTGTCCCATCTCCGGGCGGGTATAGCGATCGATCATAGCGGCTCCTTTTTGGTTATTGGCACGTTGGTCGTAACTCAACCATTGTACCGTGCGCAGGTGCAAGTATAGGCAGCAGGTATTAACCTAACATTTTGCCATTTGCCTAACGTTCACACCCTGTCGGGTTCGAGTCCCGGCACTTTATTGAAAAAAGCACGACACCGTGATGGTGCCGTGCTTGTACTTTTAACTGGAGCGGGCAACGGGACTCGAACCCGCGAGTGTCAGCTTGGGAAGCTGATGCCTTACCACTTGGCGATGCCCGCATATGTGGGGGATAGTATAACGCGGTTGTCTTGTTTGATACAAGGGCGCCAACCCATGTTTTACGCATGGAAAAACATCTTCTTGTTGCTCGAATTGCGAAAACAGGGACTCGAGTAACCTGTTTTACACCGTCTTCTACCTGCTCTTTTGTTTGATTATCTAAAACCGGTCTCCATTTGTTGGGAACTTGGCAAGTTCTTGGTCAGCTCGCGGTACTTACCCGTATGACCCCCGGCGCTAATCTCATCCCACGCGCCGCAATCTCCCAGCGCGGCGCACAAAGGATAAGGAGCAGCCATGTCCAATGCACCCACGCACTCTGTCCACAGCGCAATCGCAACAGCACCGCTGCTCCTATTCCTCTTGTTGTTTCTAGCCTGCGCCACGCCTGGTACCGCCTGCGCCGTCGATGGAAACGATACGCTTAGTTTTCGCACCATCAGCGATATGTGCGGACCGTTTGGCATTGGCAAGTACGAGGCACAAGACGCCTCGATTTCTTACTGCATGAACCAAGACTGCCCCGGCCCCAGCAGCCCAGGAGGACCCTGGCGGACCTACAATCAGGGTTGGACATGGCTCGACAACGAGTTTGCCGCCGTCATCTGCCATGGATACCCTTCCGCCACATCATTTGGCGGCCATAACCTAACGGCCGAACGCGCCCGCGCCGCGACCCAGATTGCCGTGTGGATGCTCAAAGGAACCACGCGCCCCGATGGCTCTTTTGCGTATACAAACAACGCCGGCGTTGCCAAAAGCGGCAAGTTCGATCAAGACGCCGAGGTTGTCGCGGCGGCGCGCTGGCTCTACGACAACGCAAAAGCCGGAAATATTAAGGCCGACCCGCATCGCGCCAGACGCTATCACGGACCCGTCTCTAACGAAGGCCGGCACCAGGATATGCTCTACGTTTTGCCCACCATCAACGTATCCTTTGAAAAAAGATCTGCAAACACTGTCATTACCAGCGGGAACGATACGTATCAGTTAGGTGGGGCGACGTTTAACATCTTTGAGAAAAACACGGACAAACACGTCGGCAGCATCAAAATGGACGGCAACGGTCGTGCACGGGCAACACTTTTGCCCAACACGGCATATTACCTAATCGAAACCAAAGCGCCGACAGGCTATCTGTCCCGACGCGATCGCATTGCCTTTACCACCGGAAAAAGCGGCGGACATGTCACAATCAACGAGCAGCCAGGTTCTATCACGCTGCGTGTCGTCAAAACCGATGCCGCCACGAATGCCGGAGCGCAGGCGGGAACCTCGCTCGCCAAAGCCGAATTTACCTGTGTCTCGCAATCTACCCCTGGGTGGACGCGTACCTTCACGACCGAAGGCGATGGCCAGGCGACCTTAAGCGGCATTCCCCTGGGAACCTTTACCCTCTACGAATCGAAAGCACCAGAGGGCTACCTGCTCCCCCATGACAGCTGGACCTATACGGTCGGCCCCAATCAACTAAACGACATGGGCGTCGTTGAGCTCGAACGCCGCATCCCCAATACTCATGTTGCGTTTGACATCGAGATTTCCAAGTTCAAGGATTACGGGAACGGCGAGCAATCGGGATTAGAACAGCCAGCGGAAGGCGTCGTCTTTGAAATCGTCAGCAACAGCTCTAAGCAGGTCGTAGGCACATTGACGACAAATATCTATGGCTTCGCATCCACCAAAGACCAGCCCAAGGCCTGGTTTGGCGCGGGCACACGACCGGACGGCGTCCACGGCGCCATCCCCTACGATCGTGAGGGGTATACCGTTCGCGAGGTCCCGGAAACTGTTCCCACAGGCTTCAAGCGGGCAGAGGATTGGACCATCACGCCCGAGCAAATCGCCGACGGAGCCAAGCTTCAGTACATAGTGGACAATCACACCCTTTCGACACATCTCCAAATCATCAAACGCGATGCCCAGACGGGAGCTTCCGTCCCCCTTGCCGGCTTTAGTTTTCAGCTGCTCAACAGCAACCGTGAACCCATCTCTCAAACATGCTGGTATCCGACGCACAACGTTATGAACACCTTTACCACCAATGCGACCGGCACCGTCACGTTGCCAGAATCGCTCAAGCCGGGCACATATTACGTACGAGAAGTCGCAGCCAAAGCGCCCTACCTTGTGGGCGACGAACTGAAGGTGACGATTCCTGCCGATGCAGATCTCACACCTATCGCCGCCGTCTCGTATTTCAACAGCGCGGCAACCGGAAGCATCGAGATCGCGAAGGCTGACGCAGTAGACGGCAGTGCCCTATCTGGTGCCAAGTTTGAAATTCGCGCTGCCGACGATATCGTTTGTCCCGATGGCCACATTGCCGCCCTTGCCGGTGAAGCCGTTGCCGCCGTCACAACTGATGAACAGGGTAAAGCTCGCGTAGACAACCTTTCGCTGGGTTGCGGAACGGCACGATACGAAGTCGTTGAAACCCAGTCTCCCGACGGCTATCTACTTGATCGGACAGCACATATCGTTGAGCTTACTTATATCGACCAGAAGGTCCCCGTGGTCGAGTCGCAGATCAAATTGCCTAATGATTACACCAAGGTCGATTTCTCCAAGGTCGATATAACAGACAAGCATGAAGTTAAAGGCGCCCGACTGGTCTTATGCGACGCCGATGGAACAGAAATTGATTCTTGGATATCATCCGAGCAGCCCCATCGCGTGGAGCACCTTGAACCCGGTTCTTATACCCTACGCGAAACAATGTCCCCGCGCTCCTATGACCTCGCTGAAGACGTATCCTTTGAAGTCGAGGATACGGGGAAGATCCAGGCCGTAACCATGACGGATGCACCGATTGAGATTAAGGGGAGCGTCGACAAGCGACAAGAAATCGCGCGGCCAACCGCAAAGGGAACAGTGGCGAACGGCGACGGTAAAAACCGGGCGGCGACGCAACCCGACAGTAAGGGCTCCTATTCCTACACCATCGACGCTCAAAACGAATCGAGCACCTGGGTCGACGAGTTCACCGTCACCGACGATCTCGAATGTGCCAAAGACGGCACGGCCAAACTTGTCGCCATTAAAACCCCGATCGCCGTCGGCGACTTAAACGGGCTCTGCAATGTTTGGTATCGAACGTCACCGGCAGACAAGTTGGGCATAAAGGAAAAGGCCAACGCCACACTTGACGATGAACACACCAACCCGTGGCTCGAGACAGCCGAGGTCAAAGAGCGGCTGGGCGAGGATGTGCGGATTGTCGATTACGACGGCTGGAGTCTTTGGAAAGCCGATGTCTCGACCACGGAGTCTTCCACCCTCGAAGTAAAGGACCTTACGCTTTCGGACGACGATGTTATCACGGGGATTCGCTTTGAGTATGGCTCGGTTTCCGCAGACTTTACGACCCGGCGCGACAACGATTCTTGGAATCGCAATGGGCTTAAAGACGAGCATGACGACCTTGACGACGCGGCGGCATCCCTCAAATCGGATTTACACGGAGCAATCATCCGGATGTGTGCAACCTCATCCTATACGCCCCAAACCGCACTCGCCAACAGTGCCCGTGTTGACCTTTGCCGCAACGGAGGAGGCGAAAAACTCGAGTCGCACGATAAAGATCGTGTTGTTCAAAAATGCGCCATTCCGCAGGATCTTCCAAATACGGGCAATGCACCCATCATCTCTTTTCTCACCGCATTATTGACCGCCGGTGGCACAGCAATTTGGCTCACTTGGCTAAGCTCGGCATCAAAAGAGGAGTAGGTAGAAATAACGGGCGAGCCGATATGCCGGCTCGCCCGTTATCTGGCGTATGTAACCAAAGGCTATTCCGTAGACGCAGACCCGCCGTCAACAAGTTCCAGATCGCCATCCGAAATGCCGTCGGCACCCAAACTCTGCTCTTGCTCCACCTCTTCGCTCATCGTGGACCTGGGCGTCGACCCCTTAGCGCCCACGATATATGCGGCCCCCAGACCCATAGCGATGGCGATCAAAAACAGAACCACATAGACGGGCCAATGGCGTTTGATGTATGAAAACACGCTAACTCCTTAGAGGTCCGCTACGAACGGCGGATGACCTCGGTGACAACCTCGGACACCGTAGCGATGTTCGTCGGGTTGACGTTGTACGGCAAATCGTCTTCGGTGCGCGCGCAGGCAAGACGCGGGCCATCGACACCGGCAATTGTGAGGGCGCGACGGCTCGCCTCGAGCGCGGCATAGGCATCGGTCTTGGCATAGGGCATCTCAAACGCGCCACAATCAACGTGGAACGACTTGCACACCTTGCTGACCAGATTCATGATGCGGCGATCACCCTTGAGCAACTGCTGCTCGCCTTCGACCGTCACGACCGAAAGCCTACCGGATCCAATGGACTCAAGATTGATAAAGAACACACCACGCAGCTTATCGCGATGGGCTTCGAGGAACGCCTTCATACCGGCGCCGTCACAATCCGAGGCACCCGTTGCCACAAACCAGATATCGTGACCAAGCAGCTCGTCATCACCCATGGAGGCAACAGCCGAAAGCATGTCCTCGGCAGAAGCGCCGTCAGAAGAGGTGGCACCGCCCTTCCAGCCGTTATCATCGTCCTCAAAGTTATCCCAAGAGCCGATACCGCGGCCAGATTTCTTAGCATCGTAGTCATCCTCGACGCCCAGCCAGTCGCTCATGCTGTTCTGCTCATTCTTCTTTTTGCGTCCGAACAAGCCGCCCAGACCGCGCTTCTGAGGCTTTGCCTCCTTGGCGACGGGAGCCGAGATGGTTTCGATGGGCTGAGCGCCCGAAGAAATAGGCATGGAGGGGGCAACCGGTGCCGACGTGGGCTCGGGCCCCCGAGCTGTCGCGAAAGGATCGTCGGCCTGAGCCGAGGGGTCGGGGAGATCGAAGAGGGATGTGCGGGATGCGACGTTGGCCTGCTGCATCGAGGGCAGCGACGGATCGGGGACCGAGGCAAGCGGCGAAGAAGAAGGTGTGAGCACCGGAACAGAAGCGGGATCGGGGATATTCATCTGCGGACGCGGTGCGGCCTTGGACGAAATCTGTGCCATGAGCGAATCAACCGTCTCGACCTGCGCCGATGCGGGGTTGGCAACCGTGGAGCCGGGATCGCTCGGGGCAGGCATGGTAAAGATCTGCGTAGAGTACGGCCTGGACTCATCGGCGTTAGAAATCACCGGGGTCTCTTCTTGCTCAACGACGACCGTCGCGTCGGCTTCAATCTCGTCGGCGGTGTTCGTCTCGGCGTCAACGTTCTCAACCTGCTCGGCATCGACACTCTCAGCCGGCTCGGCTTCGGGCGCCTCGATCTCATCTGCAGCATCCTGGGACTCATCGGAAACAGAAAGGGGCTCGGCGATGGCAGTACCCTGCTTCTCGAACGTTATCGTGGCATCGAACTTCGCGGCATCGAGCGTCTCGGTGGCGTCGATTGGCTGCTGGGCCTCAAAGGACGTCGTAGCCTCGGCGACCTCCGTAGCGGCAGGCTGCTCAGCCTCATGCTGTTCAAATTCCCGCGCCGCACGCTCACGCTCGGCCTCGGCAGCCTGCTGGTGGGCAATAGCCTCCTGCTCTGCCACCTCGCGCGCAGCGGCACGCTTTTCCTCAAGGTCGTCGACAAGTTTTTTACCCTTAGCGAGTGCGCCCTTAAAGAAGCTTGAAGCACTGGCTCCAATCGAAGAGAACGCAGATGCTATATCGGCATGGGGCGTCGCGACCGGTAGATCGGCCGAAAAATCGGTATCGCTCTCATAGGAAACGCGCTGCGGATACTCATCGTAATCGCTGGCGGAATCGTCGTACACATCCTGAACCACCGGAGCGGGTGCAGCGGTGTCCGGCTCGGGTGCAGGGCTGGGCTCGGGTTCCGTCTCGGGCTCGGTATCGACGACGGGCTCGTCGGCAGGCGCGACGACAGGTTCAACCGAAGCAGGCGCGGGATCGATCGTCGGCTCCTCGCCCTCTTCGTAATCAAGCGTGCACGACTCGGGAAGCATCCCCAAGGCACGAATGGCATCAGAACCAAAGCGAATATTACCGGCAGCATTGCGATACAGCTTGGGCTCGGGCTCGCTCGGCTCGGCGACAGCGGGCGCCCCAATCGACTCGACGACATCCTCATCCGCGACCGGCTCGGCAGCAACCTCGGCTTCAGCCTGAGCCTCGGGAGCAATGACACCAATCAGGGTTTCGTCAGCTGAGGCACCCTCAAAGCCATCGATCTGCTCGTCAAAAACTTCGCCCTGCTCGGATTCGGGAGCGATCGGCTGGCCAAACTCGTCCTCGGTGTAGGAGGGCTCTTCGTACTCGATCGTGTTGCCGTAGTCGTTTTGCTGCTGGGCAGCGGCATACTCAGCCGCCGCGCGCGCCATCTCCTCGGCACGACGCTTTTGCTCACCAAAATAGTCATCAAACGGAATGTCGTTGGGAAACTCGTTTTCTCCCTGGTAAGGGGCAACGTTATCCATGACACCGAGCATCGCGGCTACAGAAGACTTATTGCAGACCGCACCGGACGTATAGGGAAGAACAAAACGGTTGGCAATGATATTGGCCGCGTTGGCGAGCGCCACAAGAGAGGCGAGGATCGCAACGATCCAAAGCAGAACCTTCAGAGCGCCGGGGAGCGGCAGAATACGCAGAATGGCGACGGCAGCGGGGACAATCGTGGCGACCGGCAGCATCTTGGCGATGAGCGCGCGATACGGCGCATACGGTTCGCGAGCGAGGAGCTCGGCACGCGGAGAATCGTAATGGGCGACAACAACCACCGGACGGTTGCGCGGAGATGCAAGCGGACCTGTGGCCTTGTGATAGGCAATGACATTTTGACTCACGCCCGTCTTGCCCAGGCGAGAAATAACAGGGCGACCGGTACGCTCGAGCACATACAACACGGCACCGACGATGGCCAGCAGAACACCGATTAAGCCGATGCTGCCGCCAATACCCATAAGCAGGGCACCGGCAAAAGACAGAATGCCTGTGACGGCAAATGCCAGCCTGCTGGGTGCAGGAGCGTTAAATTCCTGGACTTCGGGATCAAAGCCATGATTGCGGAAGATCTGGGCGATATCCTCGGCAGCCAAACGCTCTTCTTCGCTGCACGCCGGCGTGATGCCCGTGCCCTGTAGCAGATGATTGATATAGTTCTGGGTGTTCGCCATGTGCGCTCCACATCCATAATCCGACAAATAGGCCCAATGCTTGCACATTAGAACCGTATATAGTCGAAAGTATACCCCGAGCGAACGCAATCGGCCGAAATCTGGGCATCTTAACGCACTGAGCGGACAAGGATATAGCCTAATCTCCATATCGGATTAAAATCATGGCATCAAATAACCTTCCCATGCGAGGATTCTATGACGGTAAGCGATATGACCGCGACAAACAAAACAAATGCGCCAGAACCCGGTTTCGACAAAACCGCCCAGCGTATCCTCAACCTTTTCTTTGTCCTCAACAGTTCCCCCGAGCCCTTAACTACCGAGCAGATCGTGCTGGATTCTGACCTAGGCTACGGATCGGGCAACGTCGACTCGGATAAGCGAAAATTTCGCCGCGACCGCGACAAGCTGCTCGAGCGGGGCGTTGTGATCAAGGAAGTTCGCGCCGCGGGTGCCCAGGAGACCGAGGAGAGCGCCTGGACAATCGACCGTGAGCATACGTTTGCCGCGGGCGGCTTGATCACCGCAGACGATGCCGACATTCTGCTAAACGCTATCGATCAGACCCTCACCACGGGCTCTTCGGCCTTTGCGACCCCGCTCGCCGACATACGCTCCAAAATTGCCTATCTTACCGGCGAGACGAATACGGCCGAGCACCCCGTTCTTCACTCGCCGACGGTCGATGCGGTATGGAGCGCGTTTGCCGACCGATGCGCGCTGCGTTTTTTGTATCAAAACGGACGGGGTGAGCAACGACAACGCACTGTTTGCGTCTACGGCATGTTCGAGCGTGAAGGAACAGCCTACTTTTGCGGCCTAGATGACGCCACCGGAAAAATCAGAACCTTTCGTTGCGATCGCATCGTTCGTGCGTGGCGCCCATCGCGGGCCTACGCCATTCCCGCAGACTTCAATCTCAACGATTACCTCTTCTTTGAATTCGATTTCTCCGATTGCCAACCCGTCACGGCAACGTTCTCGTTTGCTCCGCAGGCTCAATCCGACATGGTCCACGGCCTCACACGCGGGCGAGGCAGGCTCGAGCACGCCAAAGACGGCTGGACCTGGACCGTTAACGTTCGCGACCTGAATGCGGCGGCGTCATTTTGCATGGAACACAGCGTTGACGGTATGAGGCCCGTAGAGCCCAACGAACTCAAGCAGGCGTGGAACCGCCTCATCGAAAGGACAGTGAGCGCTCATGGCCGTGCGTAAGCTCACCAGCGAACAAAGGCTCTCGCGCTCCATCGACATTATGGAGGCACTCTATGCCGCCGGCGAGGCGGGCATGACGCGAGACGAAATCTGCAGTCGCTTCGATATCTCCGGAGCTTCGCTCGACGAGATCATCGGCATCATCTCGACGCTCGCAGACCGCGAATCGGGCGCGCGCATCATTTGCGAATGCCACGATGAACGTGTGGTTCTCATCGGCGATGCGGGCCGTGTGCTGCCGCTTCGCCTGAGTGCCGCCGAGGGCGCCGTACTCAATCATGAATTGGAGTCACTCGGAATCGAGGAGTGCGCGGCGGCGCGCATCCGGCGCGCACTCCTTCCGGCGGAACTCGGATACAACCAACGCGTTGACGATACCGTCGCCCGCGGATCTTATTGGCAGCAACTCTGCTGTGCAATTCAGGATGGCGTGCGATGCCTCGTCACCTACCGCTCCCTGGACGACCAGCATCCACGCAGGCGATTGATCGACCCCCTAAAGATCACGACCAACGGCGACCAAACGTACCTGATTGCCTGGGATGTCGAGGCAGACGGGCAGCGCTCCTACCGTATGGACAAGATCGAGGAGCTTCTGCTGACGGAAGACTCCGTCGTGCGTCACACGACCGAAACCACGTCCCTGCACGATTCCCTTGCACAGGCAAGCCAGAGCGTTAAGCTCCTGATGCCGCTCGATATGGCAGAACGCGTGAGGTGGGCAGGTATCAGGTCAATTAAAGCCGATGGGGAGGATACGGCAAGCGTGACCGTTTGCTATAGCTCCGAAAACTGGCTGTTTAGCCAGATTATCGCAGCGGGCGGAGCTATCCGCATCGCAGACGACCCCGCCCTTTCAAAGCGCCTATGTCATGCCGCCGAGGCAATGGCCTTCCGTTCTTAGCGATGGCGTTCGTGCGCTTGGCGCCATAACTGAAGATAGTGGCCGATCTGCGCCGTTTCGATGCGCTGATACGAGCTGGTGGGCAGCGATGTCAGAAATTTCTTGCCGTAACCCTTCGTCACCAGACGCGGGTCGGCCAAAATCAACACGCCGCAATCGGTCGATGAACGAATCAGGCGACCGGCCGCCTGCTTGACCTCGAGAACCGCCTCGGGCAGCGAGTAGCGTACCCAGGCGCGGTCCTCGCGCAGATTGCGCTCGCACGAGAGAGGATCGGTTGGGCTCGAGAATGGCAGCTTGGGGATAATGACGCATCTCAGCGTCTCGCCGCCGGCATCGAAGCCCTCCCAAAATGCTTTGAGAGCAAAGAGCGACGAGGTCGACTCGTTGATAAAGCGATCGCGCAAGCGACGGGGAGACGAATTGCGCTGCTGACAATTGAGTTCCAGGCCGGCACGCGCCAGCTTGGGCTCAACCCGAGCGTACAGGTCTTCCATATCGCGGCGATTGGTGAACAGCGTGAGCACCGACCCGCCCATGGCAAGATGGGCATCGACCAGCACGCGCTCGAGCGCGGACAGGTAGCCCTCGCGGTCGCGAGGGTCGGGAATGTCCCCCGCCACGACTACGGCCATGTTCGAATCGAAGTCATAGCTCGAATCCAGATGTAGTGACGAGGATGCCGAAGCGCCAATGCGATCGAGGCCTACGGCATGGTTAAAGTGCTCAAAGCTCTTGGACACCGTCATGGTTGCCGAGGCAAAGATGGCCGTATGCACCTCGGGCAGCCACTCGTTCGCCAGGGCCTCGCCGATGTCGATGCGCTCGGCGGTCATGGATTCTCCGCCCGCACGTAGGCGGCGGTTGACCTGCAGCGAGTACACATAATGCTCGTCGGTGCCGTCAATGATGAGCTTGAGGTTCTCGGCCAGCTCGTGCAGACGGCGCGAAATATCGCCCAGGTCGACGACGACCTCGGGTTTATCGGCAGCGACAGCCTGCACCAACGCGGCAACATTTTTATCCGCCTGCTCCAGGGCATCGATAGCAGCGCTGGCAGACTGCAAGAAGTCATGCCAGTCATCCGACTCGCGCAACTCGGGGCCAATCCACAGATTTGCGCTGTCGTAGCCACCGCGAGCGCGACGGCCGAGCTCACGCACGCCGTCAAACACCTCGGCGAGTGCCATGCTCGCGCGTGCGACCGTAGACGTCGCCTTCGCGGTGAGCCCCAGATAAAGCGTGGGGCCTTCGGATATCGCCAAATCACGAGATACCTGGCTCAATGCACCGGAGCTCGACCCGCCAAGGCGCTCAAATAGCACACGAGATTCGTCTGCCGAGACCACGCGCGCCCACTGGCGGCGCGCCTCGCGCTCGATGGAATGGGCCTCGTCGATTACCCAGTGGCGGATGGGAGGCAAAATTCTCCCTTCGGCCGCAACGTTGCGAAACAGCAGGGAATGATTTGTGACCACGACATCGGCATGCGCCGCGCGACGACGGGCACCGTGGACGAGGCATTTATCGGGGAAGAACGGGCACAGGCGGCGAGCGCATTCGCGCGAGGCCGTCGTAAAGTCGGGGCGGTTGACGCTGCGCCAGCGAATGCCGAGCGAATCGAGGTCACCATCGGCAGATTGGCACACATACGCCATGATCACCGCAACCGCTGTGAGCGTGTCGGCAGGATCGCGCTTGGTGGTAATCTCGGCCTGACTTCGGCTCATGCGCTCGAGTTTGCGCAGGCACGGATAGTGGTCATATCCCTTGAGCGCACAGAATGACAAGCCTCCGTCCAGCTGTTCGGCGAGTTTTGGCAGCTCGTGGTACATAAGCTGATCGGCAAGATTATTCGATTTGGTCGCAATGCCAACGGTAATGTTGTTTCGGCGGGCGGCCTCGGCAAAGGGCACGAGATACGCCATCGATTTACCGACGCCCGTACCGGCCTCTATCACGCGATGCGTATCCGTAACCAACGCGTCGCGCACCTCGAGCGCCATGGCAATCTGCTCGTCGCGCGGCTCATATGTGGGATACATGCGGTTGACTAGGCCACCAGGGGCATAATCCGCCTCGATCTCTTCGCGGCTCGGCATGTTAAGAACCGGCAGCTCGTCGGCATCCACGCGATCATCGGCGCGATCGGCCTTGAGCACGTCGGCGCGGGCTGCGGCAAGCGAGAAAATCGAGCCGGGGTTTTGACCTGCCAAAAACGAGAAAATGGGACGATAGGACCAAGGAACATCCGCGTGCATATCCGCCAGACGCGCCATAAGGCCCTGCGGCAAGTCCGTAAGGGCAACCAGCAGCACGCGCCACACCCCACACAGGGCATCGACATCGGCGTTTGCGCGGTGCGACACGGAGTCGCAGCCAAACAGATCGGCCATAAAGGACAACTTGTGCGATGCCAGGCGCGGCAGCGCGATACGGGACAGTGCCAGCGAATCAATCCAGATGTCGCTGACGTTGACACCGCCCTTGACCGATTCGATGAACGATCGGTCAAACGTGGCATTGTGCGCGATAACCGGGCACCCGCCCACAAAATCGGCGAGCGCAGCCACGGCCTCTACAGCCGAGGGGGCATCGGCCACATCGGCGTTTGTGATGCTTGTGAGCTTAGTGATTTCGGCAGGGATCAGCTGCTTGGGATGCACAAACGTATCAAAGCGGTCAACGACCTCGCGGCCCGAAAGACGGGCCGCGGAAATCTCGATAAGCTCGTTGTCCTGAACCGAAAGACCCGTGGTCTCGGTATCGAGGACGATAACATCCTCCTCGATAAGGCCAAACGATTGTGTGCGGGCACGCTCGGCGAGCGTTGCATAGGAATCAATGACAAACTGCGGCGTTCCAGGAGATACAGCGTCCTCGATTAGCATGCAATGCCCGCTCGACGGAGACCCATGCGAATCAGACTGTCACAGACCTGCGGGAAGGTCATGTCTTTGGTATGACGAATCTCGTCCGGATACAGCGACGTATCGGTCATACCGGGAATCGTATTGGTCTCGAGGATGACGGGGCCGTCCTCGCTCACGATAAAATCGCTGCGCGAAATGCCCAGACAGCCGAGGGCTTTGTGGGCCGCACAGGCTAGTTCCTGGGCACGGGCATAGTTTTCGGGCGAAATCTGCGCCGGAATACGGTGGATATCCGTGGGATCGACGTACTTCACATCCAGGTCGTAGAACTCACAGTCCTCAGGCTTGCGAATCTCGACGATCGGCAGGGCGCGCACGTCATCCTCGCCGTAGACGCCTACGGTAATCTCGGTTCCCTCGATGCACTTTTCGACCAGCACCTTATCGCCGTACTCAAAGGCCTTGGCGATGGCGGCAGGCAGCTCAGAGGGCTCGTGTACCAGGGAGATGCCGTAGCTGGAGCCGTTGACGGCGGGCTTTACAAAGCAACGCTCGCCGCAAATCTCAACGATGCGATCGATATCGACCTCGTCGCCCGCCTCAAGCGCCAAACCGGGGGCAATGGGGATGCCTGCCTTGGCATACAGAAGCTTTGAAACCTCTTTATCGGCGCCACACGCGCTGGCGAGCACACCCGACGCCGTATAGGGGATACCCAGCGTCTCCATGGCTCCCTGCATGGCACCATCCTCGCCGCCGGCGCCGTGCATGGCGATAAACGCCACGTCAAAATCGCCAGTTGCCATAGTCACCATAAAATCATCGGCAGCCGTATCGAGCAGCTCCACCGAAGTGTAGCCAGCCTCCTTTAGGGCCGCCACGACGTTCTTTCCCGAATTGAGCGAGATCTCGCGCTCGGCGGAATGGCCGCCCGCCAAGACCGCTACGTGCATGTTCTCTAGGCTTTTACCCGGCATGGGCAGACTCCTCCTCTATGATTTCTGCAGCTGATACCATATTGTAGCGATACCCCCTACGTTTCCCCAAAATCGAAAGGCTTCCATGAATCCCAGGACTAAATCTCAGGACATTCGCGACTTGAGCCAAAACGATATTCGCGAGCTCGTGGCCGAACTCGGCCAGCCCGCTTTCCGCGCGAAGCAGCTCATTGAATGGGTTTTTGAGAAGAACGTTTGTTCGTTTGACGATATGACCAACCTTCCCAAGGCTTTCCGCGAGCAGTTAAAGGAGGCATTTGCCTTCGACACGCCGACCGAGCTCACCAAGCAGGTGTCCAAGGACGGCTCTCGTAAATACCTACTCGAGTACCACGATGGCATTTCTGTCGAGACCGTCGGCATGCCCCGTCGTAACAAGCTCTCTGTCTGCGTGTCCACCCAAGCCGGCTGCGGAATGGGCTGTGCTTTTTGCGCTACCGGTCTCAACGGCCTCAGGCGCTCGCTGACCGCCCAGGAAATCGTCGACCAGGTACTTCACGTTTCCAATGATTTTGGCGAGCGCGCGACAAGCGTAGTGTTCATGGGCCAGGGCGAGCCTTTTGCCAACTATGATGAGGTTCTTAAGGCGCTGCGCATCCTTAATGACCCCGACGGTATCGGCATTGGAGCGCGCCATCTCACCGTGTCTACCAGCGGTGTTATTCCTGGCATCCGTAAGTTTGCCGACATTCCCGAGCAGTTCACCCTAGCTGTCTCGCTGCACTCCGCCATCCAGTCCACACGCAATAAGCTCATGCCCGGAGTCAAGAAATACACACTCCTGCGCCTTCACGAGGCACTGCAGCTCTACACCGAGAAGACCGGCCGCCGTCCGACGTACGAATATGCCATGATCGAGGGCGTCAACGACACCAACCCCGAAATGCAGGCGCTCTGCGACTTCTGCGAGGGCACGCTGTGCCACGTCAACCTGATTCAGCTCAACGATATTGAGGGCAGCCCGCTCAAGCCGTCACCGATCCATAAGGTAGAAGACCTTCAACGCCGTCTTGAGTCCCGTGGTATCGAGACCACGATCCGCAACTCTCGTGGCAACGATATCGATGCGGCTTGTGGCCAACTCAAGCAGCGTTTCAAAGTTCAGAAGAACGCGTAGGGGAGACCAGCCTAAACGTTTCATGTGAAACATCAGAAAGCCCCGGTTGCTTAATTGCAACCGGGGCTGTTTCATATTCATCGATTATCTGAATCATACGATTGTCCAGCATTATTTAGGACGATATTAGGGATCCCTGTAATGGTGATCAGACAAGGAACCCTTCAGAATAGATGAGTCATCGTTAGGTACCTAAAAGCCTACATTTTCCCATTGATGATTAACCCAATCTTGGTTGATCTTGGGATTCTTAGTCATCTGAGCGGTGCGCATGGCAACGTCCTCGGTCATAACATCCATTTTCTTTTTTGAGGTATCAACGATATCCTGCGCTCCGCGAAGTAAACGACCACGCAATTCATCATCTGTCACAATCTTATAACCGGCAAAAGCGCCAACTGCAACAGTAGCAGCCAAAGCGACAGCAGTCAGAACTTTATTCCTCATCCTGACCTCCTTGATCAAACTGAATGATTTCACCAAGAATGCGAGAGAGTTCCTCTTCATCCTTAAATTCAATCTCGATCTTGTTCTTGCCGCGCGAGCTCTTTACGCGAACGTTCGTGTTAAACACCTGACGCAGAACGCGTGCCGCCTTCTTAAAAGACTGAGGCGTTGCGGTTCGAGGCGTTTTTGGTGTCTCTCCGGCAGAAAACAACGGAGCAAGATTTTCTGTCGCGCGGACGGACAATCCTTCCGCAACAACCTTCTCAGCTAACTTAATGCGTGCATCTTCGTATGGAACTGCAAGAATTGCACGAGCATGGCCAGCAGTCAGCTTACCTTCAAAGATCATCTGCTGAACAACCTCTGGAAGATCAAGTAGGCGCAGCGAATTGGTGATTGCAGAGCGAGACTTGCTAACAGCCTTCGACAAGGCCTCTTGAGTCATACCACTCGCATCGATGAGCTGTCGATATCCCTTAGCCTCTTCGACGGGATTGAGATCAGAGCGTTGCAGATTTTCAATCAATGCAAGCGCAAGCATCTGTTCATCATCAACATCTTTTATAATGACAGGAACTTCCTCAAGTCCAGCGAGCTTAGAAGCCTGATAACGGCGCTCACCCGCGATAATCTCATAGCCATTACCGTGCTTGCGTACAAGAAGCGGTTGAAGAACACCATGCTCCTGAATCGACTCACTCAATTCTCGAAGCTCGGTCTCATTAAAATGAATTCTGGGTTGGTTGGGGTTTGGAACGATATCTTCGATTGGAAGTTTAGTTTTCGAAGCAGTATTGGATGCGGACGTCGCAGATCCACCGGTCTCATATTCTGCTTCGGATACCAATGCATTGAGTCCGCGACCCAAACCGCCACGCTTCCTAGGACTAGGCACGCTTGATCACCTCTTTGGCAAGGTTCATATACGCCTTTGCACCCTTATTTTGCGGTGCATATGTAATTACCGGCTCACCGAACGACGGTGCTTCTGATATTTTAACCGTACGCGGAATCAAGGTCTTAAATGCCTTATCGCCAAAGTACGACTGCACTTCTTCGACAACCTGATTTGAGAGCGATGTTCGCGAATCATACATCGTCATAAGCACGCCATAGGTATCAAGGCTCTTATTTAGGCGTGTTTTGACCATCTTCATCGACTCAAGCAGCTTCGTGACACCTTCGAGTGCGTAATACTCACACTGAATCGGAATCAGAACACTGTCCGCCGCCGTCAACGCATTAATGGTCAACAAGCCAAGTGAAGGCGGACAGTCAATAAATATAAAGTCAAACTCATCCTTAACAGGCTCAAGCAGATCCTTCAAGCGTGTTTCTCGTGCAATTGCGCTTACAAGCTCAATTTCGGCACCTGCAAGCTGGATAGTAGCCGGAATTACAAATACCTTACTGCAATTTGTATCAAGAACAAGCGATTCAGCCGGAACATCATTCAGCAATGCATCATAGATGCAGTTATCGAGTTCTTCTTTTTCGATTCCGAAGCCGCTCGTGCTATTACCCTGTGGATCAAAATCGACAATCAGCGTCTTTCGACCCTGTTCACCCAGTGCTGCTGCAAGGTTTACTGCTGTGGTGGACTTACCCACACCACCCTTTTGATTGATGATTGCAATGATACGCGTGTCTTTTGCGCTCTTTGAACGCTTAACGTCGCGAAATCCCACGGTCCCTCCTGGTGTATTTTAAGCTGTTAAACGGAGGATGTTTCACGTGAAACATTCCGATTCATCATCTGTTATGTTTCACGTGAAACATAACAAGTAATTACTATCCATTATGTTTCACGTGAAACATCTAGGCAAGCGGATTCTTCTTCGCCATGCCATTAGCACGTGGAAGCAAAATAGCTGCCGGACGAGATTTTTTTAGAATGATAAACTCGCGATGACCCAAGCCATTTGGCAAATCTAAATCATCTGTCAAAAGTGTGGTGAACCCGCATATGCTAGCGGCAGTTAGACCAGACTGAAGTTCGACGTCTGACGGGTTTCCCTTAGTAATAACAAAGAGACCATTATCTATTAGAAATGGTGAAGCATACTCGACGAGAACTGGTAACGGTGCAAGTGCACGAGCAGTGACAACAGCAAACTGCTTCTTATGGCTTCGGGCATATTCTTCAAGACGATCATGAACCGCGTGAGCATGCTTGAGACCGAGAGCCTCAACAAATGAGTTAACGGCATCAACCTTCTTGCCAACCGAATCGATATAGGTAGCCTTACGTCCGCTAGCAATTGTCAAAGGGATACCAGGAAACCCAGCACCAGTACCCATGTCTAACAAAGCGCCTTCTGGAGCTATGTCTATATAGGGAAGCAACACAAGCGAATCAAGAATATGAAGAACAGCCGCATCTTTGATATTTAGGATGCGCGTAAGATTGGTGGTCTTATTAGCCTCCAAAACAAGATCAAGATGCTCAATACAGGAGCGTAGGGCATCATGGGAGACCTTCAAAGAATAGTCTTCGCAATACGAAATTAGACGACTAAGCATCTGACTTGTCTGCTCATCGGTTAGTACAAACAAGACAAACTCCTATCTGACAAAAATCAGTGTATCAAGAACTTTTGACAAAAAAAGGGGACGTGGAAACCACGCCCCCCTTAAGATAAGCTCGTTTAGGTTATCGAGCAACAATCACAACATGACGATCGGGGTCAGAACCCTCAGAATGCGTGTCGACGGCATCGTTGCCACGAAGAGCAATATGAACCAGACGGCGCTCGTAGGCATTCATGGGCGGAAGCGAAACGCTTTTGTGAGTGCGCACTGCCCGCTCGGCAGCAGACTGAGCCATAGAGGCAACCTTGTCCTGACGGCGGCTCTTATATCCCTCGACGTCGACGACGACCGGATACCTAAAGCCTAGCTTGCGGCTCACCAACAGCGAGAACATAACCTGAAGGGCATCAAGGGTGCGACCATGACGACCAATAAGGACGGCAAGGTCGGGAGCCGTTACATCAAGAATCAGTTCGCCCTCGTCGCCCTCATACTCATCGATTGGAGAGTTGGCCGCGTCGAAATGCGAAAGGATGGAACGAAGAATAGAAATCGCAACATCGGCAATGGTGTCGAGTTCTTCGTCCGTAAGCTCTTCACCAGCCTTGTAGCGCTGTGCAATCTCGAGATAATCGCCCGCGGCCTGCGGGGCAACCTCCTCAAGCATATCCTCGACGATCTCTTCAGACATAACGTACTCCAAAAGTTAGGTACCTAAATAAGATTACTATACTGCTACTTCTTCTTGTGCGGGCGCGGCTTCTTCTCGCGACGCGTGACCTCAACCTGCAGCGGGGCGTTCTTAAGACGCTCCTCCTCTTCGGCCTTAGCCTTCTCGATAACCTTCTGCGTCACAAAGATCTGCTGGATGACCTGCCAGGCAGAAGACACGTCGTAGTACAAAAGAACACCGACGGGCAGGCTCCAACCCATCCAGAGCATCATGACGGTCATGACGACAGCCATCATGCGCATGCTCTGGGCCTGCTGACCGGTCTGATTGCGCGACATGTACAGCTGCGGAATCAGGGTCAGGACAGCAAACAGAATCAGGCAAATCAGCGCAGGCAGTGCGACCATAAAGCCATCGGCAAAAGAGGCACTCGGCGTGGTAGTCAGATCGGGCAGAATGTTGAAGAACGAGAAGGTGCCCTCGTTAAAGTACTGCGGCAGGTTGCGCAGAAGTGTAAACAGGGCGATGAGGATAGGCATCTGAATCAGAAGCGGCAGGCAGCCGGACAGCGGATTGAACTTGTTCTCGCTGTAGAACTTCTGCATCTCCTCGGCCTGACGCTGGGGATCGTCGGCGTAGCGCTCCTGGATCTCGAGCATCTTGGGCTGCAGCACCTGCATACGGGCCGTCGACTTGGTCGACTTGAGCATGAGCGGCGTCAGCAGCAGACGGACGATGACCACCAGGATAATGATGGACAGGCCCCAGTCGACCGCAAAGGTCTGGATGAGCTTGAGCAGCTCGAAAAGGATGTTAACGATCCAATCCCACATGTAATTTTTCCTCCGATAGCGAGTGCCCGCTAGGGCACAGGGTCATAACCGCCGACGTGCAGGGGATTGCAGCGAGCGATGCGCCTCACGGCAAGCCAGCAGCCTCTACAAACACCGTATTTCTCGATAGCCTGAACGGCGTAATGAGAACACGTTGGATAATAAATGCAGGCGTCAGGCAATAAGGGCGAAATAACCTGTTGATATATGCGAATAGGAGCGATGGCAACACGTCGCAAAACGTGATTGCTCATCGCTCCTCCCCGGCAACGCCGGCGCGTATCACAAGCGAACGCAATGCCTCGTTCATCTCCTCCGGCGACGAGATCCTCGTCTTGGGGGTCGCGAACAAGATGATGTCATAACCCGCAACGGGAAATCCGCAGCTGCGGGCGGCCTCGCGCATCACACGCTTAGAACGGTTGCGCACAACTGCGCAACCGAGTCGTTTAGCACCAACGAAGGCGACCCTTCCAGAGTCGCCTTCGCCAACCGATTCACATATGGTCATTCGAATCAGAGGATGATTGAAACGACGCCCCTGACTGAACACATGCTCGAAATCTTGCCGAGACTTAATAGTCTTCATGCGAGATGTGTGTATCGCTGCTAGACAGTGAGACGCTTGCGGCCCTTGGCGCGGCGACGGGCGAGCACGGCACGACCACCCTTGGTGGCCATACGGGCACGGAAGCCATGGGTCTTGGCACGCTTACGCTTATTAGGCTGATACGTACGCTTCATCTTAAGTTCCTCCTGCTGCATTTCGAGTGTCCGCGAGGGCGCGGACGCAGATATAGACACGTGAGCTTGAAGATTGTAGGGAAATCAATGTTCAAATGTCAAGAAATCAAAGGTAAAAGGTTGCGCAGTTCACACGGTTCCGCCATAAGCCGGATGAGTTTTTGAGTATGACTCCAACTTTTCACGATATTTCACCGAGTTTTCGACAGGTCATGTTGGCAATGTTGAGAACTTTTCCCCCATTTTCCAAAGTTTTCAACATGTTTTGAAAACTTGTCGAAAGATGAGAAACATTGCGCGGTGAGCTACTATTTATCCGAAACCTTTTGAAAGATTGCGAGCGGCATGTCTGACGACTTTTACACCATGGTCGATTCCGGTGACCCGGCACCCGACAACGAGCACATCAACGGCGTACGCGAAGAGCGCAAAGAGGGCGAGCAGACATCGAAACAGACACCGAAAACCATGTATGCGGCGCGCATCGCCGTCTATGACGACATGCTTTCGACCCCGCGCGTGATCGTCATCGAGCCGCAAGACATCCGCACGTATCTGGAAGAGACGACTAACACCGTCTACCAGTGCATGAAAGAGCAAGGCGGACACATCTCGCTCATGGTTATCCGCGAGATTGTCGAAAACTTTATCCACGCCCACTTTGCCGAGCCCATTATCTCGATCCTGGACGGCGGGGAAACTATCCGCTTTGCCGACCAAGGTCCGGGCATCGACGACAAAGAGCGCGCCTTCGACTTTGGCGTCACCAGCGCAAACAGCAAGATGAAGCGGTATATACGCGGCACCGGGGCAGGTTTTCCCATGGTGCAGGAATACCTGGAAAACGCCGGCGGGGCAGTCTCCATCGAAGATAACATGGGCAACGGCACCGTCGTCACGGTGAGCCTCGACCCCAAGCGCGTGCAGGAAATTGAGCGCGCGGGAGGGCGCGGGGCAGCCGTGCGCCCCGAGGCCCAGGGGTCGGAATACCCACTGCCGGGAGCATTTCCACAGCAAGCAATGATGACTCCGCAGCAAACCGTGGCCGCGTCCCCACTACAACAGCCCATGGCTTCGCAGCAGATGCATCAACCCGGCATGCCGCCCATGCAGGACCCCCAGCCCGCGGGACAGACGACAACTCAAGGCTCGGCAGAGTCCATGGTCCCGGCCGATTTGGATGCAGCCGCGATGCAGCAGGTGACGGGCATGCCAGGAGCGCGGCAGATGGGCTTCCAACCGTACCCGCAGGCATATCCGGGACAATATATGCCGCAGCAGGGATACTCCCAGCAATATATGCAGCAGTATCCCCAGGGCTATCAGCAGCCGTATCAGCAGATGCCGCAGCCGTACCATCCCTGGGCCCATCAGATGCCGCCGCAGCCATACCAACAGTGGCCGCAAAGTTTTCAACAGCCGATGCCAACCATGCAGAGTTCTCAACAACCAGCAGCTCAAATGATGTATCCTAATGCGGCAAATCAATACGCACAGCCGCAACCGGACGTATTTGTGAGCGAGCGCGGCAACGCGGCGCTGGGATATCTGGCTCAAAACCAAGAGTGCGGCGCCACCGACCTGGCGCGAGCATTTGGAAACTCCGCGCCCACGTGGTCACGCACACTCAATGACTTGGCGCAGGCCGGCTTGGTAATCAAACACGGTCAGAAATACCATCTGACCGAACTCGGCAGCGCTCGCGTGCGTGCCCAAAGTTAAGGAACGGGAGAGACAGTGGACGAGGAAGCAAGCATCATCCTGGAGGATGCCATCGCCTTTTGCCAGCGCGACGGCCAAGATGCACGCCTCATCAACATGTTGGGGCAATCGCGTGCCGTGAGCCTGACCGAGGACACCTTGACCATCGAGGCACCGTCGCGCTTTGCCATTGCGCAGCTCAAAAAGCACCAGCCGACTATCGAGCACTATCTAGAAGAGATTGCCTTTGCGCCGATCGCGCTCAACATCGTGGCCCCGCAGGGTCCCACGACAGGCGCCACAGGGGCGGCACCCGTCACTCCCCCTTTGACGACCGTCGCCCCCGTGGCGGCTCCGGAGACCAATGCGAGCGATGTTTCCCGTGAAACCATGCCCCACGCAACAGCCGTGCCGGTAGCAACCGCGCCCAGCGTTTCACACATGCCCGTCGCGCACGACGCGGCGCCGGGCGAAGAACCGGGCATCGCGATCAAAAACACGCTGTCGGCCGACGATTTCCGCCGCATGATGAATCAGATGAAGGGCGTGGCACCCGCCAAGAGCGCAAAACCAGTCTCGACATCGCCTGTGAGCGTCCCCACGGCTGCTGCGCCGGGCGAGCAGAACGCCGATGGCGCGCCCCTCGTGGCCAACTCAAAATTCACCTTCGAAAACTTTGTCTACGGCCCCGAAAACAGCCACGCCTATCGTTCGGCACTTAAATTCGCCGCACTCGCAGACGAACGCGGTACTTGCACATCCCTGTTCATCTATGGCAAATCGGGCTTAGGCAAGACCCACCTGCTGCTCGCCATCAAAAACGAGCTCGCCGAGAAGTCGCCCGAGATCAAAGTGAAATACGCCAACTCACAGGCATACATCGATGATCTGATGACAGAATTCGACCGCCAAAAGAAGAGTAACGCTCCCATCATGCAGGCATACCACGGCGTGGACGTGCTCATCATCGATGACATCCAAAACATCATCGGCAAACGCGCGAGCGTGGACTACTTTTTCCAGCTCATGGACGAGTTTATCCGCAACAACAAGAAGGTCGTGATTGCCGCAGACCGTGCGCCCAAGGACCTGAACATGGACGAGCGCCTGACCAGCCGCTTTAACGCCGGCATGCTCTGCTTGGTAGCAGAGCCCAGCTACGAGATGAAGTACAAGATTCTGCAGCGCTATTACGAGAACACGATCGCGGCGGCGCCCGAGGCGGGCGACGACTCGCTGCTGGCGGCCTACGGTGGCGACAGCGGACATCTGACTGACGAGCACTTTAAACACATGGCGGAGGTATCGGGCACCAACATCCGTGAGCTCGAGAGCTTCTGCGAGCGCTGCGCCGGGGAGGCGGGCGACCGCGAGCGCGAGGGTAGCGAGCTGAGCTTCGACGACATCGATGCCATCGCCAGCCAGTACTTCGACACGTCGGCCAAAAAGATCAACGTGCAGACAGTTCAGTCTGTTATCGAGGAGCAGTACGGCGTGACGCATGAGGAGCTCATTGGTCCGCGCCGCAATGCCAATATCGCCAAGGCGCGCCATATCGCCATCTACCTAGCGATCGAGATGTGCGAGATGACAACCACCGCCGTGGGTGCGGAGTTTGGCAACCGCAACCACTCGACCGTCAGCACGAGCTACAAAAAAGTCCAGAAGATGATTCAGGAAGACCGGACCGTGACCGAGGACCTCAAATCGCTACGGGACAAAATTACACTGCGCTCGTAGGGAAATAGGCACACCTGTTGAAAACTTGTCGAAACCGCGGGCATAAGGTGTCTAAAACCCAGCCCGCTCCGATGAAAAGTTTTGCGCAGGTTTTGAACGTGGAAAACGACCCCTGTTGCACACAGGGAACTGTCAATTCTCTTTTTGGGTTTGACCTGCATGTTTGGGAGTAATCAACAGTTTCGTCAGTACTATTACTATTATTAAGATATTTATATCTATAGAAAGGTATTAAAAGATGAAGTTCACCGTCAGCCAGAGCTCGCTTACGCAAGCAATCGGCGTCGTCATGAAGGGTGTCGCTTCGGCATCCACCCTCCCTATTCTGTCGGGCGTGCTCATCAAGGCACAAGACGGCATCTTGGAATTCCAAACCTCTAACTACACTATCTCGATTCGTCACCGCATCGCGGCACATGTGGAAGAGGAAGGTGAGATGGTAATCCCCTGCAAGATGCTCTCCAACATCACCAAGACCCTTCCCGATGCCCCAGTTACCTTTGAGCTTTCGGAGCGCCAGGTGCTGATCGGTTGCGAGAAGAGTTCCTTCCGCCTGAATACGCTCGATGCCAACGATTTCCCCGAGTTCCCGGCCTATGCCATCGAGAGCGCCGTTGAGCTCCCGACCGACATTCTGTCCGAGATGGTCGGCCGCGTGTGGCGCGTCACCTCGACCGACAAGGCCCGCCCCATCCTGGGCGGTGTGCATATGAGAGTCGAAAACAACACCGTGCGCCTGGTGGCGACCGACTCCTTCCGTCTGGCCGTGTGCGATACGCAGGTGGAGACCTCGACGCTCGAGGGCTCCTTTGAGCTCAACGTGCCGGCCGATGCCTTCAACGACGCCCTGAGCATCATGGCGAGCCAGGCGACCATTATGATCGGTGCCACCGACACCCAGGTTGTCTTTGAAGCCGGCAACACCACCTACGTGTCGCGCCGCATAGAGGGTGTGTATCCCAACTACAAGCAGCTCATCCCCGATTCGTGCGTAACGAGCGTCAAGATCGACGTGGCGGCTTTTAATGCCGCCCTCAAGCGCGTGGCGGTCATCGCGAGCGCCAACCCCGCCGTCAAGTTTGAGATCGATGTCGAGAACGGCCAGATGGGCCTGTCCTCCATCTCCAATGACCAGGATCTGGCGCAGGAGACGATCGATGTCGAGGCCGAGGGCGAGTCGGGCACCATTGCCTTTAACTACCACTACATCTTTGGCTGTCTCAACGCCCTGTCCAAGGAGAAGGAGATCACGCTGGAGCTCAAGAGCTACTCGCAGGCCGGCATCTTTAAGTCCTACGACAAGATCAACTATCTGTACCTGGTCATGCCGGTGCGCATCTAGCGGCGCCCTATGGCCATGTTCGCCCGCGATCTTTCCGTCGCGCGCTACCGCAGCTTCGATAGCTATCGCCTGGAACTGAGCGATGGCGTGACGGTGCTCGCGGGGCCCAACGCGGCGGGAAAGACCAACCTCATAGAGGCGCTGCAGCTGCTAACGAGCGGCGCCTCGTTTAGGCATTCCACTGCCGTCGAGCTTGTGCACGACGGCACGGGTTTGTGCAAGGCCGAGCTTAGGCTCGAGGGCGATGGCCGCGTGCTGGACATGGGCCTATGCGTGGAGGACGGTAAGCGTTCGTTTAGCCGCAACGGCAAGCGATGTGCCGCCTCTGGCGTGCGCGGCGTGCTGCCGAGTGTTTTGTTCTGCCCCGATCATCTGGATATGGTTAAGCGTGGTGCCAGCGTGCGTCGCGCCGCGCTCGACGACTTTGGCGTGCAGCTGAGCGCCCGCTATGCCGATCTGGCAAGCGCCTATGGCCGCTGCGTGACGCAGCGCAACGCCCTGCTCAAAGAGACATGGTGCTGCCGTGAGATGCTCGGTGCGTGGAATGAGTCGATTGCCCGCGCCGGATCGGCCCTGCTGGTGCACCGCTTGGCCCTGCTCGATCGCTTGGATGCCCACGTGCGCAATGCCTACGGGCTGGTTGCGTCCGGGGAGGAGGCCGATGTGGCCTATGCGTCCACGTTGGGAGAGCTGCCCCAGACCGATGACCGCGAGGAGCTGAGGGGCTGGGCATACGAGCACATGCTCGCGGCGCTCGACGAGCGCGCCGACGAGGAAATCCGCCGCGGCGTGACACTCGTGGGTCCGCACCGCGACGAGATTGAGTTTTCGGTCGCCGGCCGCTCGGCTCGCTCGTTTGCTAGTCAGGGTCAGCAACGTACGTTGGTTCTGGCTTGGAAGGTGGCCGAGGTGGCCGTAGCCCGCGATATTCTGGGTACCGCCCCGCTGCTGCTTTTGGATGACGTGATGAGCGAGCTCGACGGCGATCGCCGCGCCGCTTTTTTGCAGCTGATCGGCGACGACATCCAGACAGTCATAACCACCACCAATTTGGGATACTTTACCGATGAGTTACTTGATCGAGCCAAGGTGGTGAGCATGGGTGAGGCATGCTAATTACGAGCGTGAGAACGGCACGGCTGCCTTCAGTGACTTTTTGGGTGCCGAGCGCCAGCGCATCTTGGCATCGGCTACGCCCGAGCGTCGTGCGCAAATGGAGGCCGCCGAGGAATCGCGCGCGGTCTACCGTGCTTGGAACGCGGTGTGCTCGGGCACGCGCGAGGGCCGGCATGTGACGGGGCTGCGTTATCTTCCCGAGTCCAACGAGCTGCTGGTGTATCTCGATTCGCCCTCGTGGACACAGGAGATGACACTTTTGCGCGAGATAATCCGCGCACGCATGGAGCGTGCCGGCGCGCATGTGGATGGCCTGGTATTTAAGACGACCCGTCCCGGCCACACGCCGCCCGCGGCAAAAGAGCGCCTGCGCCCGGTCGCGACCGAGCGCCCGCCCGCGCCGCATGCCGACCTGAATGAAGCCGAGCGCGCCGAGATCGAGCGCCAGGTATCGCCCATCGAAGACCAAAAACTGCGTGAGGCCCTCCAGAACGCCATGAGGGCCAGTGCCGAGTGGGCCAAGGGCGTGCAAAGCAAAAAAGAGTCTTAAATCGCATCTGGTGGCCTTGTATAGGCAAATACCCTCGTCCCCGAGGGTATTTTTTACGATAAAATAGTAAGGCTATACAGATTTTCTTAACCGAAGGAGGACGTGTGGCAAACGAAAACGATTACGATGGCGGCGAAATTAAGATCCTCGAGGGTCTCGAAGCCGTCCGTAAGCGCCCGGGCATGTATATCGGCTCGACGAGCGCCAGCGGTCTGCACCACCTGGTGTGGGAGATCGTTGACAACTCCGTCGACGAGGCCATGGCCGGTTTCTGCACCGAGATTCAGGTGACGGTCCACGCCGACAACTCCATTACGGTCGTCGATAACGGGCGCGGCATCCCCGTCGACGAGCACCCTGTCAAAAAGATTCCGACGCTCGAGGTCGTCATGACGATCCTTCACGCCGGCGGTAAGTTCGATAACTCGGCCTATAAGGTTTCCGGCGGCCTGCACGGCGTGGGCATCTCCGTTGTCAACGCCCTGTCCAAGCGCGTGGTCGTACAGGTGCGCCGCGACGGCAATATCTACGAGATGGAATTCTCGCGCGGCAAGACCGTCAAGAAGATGGAGGTCGTGGGCACCTCGGATTCGACGGGCACCGCCGTCTCCTTCTGGCCCGACGACGAGATCTTCGAGACCTGCGTCTACGATTTCGATACACTGCACAATCGTCTGCAAGAGACGGCGTTTCTCAACAAGAACCTCAAGATCGTGTTGACTGACGAGCGTGAGGCGGCTCCCCGCGTGGAGGAGTTTTGCTACGAGGGCGGCATCATCGACTTCGTCAAGTTCCTCAACGACGGCAAGGACGTCCCCGAGGCCTTTAAGGAGCCCATCTACATTGAGGGCAAATCGGACCCGGATGCGCCCGTGGCCAAGATGGGCGAGGTCGAGGTGTCCCTGCAGTGGAACGCCGGTTATGGCGAGAACGTCATGTCGTTTGCCAACGACATCTACACCCCCGAGGGCGGCATGCACCTCGAGGGCTTCCGCACCGCCCTCACCCGCGTGATTAACGATTACGCCCGCAAGCAGAACCTGCTTAAGGAGAAAGAGGCCAACCTGAGCGGTGACGACGTGCGCGAGGGTCTCTCGGCCGTCATCTCGGTCAAGCTGCCCGATCCGCAGTTTGAGGGCCAGACCAAGGCCAAGCTCGGTAGTTCCTACATGCGCACGCTTACGCTCAAGATCGTGACCGACGGTCTTGCCGACTACCTCGAGGAGCACCCCAAGCCCGCCCGCGAGATCGTCAAGAAGGCGCAGCAGGCCTGCAAGGCCCGCAACGCCGCCCGCAAGGCGCGCGAGGCGACCCGTCGCAAGAGCCTGCTCGAGACGGCGTCGCTGCCCGGCAAACTCGCCGACTGCTCGGTGCGCGATGCCGAGCTGACCGAGCTCTTCATCGTAGAGGGAGACTCGGCAGGCGGTTCGGCCAAGGACGGCCGCCGCCGAGACATCCAGGCGATTCTGCCCCTGCGCGGCAAGATTCTGAACGTCGAGCGCGTGGGTGACCATCGTGCGTTCTCGAGCGACACCATCCAGTCGCTGATCACCGCGATCGGTTGCGGCGTCACGACGAGCGCCGGCGACGGCGGCGACTTCGATATCACCAAGGCGCGCTACCACAAGATCATCATCATGACCGATGCAGATGTCGACGGTGCGCATATCCGCATCCTGCTGCTGACGTTCTTCTACAAGTACATGCGTCCGCTGATCGATGCCGGCTATGTCTATGTTGCCTGCCCGCCCATCTTTGGCATTAAGGTGCGCAACAAGATTCACTACGTGTATCCCAACGGCCGACAGCCCGAAGACGAGATTCTGCGCGACACCATTCAGAGCCTGGGCCTGAACCCCGACGACAACGACGAGGACGGCAAGGCCAAGGATGGCAAGATCACCAAGAAGCGCAAGGGCTATACCGTCCAGCGCTACAAGGGCCTGGGTGAGATGGACCCCAAGCAGCTTGCCTCGACGACGATGGACCCCAAGACCCGCATTTTGCAGCGCGTGACGATCGAGGATGCCGTGGTGGCGGACCGTGCCGTACGCGAGCTCATGGGTTCCGAGGTGGGCTATCGCCGCGAGTACATTGAAAAACACGCGCATGATGCACGCTTCTTAGATGCCTAACCTGTTCGGCTTTCCCAGCCACCGCACCTTCGCCCTCAATCGTCGGTTGCGTACCCAAGTACGCTTCCCTCCTCTTTCGGGCGAATCTGCGGCACCTGGAAAAGCCGTCTCCGTGGTAGGGAACTAATGGACCACGCAAACCATGAGGAGGTAACGTGGCAGACGATATCAACAACAACGAGGGTATGGACGAGGCCGGCGACGCCGGTATGCCCGATGATCTGAAGCGCCTGCTCGCCCGCGCCGAGCAGGGCGAGGACGGCGATCCGGATTCCTACAACCCCGATGTCGAGGATGAAGAGGAAGAGGATGACGACGCCGAGCTCGAGGAGAGCTTTGGCGCGGTCGATCGCGGTGCCTCGGCCGGCGAGGACATCAACGGCGGCCAGCTCCAGATTTCGGAGTTTGGCCGCGAGATGAAGCAGTCGTTTATCGAGTACTCGATGTCGGTCATTACGGCACGCGCCCTGCCGGACGTGCGCGACGGCTTAAAGCCGGTGCACCGCCGCATCCTGTACGCCATGAACGAGAGCGGCATCTACCCCAACCGCCCGCACAAGAAGTCGGCCTGGACGGTCGGCGAAGTTATCGGTAAGTACCACCCCCACGGCGACTCCGCGGTCTATGAGACCATGGTTCGTCTGGCGCAGTGGTTCTCCATGCGCACGCCGCTTATCGACGGCCACGGCAACTTTGGCAACATCGACGGCGACGGTGCCGCAGCTATGCGTTACACCGAGAGCCGTCTGGCAAAGCCCGCCATGGAGCTGCTCCGCGACCTGCAGAAGGATACCGTCGACTGGCAGCCCAACTACGACGAGTCGCTCGCCGAGCCCGTGGTACTGCCCGCTCGCTTCCCCAACCTGCTGGTTAACGGCAGCCAAGGCATCGCTGTAGGCATGGCCACCAATATCGCCCCGCATAACCTCACCGAGGCGATCGAGGCCACCTGCTACCTGATCGACAACCCCGACGCCACCGTCGACGAGCTCATGCAGATTATGCCCGGCCCGGACTTTCCCACCGGTGCCATCATCATGGGTAGCGCCGGCATTAGGCAGAGCTACGAGACCGGCCGCGGTTCCATCACCGTGCGTGCCAAGGCCCATGTGGAGTCCACCAAGACCGGCCGCAGCCGCCTGGTCTTTACCGAGATTCCCTACATGGTCAACAAGGGCACCCTGCAGGAGAAAATCGCCCAGCTCGTAAACGACAAGCGCATCGAGGGCATCTCGGATATGCGCGACGAGTCCAACCAAAAGGGCATCCGTCTGGTCATTGAGCTCAAGAAGGGCGTTATCCCGCAGGTCGTACTTAACAACCTGTATAAGTACACCTCGCTGCA
Source organism: Collinsella sp. HCP28S3_G2 (assembly GCF_052065125.1). NCBI lineage: Bacteria > Bacillati > Actinomycetota > Coriobacteriia > Coriobacteriales > Coriobacteriaceae > Collinsella > Collinsella sp. HCP28S3_G2. The sequence goes on from NZ_JBQHUO010000009.1 coordinate 38,772, forward strand.
GACCACCTTTGGTGCCAACAACCTGGCACTCGTCAATGGCGTTCCTAAATGCCTGAGCCTGCGCGAGATGCTGCAGCACTACATCGACCACCAGGTCGACGTAGTCACCCGCCGCACCCACTTTGACCTTAAAAAGGCCCAGGCCCGTGCACATATCCTTGAGGGCTACCTTATGGCCCTCGACCATATCGACGAGGTCATTAGCATCATCCGCTCCTCGCAGACCGATGCCGAGGCCAGCAGCCGCCTGATTGAGCGTTTTGGCTTTACGCCCGAGCAGACCACGGCCATCCTCGAGATGAAGCTGCGTCGCCTGACCGGCCTGGAGCGCGACAAGATCCAGGAAGAGCTGGACGGCCTGCGCCGTGCTATCGCCTACTACGAGGACCTGCTGACGCACGAGGAGAAGATACTGGGCGTCATCAAGGAAGAGATGCGCGAGATCTCCAAGAAGTTTGGCGACAAGCGCCGTACCGAGATCAGCCAGGTCGAGAAGGATCTGGACGTCGAGGACCTCATCGCCGACGAGGACATGGTCGTGACGATCACCCACACCGGCTATGTGAAGCGTATCCCGGTGGCCGCTTACCGCGCCCAGAAGCGCGGCGGCAAGGGCGTGTCGGGCGTCAACCTTAAAGAGGACGACGTTATCGACGAGATGTTTATCGCGTCCACCCACGAGTATGTGCTGTTCTTCTCGAGCAAGGGCAAGGTCTACCGTCTGAAGGTGCACGAGCTGCCGGTTGGTACGCGCCAGGCGCGCGGCACCGCAATCGTCAACCTGCTTCCCTTTGAGGAAGGCGAGAAGATCGCGAGCGTCATTAGCTGTCGTGAGTTCCCCGCCGATGAGTACCTGATGTTTGCCACCAAGAACGGCATGGTCAAAAAGACCGTGATGAGCGCCTATGATCGCAGCCGCCGCGATGGCCTCATCGCCATCAACCTGAGGGACGACGACGCGCTGCTCGCCGTGCGCCGCGTGCGCGAGGGCGATAAGATCATCATGGCCACCACTGCGGGCAAGGCGATCATGTTCCCCGAGGACCAGGTTCGCGCTACCGGCCGCGATACCAGCGGTGTCCGCGGCATTGGCATGAAGGACGGCGTGAGTGTCTTGGGCATGGAGGTCACCAACGGCGAGGGCGACCTGTTTGTCATTACCGAGTGCGGCTACGGCAAGCGCACGCCGGTCTCGGATTATCCGGAGCAAAACCGCGGCGGCCAGGGTGTCTACACCATCCAAATGACCGAGCGCAAGGGCAACCTTGCGGCCATGAAGGCGGTCGGCCCGCAGCATGAGCTGTTTATCGTGACGGAGGGCGCGACGGTCATTCGCGTCAAGACCGACGAGATCAGCCAGACCGGTCGAACCACGCAGGGTGTCAAGATGATGACCGTAAGCGATGACGACCGCGTGTGCGCCGTTGCCCGCATGACGGCCGCCGAAGAGAAGCCCGAGGGCGAAAGTGCTGAGACCGCAGACGTCACCGAAGAGGCCCCAGTCGACCCAGGCGACGGCAACGACATGCCAGAGGATCTCCTAGACGAGTAAGAGGCCCTAGCTGGTAATAATCATCAGACCCCATATATCGGCGGTCGGCGCACCTGCGCGCCGACCGCTTTTTTGAAAACCTTGGGACCCCATGGTCGCTGGGCTGGCGAGATAGTGTTGGTTTTTCGCGAGTTCCGCACGCAAAGAAGGCCACTTAATGTGGCCTTCGTCTTGCGCAGGACTGCCCGAGCAGCAAACCAACACTATCTCGCCAGCCCAGCGACCACCCCTCCCAAAGATTTTCAAAAAAGTTGTTGACGCGCGCGTAACGACTCGTCTAATATATCCCTTGCGCGATGGACCTGTAGCTCAGTTGGTTAGAGCGTCCGGCTGATAACCGGGAGGTCACAAGTTCGAATCTTGTCAGGTCCACCACTTTCTTTCGCAATAAACACCCCAGCGAGAGCCGAGTCGCCGCTGGGGTGTTTATTACTGTCTCCGTGGGGGTTTAGCTCAGCTGGGAGAGCGCGGGCTTTGCAAGCCTGAGGTCAGGGGTTCGATCCCCCTAACCTCCACCATGATGGACCTGTAGCTCAGTTGGTTAGAGCGTCCGGCTGATAACCGGGAGGTCACAAGTTCGAATCTTGTCAGGTCCACCATCTAAAACGTAAAGAGCCCCGAGCTATTGCCTCGGGGCTCTTTTCTTACCTATCCAATAAGTTTTTGTGTGCGGTGCGAAAGTTTGGGTAGTATAGCTATTCAACGCGGCGGAGCTGCCGCGCATGCCAATAACAACGTACCGGAGGTGTTCCATGGTTCGTGTCGACATAGAGACCATCGTCATGGCCGCCGGTCCCGTGCCATCGCTGATCGTCTTGCGCGAGCGTTGCCGTAAGTCGGATTCGTCCGCGCCGCTGCGCTCTCTTTCCATCCAGACCGGTTCCTACGAGGCAGCGGCCATCAGCCGCGGTATCGATACCGGCCGCACCGATCGCCCCATCACCCACGATCTTTTGCTCGATACCATCGAAGTGGTGGGAGCGAAGATCGAGCGTATCGAGATCGTGCGCGCCGAGCCGCCGGTGTTCTACGCGACGGTCGTCGTGCACACCGATAGGGGCGAGCATATGCTTGACGCACGACCGAGCGACGCTATCGCCCTTGCCGTGCGCAGCAATGCCCCCATGTTTGTGGAGGACGACATCATGAATCGCTTGGGCACCGTCTCTCCGCTTGCCGACGAGGTTGACGACGAGAGTGAGTTCGAGAAGTTTGACGAGTTTGTCCACACGCTCTCGCCCGATGATTTCTAAATGTCGGTTGAGCACGATGCACGGCGAGCGCTGATGGGCACCAGCGTGTCGGCCGAAGCAGCCGCTATCGCGCGTGAGGCCCATATGCGCGCCGAGGCATTTGAGGCCGCGCGCATTGCGTATGTGACGCAGGCTCGCACTCTTCGCGAGCGCCGTGACTCCTATATCAAGATGGTTGTTGTCTCCGCGCTTGCTGCGGTAATCTTGTCGCGGCTTCGTGGTACAGTTGGTGCGCTTGGGTTTTCGATTTCGACGGGCCTGGTGATCTGGGGCGTGGTCGATGCGGTAATGCTGACCAACCAGATCAAGGTGCTCGACAAGCGCGCGGCGGATATGGTTCGCGCCCGTGACGCTGCCGCCAGAATCGCGGCCGAGGCACAGGAGTTATAACGACGCCGAATGCGATGGGAAGGTCAAAAGATGGCACAGGATATGCAGGACGCCGGTAACGTCTCCGCCGAGCTCGACGCCATGGTGTGCGATCTGATCGGTGCGTTTTTGGACGACCTTGCCGCCGGTGAAAACCCGGGCGTTGTCGTGGCGATCGAGGATGCCGCCTCCAACCGCTACCTTGCGGCTCTCGACGAGGACGGTGAGGAAGCATGCCTGGAGGCTGCCACCAACTTTATCTCCGAGCACAAGATGGGTCTCAAGGACGAAGGCCTGGGCCGCATCGCCCGCTATGCCATCGGCTACACCGGCTGTGTGGAGATCGAGGGTGGATATCACGACGCTTTGCTCGTTAGCTTCTTCGAGACCACGCTCGAGAGCGGTTTTTCGGCATATGTGCTGTACGAGGGCATGGGCGCCGGCGATGGTTTTATGTGGAGCGACCCTGAACCTGCAGGTGAGGAAACCCCTCTCATCTAGAATCGCTAAAATAAACGAGTTTTCGGTAAAAGGCTCAATATTCCCGCCGAGCGTTGTGTTGCTGGACGGGTCGCATACGCGTGCCGTTTGTATATAGAGAGAAGATAGGGGAACTACATGCGCGTAGACAATCTGAGGAACATCGCCATTATTGCCCACGTCGACCACGGTAAGACGACGATGGTCGACAAGCTCCTGCGTGCCACGGACGCCTTCCGTGCCAACCAGCAGGTCGAGGATCGCGTCCTGGACTCCAACGACCAGGAGCGCGAGCGCGGCATCACGATTCTCGCCAAGAACATCTCTATCGAGTACAAGGACGTTAAGATCAACGTCATCGACACCCCGGGCCACGCCGACTTTGGCGGTGAGGTCGAGCGCGTGCTGCGCATGGCCGACGGCGCTCTGCTGCTGGTCGACGCCTTTGAGGGCCCCATGCCCCAGACCCGCTTTGTCCTACGTCACGCCATCGACACCGGCCTTAAGATCATGATCGTCATCAACAAGATCGACCGTCCGGGCGCCAACCCCGAGAAGGCCTACAACGACTGTCTGGACCTTATGGCCGACCTGGGCGCCACCGACGACCAGCTCGAGTTTGCCATGGAGCACGTGGTCTATGCCAGCGCCATGAATGGCTTTGCCCGCCTTGACCCCAACGACGGCAACATGGACATGTACCCGCTGCTCGACATGATCATCGACGACATGCCCGCGCCCGAGGTTGACGAGACCGCGCCGCTCGCTATGCAGTGCGTGACCATCGACCACTCCAACTTTGTCGGCCGCATCGGCATTGGCCGTGTGTACTCCGGCAGCATTCGCCAGGGCGATCAGATCCTGGTCGTCAAGAACGACGGTTCCAGCGCCACCGCTACCGTCAAGCAGCTCTTTACCTTCGACTACCTGGGCCGCACCGAGTGCCAGGAAGTCGGCGCCGGCGACATTGCCGCCGTCGTGGGTATCGAGCGCACCGACATCGGCGATGTCTACACCGATCCCGAGAACCCCGTCGAGCTCGAGCCTATCGAGATCGATCCGCCGACCCTGTCCATCGTCTTCGAGGCTTCGACCTCTCCGCTCGTCGGCCGCGATGGCGACATTGTGGGCGCTCGTCAGCTCAAGGAGCGCCTGTTCAATGAGGCCGAGAACAATGTGACCATGAAGATTGAGGAGCTCGAGGACAAGAGCGGCGTCGAGGTCTCGGGCCGCGGCATTCTGCACCTGTCCGTCCTGATGGAGTCCATGCGTCGCGAGGGCTTTGAGTTCCAGGTCGGCCGTCCCCGCGTTCTGTTTAAGAAGGATGAGAACGGCAACAAGATGGAGCCCGTCGAGCAGGCTGTCGTCGAGTGCCCGGACGAGTACTCGGGCAAGGTCGTCGAGGTCTTTGGCACCTCTGGCGGCATTATGACCAGCATGGACACCTCGGGCATCGTGACGCACCTTGAGTTTAAGATCCCGACTCGCGGCATCATGGGCCTTAAGAACCGCATCATGAACGTCACTCACGGCGAGGGCGTGTTCTATCACACCTTCCTGGAGTACGGTCCTTACGCCGGCGAGATCGGCAACCGTCAGAACGGCGCCATGATCTCCATGACCACCGAGAAGGCCGTTGCCTACGCTCTGGGCACGCTGCAGGAGCGCGGCCAGCTGTTTGTTGAGCCGGGTGTCGAGTGCTACGAGGGCATGATCGTGGGTGAGCGCAGCAAGGCCGGCGACATGGTCGTCAACATCGCCCGCACCAAGAACCTGGGCAACCAGCGTTCCTCGACCTCCGATATCTCCGTGCAGCTGGTGCCGCCTCGCACCTTCTCGCTGGAGGAGGCGCTGGAGTACATCGCCGATGACGAACTGGTGGAGATCACCCCCAAGAACATCCGTCTGCGCAAGCGTCTGCTCAACGCCACCGATCGCAAGAAGGCTGCCGTTCGCGCCGGTCAGGTCAACAAATAAGCGCTGAGCTCTGTAGCATTCACAAGAAAGGGCGTCGACCATCGCGGCCGGCGCCCTTTTTGTACCACCACAAAGAGGAAGGACACCTTTGCGGTGGTTGGCGGTTAGGCGGAGGGAAGGCCCGGGGTGTTGGGGGCCTTTTGCGGTTTGACGTGGGCGTTGCGCCAGATGATCTGAATGAGATAGCCCAGCATAAAGACGAAGGCTACGCCGCTGATAAAGTTGCCCATAAGGGGAAGTGCTGTAAGGGCGCCGGCGATGGCGCCGCCCACGGCGGCCATGGCGTAGCGGTTCTGGCTGTGCCCGACCATGCGTGCGACCGCGGTGCCCGCAAAGGCCGCCGAGACCAGGGCGATGCCGATGACGCCGCACATCAGGGCTCCGGCGAGCGACAGGCCGGCAATAGAGATGATGAGCAGCAAGATGGCGGGAACGGCGGCTACCGTGCCCAAAAGACCGCTCACCCACAGCGGGGCGGGGTGCTGGTGAAGCATGCCGGCCGCGCTGGCTGTTGCACGCGGAAAGACGAGCTCAAGGAGAATCGCGACAAAGCAGGTGGAAAGAGCTGCGGCAACGATGCCGCCGATGACGTCGTTGATGGTGGAGGTATCCTCGTTCTCGGTGCGGTCGATCTTGAGGGCTCCCACTTTGGCGCCGTCGGCGCGTTCGGGATCCTGTGAGACATGAGCGTTTACGGTGCCGGTGATGTTGGCGTTTTTGCCGAGCACCAGCTTGTCGGCCCAGACCTCAACATCGCCATCGACAGTGCCGTCGATGGTTACCGTACTGCCCGCGAGCACTGCCGACTTGGCGGAGCCGCGCAGGGCAACCGTCTCACCTGCGGCATAGAAGCAATTGGCGGTACTGCCGGAGTTAAGTACGACGTGCTGAGCGGCAACTGTCACGCTTCCATCAATGGTGGTCTTGGCGATATCGATGGTGCGCGCCGCCAGGCGAACGGCGCCGCCTACGGTGCAGTCGCGAATCGACAGGCTTTCGCCGGCGGCGATGATATCGCGGTCGATGGACGCGTCATCCAGGCTAAGGCTTTGACCGGCCCAGTACAGATCGCCCCCGACGCCGGATGGACTGGAATCCCCGTCGGACACGAAAACATTGCCCGCGGTGTCGGTGCCGGCGAATGCCATGGAAGGCAGCGCGGTAAACGCCAGCGCGATAAGCGCGAAGGCCATAATGAGGTGTCCGCGCATGTTGTGACGTTGCGCCGCCGCGGGTTGGTTGTGAGGCATGGTGAATCCTTTGCTTGGTGATTTGCATACGCCCAATATGGTACCCATTGCGCCTTCGCTCTAAAAGAAACTCGCGGTTGCAGTATTCTGCATGGGCAATTGCCTACGTAAGGCGTCGCGGGATATCGGGCCTGCGGCCGGTTGTAGATAGGCTGTCACCTTGCGATGGGCCGGGCCGTGCTATCTATTTTTTACGATGTAGGAAACGCGCGATATCGTCCTCGGTGGGGCTTTTGATGTCAAAGCGCAGCGAGAGCCAGCGCAGGCCCATGGTCACTGCGACGCAAACGACCAGCGCGACGACATTGCTGACCAAGCCGCTCATGACAAGGCAAACATAGCTTGCCGATCCAGCGATAGCCGCGATGGCATAGAAGTTGGTGCGCTGGAAAATACCCGGCACCACGCCCATAAAACCATCGCGCAGCATGCCGCCGCCTACCGCGGTAAAAAAGCCCATCATGATGCACACGACCGGTGCAAATCCGTACACGAGCGCCTTATCTGCGCCGGTTGCCGCATAAATACCCACCGAGATGATGTCGAGCAGGGGGATGAGCTTGTCGGGCTTGTCGACGATGGCAGGGAAGATGTAGATGATGGCCGCCGTGGCGATGGACAGCGGAAGCGCCATGGGCTGGTTAAGGATGTAGACGTTGCCCACCTGGAGCGTCATATCGCGCAAAAGACCGCCGCCCAGACCGCAGACCACGGCGAGCGCGACGGCGCCCACCAGATCGAGTTTGTGCTCGCGCGCAACCAGTACACCCGAAATCGACGCCGCGACGACAGCGAACATCTCGAGCCAAAACGGGATGGCAACCATGGCATCCGAGGCGTGTGCGGTAACGATTACAGTGGCGATGACGGGCAAGGTGGGTTCCTTTGGGTAGTTGGATTGGAAAATGCCCGTACATAGTACATGGTTGTGGGAGGTCGTGACCCCATTGCTCGGTAAACGGTCGGAACTGGGCGCGGTCACAGGTTCCAAACATGTACATCAGCATCCAAAAACGACATTTTTTGACATCTTTGGAGGGTGATGTACATGTTTGGAGATTTGGGTTGGTGTTGAACGCCCTGTCGGGTTCGAACCCCTCCTCCGCCGCCGTATTTGTCTGTAAGGGAATCAAAACAAAAAAGCTCCCTTTGTTGGGAGCTTTCTCAACCAAAATGGCGGAGGAGGAGGGATTCGAACCCTCGTGACCTTATACAGGCCAAACGGTTTTCGAGACCGCCGCATTCAACCACTCTGCCACCCCTCCGCGTGGGGTAAAAACAAAGCAGGCACAAAGGCCTGCTTTGGAATTAACTGGCGGAGAGTCAGGGATTTGAACCCTGGAGACGCTTTTGACGCCTACACGATTTCCAATCGTGCTCCTTCGGCCACTCGGACAACTCTCCATTAAATGCGAAAGTCAGTATACACGAGGAATCGCAAAGTGCAAACCAAAAACTTGGCATTTTTTAAATTGCATCGCTCCGTCGTTTGCCCAACCGTGCCGAAACCAATCGATGACCTGCGTAATCGGCCCAGGCGAACTGTTCAAATGAGGTAGTTACGGACGGTCGGGAATCAAGTTTAATAATTCAAAATGTCGCGTTGTACCGCTGGTATGCATTTTGTGACCGCAGCCATGCTGCGAGCGACTTGCGGTTATCTGGCAGAAAGTCGGTATGTACCCGCCCTTGTCCTCAAATCCGTCAAGCTCTTGGACAGCATTTGGTTGGAATATGCAAGAAAGGCCGTGCGAGTATGGACATATGTGGAGGTCATGAGGTTGTAGCTGCATATTCTTGCAGCCTGGGAGGTTGAAAGATACTATTACCAAGTCTTTTCCTGCTTCAGGCGCACCTTCACGACCTGAAGCCACATTTGTCCAGAGGAGGTGACAATATGAAGGCTTATGAACTGCTGTTCTTTGTTGACCCGTCGCTCGACCCCGAGACTCGTCTCGCTGTTATGAAGCGTATCGATACCACGATCGCTGAGGGCGCTGGCAAGGTCGACTCCGTTGACGAGTGGGGCAAGCGCAAGCTCGCCTACGAGATCAACGACCTCACCGATGGTGACTACACCCTCATCAACTTCCACGCAGATCCTACCCAGATCGCCGAGCTTGATCGCGTCCTGCGCATCACCGACGCTGTGGTCCGCCACATGATCGTCCGTCGCGACGACCAGGAGTAAGACTGTCGTTTTGGACTGGGCTTGTGCCCCAAGAGGAAGTAGTGAGTAATGAGCATCAATCGAGTGAACATCACCGGTAACCTCACCCGCGATCCCGAGCTGCGCGCCACTGCCGGCGGAACCCAGGTTCTGTCCTTTGGCGTCGCCGTGAACGATCGCCGCCGCAATGCGCAGACTGGCGAGTGGGAGGACTATCCCAACTTTGTCGACTGCACTATGTTCGGCACCCGCGCCGAGGCCGTGAGCCGTTTCCTGGCAAAGGGAAACAAGGTCGCGATCGAGGGCAAGCTGCGCTACAGCTCTTGGGAGCGCGACGGTCAGCGCAGGAGCAAGCTTGAGGTCATCGTCGATGAGATCGAGTTTATGAGCTCCCGTGGTGGCCAGGGTGGCTACGATCAGGGCGGTTACGCCCCCGCAGCTCCCGCGCCCGCAGCGCGTCCTGCCGCACCGGTGGCTACGCCGCCCGCGGTCGACGTCTACGATGAGGACATCCCGTTTTAAGGGTTGTTCACCTATTTTTGAGTGAGAGGCGGCTTCGGTTCGCCGAAGTTGCCAAATGAAAGGTATTTTGACATGGCTAATGATTTTTCTGCACGTCAGCCGCGTCGTAAGTACTGCCAGTTCTGCAAGGAGAACACTGAGTTCATCGACTATAAGGACACTCAGCTTCTCCGTAAGTACATGACCGACCGTGGCAAGATCAAGCCCCGTCGCGTCACTGGCGCTTGCACGCAGCATCAGCATGACATCGCCAACGCCATCAAGCGCGCCCGCGAGATGGCTCTCCTGCCGTACACCGTCCCCGTGGTTTCCTCTCGTGGCAACCGCGACCGCGGCTAAGAAGGGAGACGCATCATGAAGGTTATTCTTCTCGATGAGATCAAGGGCAAGGGCGGCGAGGGTGACGTCGTAGAGGTCGCTCAGGGTTACGCTGAGAACTTCCTGTTCCCCAAGAAGCTTGCTGTTGCCGCCACCAAGGGCAACCTCAAGCAGCTTGACGAGCGTCGCAACAACATCGCCAAGCGCGAGGCCGTCCGTCTGGCTACCGCCAACGAGACCAAGGCTGCCCTCGAGGGCAAGCAGGTCACCGTTGACGTCAAGGTCGGCGACGAGGGCATCCTCTTTGGCTCCGTCACCGCCGCTATGATCGCTGACGCCATCAAGGATCAGCTCGGTATGGACATCGACCGCAAGCGCGTCGAGCTCGGTAAGCCCATCAAGGTTGCCGGTGCCCACACCGTTGCGATCTCGCTGTACCGCGAGATCAAGGCCGAGGTTGTCGTTCTCGTCGGCGTTACCGCCGAGGAGCTCGCTGCCGAGGCTGAGGTCGAGGAGGCCGCTGAGGTCGCCGAGGCCGAGACCGCCGAGGTCGAGACCGAGGCTGCTGCTGAGTAGCATTTGCTGCAACGCAACAATCTTGTTCTAAGAAGGGCGCTCTGGGAGACCGGGGCGCCCTTTTATTTTTTGCGCTGAGTGGGCGTCACGTCATACATTGAGATGTAGCTCCACATAAGGGACCGTTCATCCGTTTGGTTCGGTGATGATTGTTAAGGCGCGCCTCGATTTAAAGCTGTGGCTGATACTATGGATGCTCGCAAGCGATATGAATGAGGATGCTCATGGCATATGACGATAGGGAGACATGGCTGACGGTCGAGGACCGCGGCTCCAAGTTGGGTCTCCCCCAAAACCAAGATGCAGAGGCCAACGTACTGGCCGCCATGCTGCTATCGCCCGAGGTGGTCGAAGAAGCCCAGGTCGAGCTGCAGCCCGATGATTTCTACCGGCCCATTCATAAGACCATCTATACCGCGATGGTCGATATGTACAACAGTCGCATTCCCATCGACTCCATCTCGCTGATCGATTACCTGCGAAGCATCAACAAGCTCGATGCCGTGGGCGGCGAGGCGTACATTTTGGAGCTGATGGGTCAGACCCTGTCGCTCGTCAACTGGCAGCACCATGCCGCCATCGTTCGTCGCGACTCGATGCTGCGTGAGCTGATTGGCGCCACCAACGAGATTAACGCGCTGGCCTATAACGCCCCCACCGATACCAAAGAGATCGTGGAGCTGGCCGAGAGCAAGCTGCTCAAGGTTACGGCGCGCGAGGTTAAGTCGAGCTACAAGACACTGACCGAGTTTATGGTCGAGGCCTATAACGAGGCCGAGGAAGTGTGCCAGGCCGGTGGCCAGGCAGCGGGCGTGCCCACGGGCTTCCCGTCACTCGACCGCATGCTTATGGGCTTCCGTGAGGGCCAGCTCATCATTATCGGCGCCCGCCCCGCCGTGGGTAAGACCTCGTTCGCTCTAAACCTGGCACTCAATGCCGCCGCTGTGGGCTACACCGTCGGCTTTTTCTCGCTGGAGATGTCGGGCAAGGAAATTGCCCAGCGCCTGATTTGCGCCTATGCCATGATTTCGATCAGTGATTTTCGCATGGGTCGCATTAGCCCCGAGCAGTGGGCCAATATCAACGAGGCCACGCAGACCTTGTCCAAGCTCGATATTCTGATTGACGATACGCCCGGCACCACGGTGACCGAGATTCGCGCCAAGAGCCGCCGCATGCTCCACAACAAGGAGAAGGCCATCATTATCTTGGACTACCTGCAGCTGGTGAGTCCTCCGCCGGGACGCCGTTCCGAGAGCCGCACCGTCGAGGTCTCCGAGATGTCGCGTGGCTTAAAGATTATGGCCAAGGAACTCAAGATTCCGCTGATCGCGCTGTCTCAGCTGTCGCGTCAGGTCGAATCCCGTACCGGCAAGCGCCCGCAGCTTTCCGACCTGCGCGAATCGGGCTCCATCGAGCAGGACGCCGATATCGTCATGTTCTTGGACCGTTCCGCCGACGAGGCTGAGGCCTCGCGCGACGACCGACCCGACGAGGGCGTCACGCGTATTGTCGTGGCCAAGAACCGTTCGGGCCCGATCGGCGACGTCGACCTGATGTTTCTGCCGGCGTCTACCAAGTTCTATGAGCTTGATGGGGTGCATACCGAGGAGTAGGACAGGCGCCCGTTGCACGGGTATACTGGGAATGTTTTGTGCTTCTGCCCGCCGTATGGCGCGCAGACAGTCCATGTATGTAAGGAGTAAACATGCCGTCAACCGTTTTGGTCGGTGCCCAGTGGGGCGATGAGGGCAAGGGTAAGATCTGCGACCTGATCGCCGGCGACTTCGATGCCGTCGTGCGCTATTCGGGCGGCAACAACGCCGGGCATACCATCGTTGTCAACGGCAAGAAGTACGGCCTGCACCAGGTGCCCTCCGGCATCATGTACGCCGACCACGTGTCGGTGATTGGTAACGGCTGCGTCGTCAACCCCAAGGTTGTCCTTGAGGAGATCGACATGTTCGAGGCCGATGGCATCACCACCAAGAACCTCAAGATCAGCGGCAACGCACACGTGATCATGCCGTATCACGTCGACCTGGACGGCGCCTTTGAGCAGAAGCTCGGCAAGAAGAGCATCGGTACCACCAAGCGCGGCATTGGCCCGTGCTATCAGGACAAGATGGCTCGTATTGGTCTTCGTATGCAGGACATGCTGGACGAGGAGCTCTTCCGCGACAAGCTGGAAACCGCTCTTGCCCGCGTGAATCCCGAGCTCGAGCTGCTTTACGGCCTGCCCACCTACACCGTGGACCAGATCTGTGAAGAGTACCTGCCCATGGCCGAGCGCCTGCGCCCGTACATCACCGAGACGAGCCTGCTGCTCAACAACATGATCGATGAGGGCAAGACCCTGCTCTTTGAGGGCGCCCAGGCAACATTGCTCGATATCGACCACGGCACCTATCCGTTTGTCACGTCTTCTAACTGCACCGCCGGCGGCGCGATCACCGGTTCTGGTGTTGGCATGAAAAACGTCGACCGCGTGCTGGGCGTCATGAAGGCCTACATCACCCGCGTCGGTGCAGGCCCCATGCCCACTGAGCTTTCCTACGAGTCCGAGGCCGGCCATACGCTGACCGAGGAGGGCTATGAGTACGGCGTGACTACCGGTCGCCGTCGTCGCTGCGGCTGGTTTGACGGTCCCATCGCCAACTACGCCTCGCGCGTCAACGGTCTTACCGACATCGCCCTGACCAAGCTCGACGTGCTTTCGGTCTTCGACACCATTAAGGTGTGCGTGGCCTATGACGTCGACGGCGAGCGCTACACCAGCGTGCCCGAGCACCAGGTGCGCTTTGAGCATGCCAAGCCCATCTACGAGGAGCTTCCTGGCTGGAAGTGCGATATCACCGGCTGCCGCAGCTTTGAGGAGCTGCCGCAGGAGGCTCAGGACTACGTGGCATTTGTCGAGGATCTGGCGCACACGCGCGTGACGTTTGTCGGTGTTGGCGCCGGCCGCGAGCAGATCATCAACCGATTCTGGAAGTAATCGGCGTTATTTGGTTATTGCGATATACCCCTTCGCAGCCCGGACGGGCGGCCGAGGGGTATATTTGCTTGTAATGGGCCCGCATGGTTGACGGGCCGTTAATCCATAGAGGAGGCACCCTTGAAGGCGGACACTCAAACCATCGACATCCTGTTGTTGGGCAGCGGCGGCCGCGAGCATGCTTTGGCAGCCAAGCTCGCGGCATCACCGCGCGCCGGCAAGCTCTACATCGCCCCGGGCAACGGCGGCACCGCGAGCTGCGGCGAGAACGTGGTTCTCGACGATTGCGATCCTGCTGCCGTGGCGGCGTTTGCACAGAGCCACGGATGCGGACTCGTGGTGATTGGCCCCGAAGCTCCGCTCGTGGCGGGCGTGGCCGACGCCGTGCGCGCGGCGGGTATTCCCTGCTTTGGCCCGGGTGCCGAGGGCGCTCAGATGGAGGGCTCTAAGCTGTTCTCCAAGCAGCTCATGGAGCGCGCGGGCATTCCGACGGCCTCCTACGGCTCGTTTACCGACGAGGCTTCGGCTCTCGCCTATGTGCGCGAGCAGGGCGCTCCGCTGGTCGTGAAGGCCGACGGTCTTGCTGCGGGCAAGGGCGTTATTGTGGCAACCGAGCTTTCGCAGGCCGAAGAGGCCGTGCGCGAGTGCTTTGGCGGCACCTTTGGCGACGCCGGCAACACCGTGGTTATCGAGGAGATGCTCGTTGGCCCCGAGTGCTCGCTGCTGGCCTTTACCGACGGCAAGACCGTGCGCCCCATGGCCACCTCGCAGGACCACAAGCGCGCGCTTGAGGGCGACCTTGGTCCCAACACGGGCGGCATGGGCGTCTACAGCCCGGTGCCCATCGTGACCGACGAGGAGCACGCCACCATGGTGAAGGTCATGGAGCAGACCGTGGCCGAGCTCGCCGCCGAGGGCATCGATTACCGTGGCTGCCTGTACGGCGGCTTTATGCTTACCCCCGCCGGCCCCAAGGTGCTGGAGTTTAACGCCCGCTTTGGCGACCCCGAGACGCAGGTCGTGCTGCCGCGCCTTAAGAACGACCTGGTCGAGGTCATGCTTGCCTGCGCTAACTGCGAGCTCGACCAGATTGAGCTCGATTGGCGTGACGAGTGGGCGGTGGCCGTTGTCCTGACGAGCGCGGGTTATCCCGGCAGCTACGAGAAGGGCAAGGTCATCACCGGCATCGAGGATGCCGAGGCCATGGAGAACGTGACCGTGTATCACGCCGGCACCGCCGTGGTGGACGGCCAGCTCGTGACCAACGGCGGCCGCGTGCTCGCCGTGACCGCGCTGGGCGACACGTTCGAGAACGCTCGCAACCTTGCCTACGAGGCTTGCGAGAAGATCGATTTTGAGGGCAAGACCCTGCGTCACGACATTGGCCTGCGCGCGCTGCGCGGCCGCGACGCCTGGGATGCTTAAAATCCGAGAGGAATGAGACGGATGGACGAGAAGAACGAAGAGCTCGTGGACGCGCAAATCGTCGAAGAGGACAGCCACATGTATGGGCACGCCGAGGGCGAGCCTGGTGGCGAGGTCGCTGACGAGCCGGCGCTGGTGCTGGGCGACGACGACCCGCACGATGCCGAGCTGCACGAGAAGATTCTTTCGGAGGAGTGCGCCTGGAAGGGCAAGATCCTCGACGTCCACCGTCTTGAGGTTGAGCTGCCCAACGGTCACCGCAGCGCCCGCGATATCGTTCGCCATCCGGGTGCGGCGGCCGTTGTGGCGCTGACCGAGAGCGGCAAGATCGTACTGGTGCGTCAGTACCGCACCGCCATCGACCGCGTGACGGTTGAGATTCCCGCCGGCAAGCTCGACCCAGGCGAGGACCCGCTCGATTGTGCCAGGCGCGAGCTGCATGAGGAGACGGGCTTTAAGGCCGGGCGCATTCGCTTTTTAACGTCGATTGTCACGACCTGTGGTTTTTGCGACGAGATTATTCACATCTACCTGGCCACCAAGCTCGAGTTCGATGCGCCCAACCCCGACGATGACGAGTTTGTCAACGTTGACCTGGTGCCGCTGCACGAGCTGATCGATGCCGTGCTCGACGGCAAGATCGAGGATGCCAAGACCGTCGTGGGCGCGCTTGCCTGCGACAGCATCGCGCACCGCCTTGGTGGTTCTGAGCTGTAACGAGTGGGGATAGCCCTGGGACAAGTACTACTGATTGCTTTGTCCCAGGGTCTTACGTTGCTGATATTTCTTTGAGGATCACATGCTGAAGCGTTTTCTGTCTTACTACAAGCCCCAGATGGGGCTTTTTGTTGCCGATACCATTTGCGCCCTGGTGCTCGCCGCCATTGACCTGGCGTTTCCCATTATCCTGCGCAATCTGTGCGGCGGGCTGTTTACCCAGGGCCAGACTGCCATTATGCAGGCGATCGGTATGATCGCGGTGGGACTGGTGCTGATGTATGCCACCCGCTGCGCCTGCCGCTACTTTGTGAGCTATTGGGGCCACGTGATGGGCGCGCGCATGGAGTCCAAGATGCGTGAGGACTTGTTCGATCAGTACGAGCGTTTTAGCTTTGCGTACTTTGATCGCAACAGCTCGGGTGACATGATGAGCCGCGTGGTCAACGACCTGTTCGATATCTGCGAGGCGGCGCACCACGTGCCCGAATGGATCATTATTTGCGGTATCGAGATCATTGGCTCGTTTGTGATTCTGTTTACCATTGCGCCGGTGCTCGCACTCGCCATGGTCGTGGTGACGGCGGTGTTCGCGGTCATTATGTTTTGGCAGAATATGCGCATGCGCGAGGTCTTTAGCGATAACCGCAAAAAGATCAGCGGCATCAATGCGCAGCTGCAGGATTCGCTGGCGGGCATGCGTGTGGTCAAAAGTTTTGCCAATGAGCAGACCGAACGCTCTAAGTTCCGTGCCTCTAACGATCGCTACCTTTCGTCCAAGGAAAACATGTATCACGCCATGGGCGTCTACACCGCGACGTATGGTCTGCTCTCGGGCGTGCTCTATGTAATCGTGGTGCTGCTGGGCGGTTGGCTCGTTGCCCAAAGCCAGCTGCAGGCGGTCGATATGGCAACCTTCGCGCTCTACATTTCGCTGTTCTGCACGCCGCTTGAGACGCTCGTCAATTCGGCCGAGACGTATCAGAAAGCCATCGCCGGCTTTAAGCGCATGGACGAGGTGCTCTCGACTGTCCCCGATATTCAGGATAAGCCGGGTGCTGCGGATCTGCAGGTGACGGCCGGCGCTGTTGAGTATCGCGACGTGTGCTTTAGCTACGAGGATGTCGAGCTGGGCGCGGGCGACGGGACGCGTCCCGTTATCGACCATATGGATCTGTCCATTAAGCCCGGTCAAACCATCGCTTTGGTTGGTCCCTCGGGTGGCGGCAAATCAACGACTTGTTCGCTGTTGCCGCGCTTTTACGACGTTGCCGCCGGCTCCATTAGCATTGACGGCCAGGATGTGCGCGACGTGACGCAACGTAGCCTGCGCCAATCCATCGGCCTGGTGCAGCAAGATGTCTATCTGTTCGACGGAACGATTGGCGAGAACATCGCCTATGGCAAGCCGGGCGCCACGGCAGAAGAGGTCGCCGAGGCGGCCCATCGCGCCAACATCGATGCTTTTATCGAGTCGCTTCCGCAGGGCTATGACACCGTGGTGGGCGAGCGCGGCAGCCGTCTTTCTGGTGGTCAAAAGCAGCGCGTCGCCATCGCGCGCGTGTTTCTCAAAAATCCCAAGATCCTTATTTTGGATGAGGCGACCAGTGCTCTGGATAACGAGAGCGAGGAGGCGGTGCAGGAGTCGCTCGAGCGCTTGGCGCGTGGCCGCACCACGATCATCATCGCTCACCGTCTCTCGACCATTAAGCATGCCGACGAGATTGCGACGGTTGAGCATGGTCGCGTTGTGGAACGTGGCACGCACGAGGAGCTTCTCGCCCGTGGCGGCACTTATGCCCGTTACTATCGAATGCAGTTCGAAGGTGCGCGTGCGCACGAGCTCGACTGATTGATATGACAGGAAGGTTATGGCTGATAAGAACCATCTGACTCCGGAAGAAGTGACGGAGTTATTCTCCGAAATCGATGCATCCGGCGTCTTGGATCCTACACTCGCCAAAAAGCGTACCGAGCGCATGCGCGAGAAAGAGTCTGCCGTCAAACGCGGTGACAAGGCGACACTGGCGCGGCTGCGCAGCGAGGATCGCGCGAGCCAGGCAAAACATATCGACCCGCTGTCCGAGGACGATCCTTCGGGTTCGCAGGTGAGCCATACCATTACGAAAACTGCCATGGTCGTGGTTATCGGCATCTTGGTGCTGATTGTGGGCATGCAGATCGGCTACGGCGTGATGCGACGCCTGAACACCGCGAACCTCTCCGAGAGCGTTTCGGTGGATACCGTCTCGACCGCGCTCAAAGGTGGACTTGAATGGGGCAACGGCTTTACGCAGTTCCCGCTCGATTTTACCGTCGACGAGGCCGACGAGGGTACGGGCACGGTTGAGGTGACGGTGCTGGACACGTCTTCTGCCAATGAACTAGAGTTGCTGTCCAACGGTCAGATTCAGGCGGCGGCGCTCGCAACCAATGCCCTGCTCAACGACAAGATTGACCGTGTGGTGTATAACGTCCACGCCTATATCGACGAGGACAGCAGGATTCAGCATGATTCCTTCTTTGGCATGTTTCCCGCCCAGGGCCACCAGAGTGCCATCCTGACGTTCGTCTGGACCAAGAGCTCTTCCAACGCCACCAATATCGACTGGAAGATGCGTATCGTGAGCATGGATGACACCATTGCCGAGCGCATTCAGAAACAGGTGAACTCGGTATCGTCGCTCATCGAGGACCCGGCGGTGAGCCAGACTAAGATTGACGAGGAAAAGGCCGAACGTGACCTGGAGCACCGCCTGCACGGCCGCGAGATTTTCCGTGGCGGCAAGCTTGGCCGCACCCCGTCCGAATTACTTGAGCAGGACAAGCAAAAGTAGTCCGCAGCCACATAGAACGATGACATCCCGCGTGAGCCGCAAGCCCACGCGGGATGATTTTTCTGGGACGGGGATTAAAAAATTATTCTGTCATGTATGCGGTTGGCGAGTAGTCAATTTGGGACGGGGCTATTTTAGCTACCCCGGCTGGTGGCACGACGGTTAGGTTGATTGACGGACGGGGCAGCTAAAATAGCCCCGTCCCAAATTGACTACTCAGCGACAAAGCTCTGCTTTCAGAATGATTTTTTAATCCCCGTCCCAGAAAAATCATTATGCATAAGAAGTCATAATTATCATTTTGTAAACAATTCTATGTAATTAAGGCCATAAGGCATACTTACGGTTAGAATACCGCGAGGCCTAACTACACACCTTTAAGCCGGTCCCGAGAGACCGGGAAGGAGAACTATGGCGAACAACCATATTGCGGGCGCTGCCGCCCGCACCATCGCGCCCAGCGAACTGTGCCAGCGCATGCTGGCCAAAACCAGCAAGGGTGCTTGCGGTCCCTGCATCCTGTACCTTGAGGATGGGACCATTTTTTATGGCCGTGCATGTGGTGCCGAGGGCACCGCGACCGGCGAAGTCTGCTTCAATACCTCACTCGAGGGTTACTTTGAGGTTATGACCGACCCGAGCTATGCTGGCCAGATCGTTACCATGACCTATCCGCAGATTGGCAACTATGGCATCGACGAGACCGATGTCCAGTCCGCCTTCCCCGGCGATGACGTACGCCCTGCGAGTGCTCCCGCCATGCGCGGCATGATCGTGCGCGACATGTGTGCCACGCCTTCTAACTGGCGCTCGGCCGTCAGCGTGCCGGAGTACCTGCGCGCACACGGCATCGTCGCTATCGAGGGCGTCGACACCCGAGCCCTGGTGCGCCACCTGCGCGACAATGGCTCCAAGATGGGCATTATCTCGACTGAGGTCCTCGACATCGACGAGCTTGCCGAGCGCTTGGCCTCTGCTCCCACGCTGGTGGGGGAGAACCTGGTCAAGACCGTGAGCTGCCCTGCGCCCCATCCGTTCGCCGGAAGCGATCTGCCTGCCGAGCATGGCTTTGCGCTTGCGGCCCCCGCTCCCGCCCGCCACAACGTGGTCGCGTACGACTGCGGTGTCAAGCGTGGCATCCTGGAGGGTCTGGTCCGTGCTGGCTGCGCCCTCACCGTCGTGCCGTGGGATACACCCGCGCGTCAGGTACTCGACATGAATCCCGATGGCGTCTTTTTGTCCAACGGTCCCGGCGACCCCGATGCCGTGGTAGAGACCTACGAGCAGGTGCAGCAACTGATCGGCAAGGTGCCCGTCTTTGGCATTTGCCTGGGTCACCAGATGATCAGCTTGGCATGCGGCGCCCAGATGGAAAAACTCAAATTCGGTCACCGTGGCGGTAACCAGCCGGTTATGAACCTGGTCAGCCGCCGCGTGGAAATTACCGCGCAAAACCATGGCTTTGGCCTGCTGTTCCCCAGCTTGGGCAAGCTTGTCCCCGAACTTTCGGGCGGCGAGACCGAGCATGCGGCCGACGGCGATCTGCGCGTCTGGGCGCGCCGTGGTATCGCGCCCGTCGTGATGAACGAGCGCTTTGGCCGCATTCGCCTGACGCACGTGAACCTCAACGACGGCACCGCCGAGGGCATTCAGCTGCTCGACGCCCCGTGCTTCTCGGTCCAGTACCACCCCGAGGCCTCGCCCGGCCCCACCGATGCCCACTATCTCTTTACCGCCTTTACGCGACTCATGGACGGCGAGGAGAACTACCTGGACATCGACACCGCGAAGGACCGCCTGCAGGGCTGGAACTTTGCCGACGAGGGTTCCGCCACGACCGAGACCGAGGAGAACTAACATGCCTAAACGTACTGACATCAAGCGCATCCTCGTCATTGGCTCGGGCCCCATCGTCATTGGCCAGGCCTGCGAGTTCGATTACTCCGGCGCCCAGGCCTGCAAGGTGCTCAAGGAGGATGGCTTTGAGGTCATCCTGGTCAACTCCAACCCGGCGACCATCATGACCGACCCGGGCCTGGCCGACCGCACCTATGTCGAGCCCATCACCGCCGAATTTATCGAGCGCGTGATCAAGAAGGAGCGCCCGGACGCGCTGCTGCCCACGCTGGGCGGCCAGACCGGTCTGAACGCCGCCGTCGAGCTGGCAAAGGACGGCACGCTCGACCAGTACGGCGTCGAGATGATCGGCTGCGACCTTGCCGCCATCGAGCGCGGCGAGGACCGCAAGCTCTTTAACGAGGCCATGGCCGAGATCGGCCTGGAGGTCGCGCGCTCGGGCTATGCCTACAGCGTGGCCGACGCCGAGGCCATCGCCGAGCGCGTGGGATATCCCTGCGTGCTGCGCCCGAGCTTTACCCTGGGCGGCGCCGGCGGCGGCATCGCGCACACCCACGAGGAGCTCGTCTCCATCGTGAGCCAAGGCCTTGAGCTTTCGCCCGCCCACGAGGTACTGGTCGAGGAGTCCATCGAGGGTTGGAAAGAGTACGAGATGGAGGTCATGCGCGACCACGCCGGCAACGGCATCATCGTGTGCTCCATCGAGAACCTCGACCCCATGGGCGTGCATACCGGCGACTCCATCACCGTGGCGCCGGCGCAGACCCTCTCCGACCTTGAGTATCAGCGCATGCGTGTCGCCTCGCTCGCCATTCTGGAGAAGATCGGCGTCGAGACCGGTGGCTCCAACGTGCAGTTTGCCGTGAACCCGCAGACCGGTCGCCTGATCGTCATCGAGATGAACCCGCGCGTGAGCCGTTCGTCCGCACTGGCCTCCAAGGCCACGGGCTTCCCCATCGCCAAGGCCGCCGCTCGCCTGGCCGTGGGCTACACGCTCGACGAGATCGTCAACGACATCACCAAAGCCACGCCTGCCTGCTTTGAGCCCACGATCGACTACTGTGTGGTCAAGGTGCCGCGCTTTGCCTTTGAGAAGTTCAAGGGTACCGACCCCACGCTCACAACGCGCATGAAAGCCGTGGGCGAGATCATGGCGATCGGCCGCACCTTTGAGGAGGCCTTTGGCAAGGCCATGCGCTCGCTGGAGGACGGACATCAGGGCATTTGCGCTGGTGGCAAGGAAGGTGCCGATAAGCTGAGCGACGACGAGCTCGCTCGGGCCGTGGGCACCCCGACTGAGCACCGCATCTTCTTTGTGGTCGAGGCCCTGCGTCGTGGCTGGGATGTCGCGCGCATCCATGCCATCTGCGGCATCGATCCGTGGTATCTCAACCGTATCAACGATATGGTGCAGGTCCAGGAGAGCATTCGCGGCCTGCGCGTGGAGGACATCGACGCCGACGCGATGCGCCTGCTCAAGCAGTATGGCACGAGCGATGCCGAGGTTGCCGCGCTGACCGGCTCGGACGAGCGCTTTGTTCGCGCTTACCGTAAGGGCCTGGGCGTGGTTCCCAGCATGAAGACGGTCGACACCTGCGCTGCTGAGTTCTCGAGTGCCACGGAGTATCACTACAAGACCTACGAAAACATCTACCGCACGAGTCCGGTCGCCAAGAAGTGCGTTGCCCCTGACGAGACCACGCCGGCAGATAAGCCCAAGGCGATGATTCTGGGTGCCGGCCCCAATCGTATCGGCCAGGGTATCGAGTTTGACTACTGCTGCGTGCACGCGAGCTACGCGCTGGCGGCCCGTGGCTTCGAGACCATCATGGTCAACTGCAACCCCGAGACCGTCTCGACCGACTACGACACGTCCGATCGTCTGTACTTTGAGCCGCTCACCTACGAGGACGTCATGGACGTTATCGATGTTGAGCGCCCCGACGGCGTCGTGGTGACGCTCGGCGGCCAGACCCCGCTTAAGCTGGCGCGCATGCTCGAGGAGAGCGGCGTGAACATCATGGGTACTAAGCCCGATGCCATCGATTTTGCCGAGGACCGCGAGCGCTTTGCCGCCCTGCTCGACAAGCTGGGCATTATGTACCCGCCGGCGGGTCAGGCCACCTCGTTTGAGGAGGCCGAGGCCGTGGCCGCGCATATCGGCTACCCGCTGCTGGTTCGTCCGAGCTATGTGTTGGGCGGCCGCGGCATGATGATCGCCTACGATGCCGAGCATCTGCACGATTACATGGCCGAGGCTGCCCGCATTAGCCCCGACTACCCGGTGTACCTCGACCGCTTCCTGGAGGGCGCGATCGAGTCCGATGTCGATGCCCTGTGCGACGGCGAGGAGGTCTACATCGGCGGTATTCTGGAGCATATCGAGGAGGCCGGTATCCACTCCGGTGACTCCGCGACTTGCATTCCGCCGTTTAGCTTTAGCGAGAGTCTGCAGGCGAAGCTCCGCGAGACCACGCGCCGCATCGCGATGGCGCTGGGAGTTCGCGGCCTGGTCAATGTGCAGTATGCCATCAAGGGCGAGACCGTCTACGTGATCGAGGCCAACCCGCGTGCCAGCCGTACCGTGCCGTTTATCTCCAAGGCCACCGGCGTGCCGCTGGCCAAGTGCGCGGCGCGCATCATGGCGGGCGATTCCATCGCGAGCCTGGGCCTGCCGAGCGACGAGCGCCAGCTGGACTGCTTCTGCATGAAGGAAGCCGTTATGCCCTGGGGTCGTTTCCCGGGAGCCGACGTTATCCTGGGGCCCGAGATGAAGTCGACGGGCGAGGTCATGGGCATTGCCAAGAGCTATCCCGAGGCATATGCCAAGACGCAGCTGGCTATTGACTACAAGCTGCCTGATCCCAGCAGCGGCAAGGTATTCATTAGCGTGTGCGACCGCGACAAGCGTCACATCCTTTCGGTCGCGCGCATCCTGCGCTATCTGGGCTTCGATATCTGCTCCACCGAGGGCACGGCGCGCGTGCTGCGCGGCGGCAACGTGACGTGCGAGATTGTGGAGAAGATCAGCGGCCCGCACGACGGCGAGCGTCCCAACATCGGCGACCTGATTGCCGACGGCAAGATCGCGGTGATCATCAACACGCCGTACGGTCCGGGTTCGCGCGGCGACGGCTATCTGTTGCGCACCGAGGCGGTGCGCCGCGGCGTGACCTGTGTGACGGCGATGTCTGCCGCCAACACCTACGTGAGCGCTATCGAGGCGGTGCGCGAGGACCAGCAGGGCCACGGCAGCGCCAACGACATGGGCATGGACGTCATCGCCCTGCAGGACCTGCCGCAGTACACGGTGTAATGTGACCTGGTCGGCCGGGGCGGGAGGGGCCGAGATTTCCCCCTTTCGCTCCGGCTGCAAGCAGAGTCGCTCAGGAGGAAACTCGGCCCCTCCCGCCCCGGCCTGCGGTGACTTTGCTGCACCGTGTGCTGCAGAAGGGGCTTTGCGCGATGACTGGGGCTGAATAAAATTGAGTGTGGGCGCCGTCTTTGTTTCGAACGACGGCGCCCACGTTATGTAGGAGGGACTTTCAGCCTCGTCAACCTCCCATTCCAAACCAAATCAGCCAACGTACGTCATGGCAATTCCCGGTAGGTCGAAGGTGCTCTGCGGCGGCCCGGTGTTTTCATCTGAACGACTTTGCGTAGCAACCGGAGTGAAGATGAAAACACCGGGCCGCTGCAGAGCACCCACAGACCGCAGGGACGGGAGCGGCTATACTACTCTCAGTAGTTAAGGGTCGCGGATTGGCCGCGTCACCGCTCTCAACAGGAGGTCTTTGTTTATGGCAGATCAAAAGCCGGTTGTCGGGATCATCATGGGTTCCAAGTCCGATCTGGGCGTTATGGAAGGCTGCACCGCCGAGCTCAAGGCGCTGGGCGTGCCCTATGAGCTCGTGATCGCAAGCGCGCACCGCACGCCGGCGAAGGTTCACGAGTGGGCTTCGACTGCTGCCGATCGCGGTATCAAGGTGATTATCGCCGCCGCCGGCAAGGCCGCTCACTTGGGCGGTGTCGTGGCTGCCTTTACGCCGCTGCCGGTTATCGGTGTTCCTATGAAGACGAGTGACCTGGGCGGCATGGATTCGCTGTTGTCGATGGTGCAAATGCCTTCGGGCGTGCCCGTAGCCTGTGTTGCCATCAACGGCGCCAAGAACGCCGCTATCTACGCCACACAGATTCTGGGCGCTTGCGACCCCGAGTATCGTACGGTCATTGAGAAAATGAAACAGGAGATGGCTGACGCGTAAGATCGCCACCATTCCTTTTGTGCCATAAGGAGAGTTATGTCCGACTATCAGGGAAAACGTTTTAGGTCCTCTCAAATCCCCGACCCTTCAAAGCCCGCTGACAGCCGTGCGCCTCAGCAGGGTCGGGCATCCTCTCCCCAGCATGCCCGTGCCCCACGCCCCGTGGTGCCGACAGGGCAGCGCCGCCAGCACCAGAATACGCCTGCCGCATACCGTCCTTCGGCGTATAGCACGGCGAAATCGCCGCAGCGTACTACGCCACCGGCCCATAAGGACTCGGCGGGACATGTCCAACAGCCGCGCAAAAAACGTCGGTCGATTTTCCCTATCTTGCTCATCATTGTCGGAATCGGATTGATTGTTGCCGCAGCGGCTATCTACATCAATGCGCAAATTGGCTACAAACAGGCAAGCGACTCGTATGCAAAGATCGAGAAACAATATGTGAGCGATAAGGATGGCAGCGGCATCCCCGTCGTTGATTTTGATGCCCTTGCGCAGACGAACCCCGAGATTGTCGGCTGGATTTACGTTCCGGATACTACTATCAATTATCCGGTGGTTCAGGCCAACAATAACTCCAAGTACCTCAACACGTTGTTTGACGGTACATCCAACGCTTCCGGTGCAATTTTCCTGGACTGCGACGATACGGCCCCCGGTATGGTGGACCAGCAGACCACGATCTATGGCCATCATATGAACGACGGCTCGATGTTCAACATTATTTCGGACACAACCGACCAGGCAAAGTTCGATAGCATCGAGTATGTGTACTACATTACGCGCGACGGTACGTATAAGCTGAGACCGCTGGCGACCAAGGTGGTTGAGGATACGTATGCCAAGGCGCGCGCGACCAACTTTGAGGGCGACGACGGGCTGACGAATTATCTGTCCGAGATGCTCGATGGCGCCTCGGCCGTGGCAAACGATGCGACCGACCGTGCTGCCTCGGCAACTAAGGTTGTAACGCTTGTGACCTGCCGCTCACTGTCATTTAGCAATACGCGCGCCGTCATGGTGCTCACACCGGTCGAGGAATAAGTGGTTCGAGAGTAGCTAATTTGGGACGGGGCTCTTTTAGCTACCCCAGTCACCTAACCCAGCAAAATCATTCTGCATGCCCGCGGTAGCTAAAAGAGCCCCGTCCCAAATTAGCTACTCGACGACGGAAAAAAGGGGAAGCGATGCTTGAAAGTGGCAAATTGATGCCTTCGGTCGATGCGTGGCTGCGCGAAGCCAAGGCCGACGCTTCTGCGCCGGCGTGTGGCATGTACCTGACGCACAATGGCGTGGTGCGTGCGACACCCAAGTCCGAGGCGCGCGGTGTCGAGACCGATGGTGTGGCGCCGGGCCACAAGGTGGGCGGCATGGTGTTTGGCTTCGATGCCGAAAAGGTGCAGGCCGCTATCGAGTCAACGCGCACGATGCCGGGTATCGGCTATGTGCGCGTATGGCTGGCGAGCGGCGAGCTTGCCGTGGGCGACGACATCATGCTCGTGCTCATTGGCGGAGACATTCGCCCGCATGTGGTCGATGCCCTGCAGGCGCTCGTCGGCACTATCAAGAACGAGTGCGTGAGCGAGGTCGAGCGCGAAGCGTAACGCCTAGCCGGCAACCCGTGTACGTCTATAGCAAAAGCCCGCTGGCAGCTCATGTAGATCTGCCAGCGGGCTTTGGTGTGTTGGGGCTGTTTTGTGCCGGCGCTCGCTACACGCGTGTGGCGTCCTTGGGGCTCATGGTCATGCTCTGGAAGCGATTTTCCATATACTCGTTATCGAAGTACTTTCCGTAGAACTGCGCAACGGGAATATCGCTGGCCGTGCCGTTGACACGCTGGTACCAGTAGTCGAGCGATTGCAGCGTCATGACGCCGTCGACCAGCATGATGATGGTAAAGATGACGGTGGCTGAGTAGCGACTCTTCCAGGGAATCATGTTAATGAGCTTGAGCAATCTGGGCAGCAGCAGCTTGATCCAGATGAGTCCGCCCAGACCCCACAGGCAGGCGAAGCCCGTGCAGGTGCGACCGCCCGTAAGCACGGCGAGCGGATCGGGCATGCCAAAGAGCTTCATATGCGAGTAGCTCCACGAGACCACACCGAACGAGGTCTGCATAAACCAGCCCACAAAGACCTCAAAGCTTGCGCCAAGCAGGGCGCTCACTAAAAAGATAATGATGGGGTTCTTTTTGTAGAAGCGGTTGAGCACCATGGTCATGAGTACGGCGCCAAATCCGTAGATGGGGCTGAAGGGGCCAAATAGCATGCCGGCGCGGTTCTGGTAGACGCCTGGATCGTCGACCGTCATGTGCCAGATGTTCTCCAGGATCAGGCCGAGCACGCAGCAGACAAAGAATACCCAAAACAGGTTGAAGTAGTTGAGCTTAATGTAGCCCTCGCCGGTCTCATCGCGGCCGAGCATGCCCTCGGCGGCGGCGTCGCGATCGAGCATCTCCTGCAGGCGGCGCTGCAGTTCGCGCTCCTGACGAAGCGTTGGGTCAACAGTGGCCGAAAGCGCGACGAGGATGCCGAGCTGGATGGCGGGGCGCAGCAAGAACGGCCCGATACCCTGGAGCATCACGTCGACCAAAAGCTCAACGACGGTAAGTGCGATAAGGATATAGGACAGGCGCGCGGCGTTACGGCGCTGGTTCTTGATGAGGTCCAGGCCAAAGATGATCAAGATGACCGCGCTCGCCGCCGAGAGCATGATGCCGGCGACGATAAGGCCGACCGCGACGAGCGTGTTGTCGCCGAGCTTGGCGGCGGCGTTGCCGTTGATGAGCGCGGTGATGACCTGCCACATAAAGGCGCCGACCGAAGGGAGCGTGCCTACGCCGGACAGGATGCACAGGACGGCGTACACCTTAATGATGAGGGGAATCTTCTTGACCTCCGTGGCGCTGGGGACGCTGGGGTCGAGTTCGTTTCGATCCATACGGAACCTTTCTCGTTTTGTTGTAGGTTACAAGGATACGCCGCCGACCTGCTAAAAGACAGGACGAATGGCCCAATTGCAGCAATGTAAGCCCTAACGGTGGGCGAGACGCGTCGCGACGGAAACATACGGGACCGTTGGCCCCGAGGGCGGGTTGCCCGATAAAATGTTTGGCCGCAAAACGGATTATAAGCTCGGTGGGCTTTTAAAAACCGCTGTTCATGCGCGGGAGTGCTTGTCTTGCCGTGCGTATAATAGGGCAGGTAACGCCAAATAACGAGGCTCTGAGGGGATGCCATGTCTCAAGAAACCATCCGCGCGGCCGAGCGTGCTACGGGACGGGTGACGACCATGTCGACGTATGATCCGGACTCCGACCAGCTGCATGAGGAATGCGGCATCTTTGGTGTGTGGGCACCCGATCGCGACGTGGCTCGACTGACGTACTTTGGTCTGCGTGCGCTGCAGCATCGCGGCCAGGAATCGGCGGGAATCGCCGTGGGCGATGGCGGCACGGTTATGGTTCGCAAAGACCTGGGACTGCTCGATCGCGTGTTCTCCAACGCCGACCTGTCGACGCTCTCCGGCCAGTTGGCTGTGGGCCACGTGCGCTATGGCACCGCCGGCGCCAAGAGCTGGGAAGCCTCGCAGCCGCATCTTTCCACCATCAACAGCGTCATCATCGCGCTTGCGCACAACGGCACCCTGGTTAACACTGACGAGCTGCGCCGCCAGCTGATCGAGCTCGGCGTGCCGTTCCTCTCCAATTCGGATTCCGAGGTCGCGACCAAGCTCATTGGCTACTTTACCCAGCGTACGGGCCACCTGCGCGAGGGCATTCGCAAGACCATGGAGCTCGTGCGCGGCGGCTACGCCATGACGCTCATCAACGAGCAGGCACTCTACGCTTTCCGCGACCCGCATGGCATTCGTCCGCTGGTGCTGGGCAAGCTCGTGGACGAGGGCCTGGACCAGGCCGACGCCGCATCCGTTTCGCAGCTACCGTCGCAAGACGACGCCGCGACGGTCGACGCTGCCGCTCATGTCACGCGCGCTGGCGGCTGGGTCGTTGCCTCCGAGACATGTGCACTCGATATCGTGGGCGCCGAGTATGTCCGTGATGTCCGTCCCGGCGAGATCTTGCGCATCAGTGCCGAGGGCCTGGTATCCGAGCAGGGTGTGCCCGCTGCCGAAGAGCCCGCTAACTGCATCTTTGAGCAGGTCTACTTTGCCCGCCCCGACTCCATCATGAATGGCAAGAGCGTCTACGCCTGCCGTTACGACATGGGTCGTCAGCTGGCACACGAGGAGCCCGTCGATGCCGACCTGGTCATCGGCGTGCCCGACTCCGGTCTGCCGCCTGCGGAGGGTTATTCGCGCGAGAGCGGCATTCCCTTTGGCGAGGGCCTCATCAAGAATCGCTATGTGGGCCGTACGTTTATCGAGCCCACGCAGGAGCTGCGTGCCATGGGCGTGCGCATGAAGCTCAATCCATTGCGCGACAACATCGAGGGCAAGCGCCTGGTCGTCATCGACGACTCCATTGTTCGCGGCACCACCATGGTGCAGCTCGTCAAGATGCTGCGCAACGCCGGCGCCAAGGAGATTCACATCCGCATCAACTCGCCCGAGGTCATCTGGCCGTGCTTCTACGGCATCGATACCGACGTGCAGTCGCAGCTCATCAGCGCTAACAAGACGGTCGATGAGATCTGCAAGTACATTGGCGCCGATTCGCTGGCCTTCCTTTCGGTCGAGGGCCTGCTGAAGGTCATGCCCAAGGGCGGCTACTGCGATGCGTGCTTTACCGGCCGTTATCCCGTGGCGATTCCCGAGAGCTTTGGCCGCGACAAGTTTATGGAGGGCTTTAAGCCCCGCAACCTGGATAAGCCGCTGCACTTTGGTGACGACGCCGTGGTCGAGAAATACGATGACCGCAGCTGGGAAGAGAAGCACGGCGAGGCCTAGAACCTGCCATTTAGGGACAGGTTCATTTTGGTAGGTTTTACCTGATGTTTTGTTGATTTGGCGGCGCGCGTTGTTACCGTGTGCGCCAACTTGAGGGCAACTATGGGCACTGTTTGGCGTCTGTGTGTCAAACGGTAGTGGGAGAGGAAGGCTCAGATGAGCGACAGCAAGCATGTGACGTATGAGGATGCCGGCGTCGATACCGCCGAGGGCGGCCGCGCCGTCGACGCTATTAAGCAAATGGTTAAGGATACCAACCGTCCCGAGGTTATCGGTGGCATCGGTGGCTTTGGCGGCCTGTTCTCGGCCGCCGCACTTAAGGATATGGAAGACCCGATCCTGATCAGCGGTACCGACGGCGTGGGCACCAAACTCGTCCTCGCCCAGATCATGGACCGTCACGAGACGGTGGGCCAGGACCTGGTCGCCATGTGCGTCAACGACATTTTGGCTTCGGGCGCCGAGCCGCTGTTCTTCCTGGATTATGTTGCCATCGGCCACATCGAGGCCGAGCACATGGCAAAGATCATCAAGGGCGTGGCAGACGGCTGCAAGCTCGCGGGCTGCGCGCTCGTGGGCGGCGAGATGGCCGAGCACCCGGGCGTCATGGCTCCCGCCGACTACGACCTCGCCGGCTTTACCGTGGGTGTCGTCGACCGTCCCAAGATGCTCGACCCCGCCAACGTCCGCCCCGGCGACGTGATTCTGGGCCTTCCCTCCACCGGCGTGCACTCCAACGGCTACTCGCTCGTGCGTAAAGTCATCGGCGTTGACGGCATCAAGCCGGGTACGCCCGAGGCCGCCGCTAAGGCCGAGGAGCTGAGCCGTCCGCTCGAGGAGCTCGGCGGCGCATCACTGGCAGACGCTCTGCTGGCCCCCACGCGCATCTACGTCAAGCCGATTCTTGAGCTGCTCCGCGGCGGCGCTCCGGTGCACGCCATCGCTCATATCACCGGCGGTGGCATCACCGAGAACCTTAACCGTGCGCTGGCCGACGACGTCGACGCCGTGGTCACCCGCAATGGCGCCGAGATGGGCTGGGACATTCCGCCCGTCATCACCTATGTTTCGCGCCAGGCCGAGCTTACGCCCAACGAGGCATGCAAGACCTTCAACATGGGCGTCGGCCTGTGCCTGATTGTCGCTCCCGAAGATGAGGCCGCGGTAACCGATGCCCTGGTCGCGCTGGGCGAGAAGCCGTTCCGCGTGGGCGAATGCGTCGAGGGCTCCGGTAAGGTCGTGTACTCCGATGAGCGCTAACGAGCAGACGGCTGCCGCCGAGGGCCTGGGTTTTGCGCCCTATACCCGTCCGACCGGCACCGATACCACCGAGCCGCTCAAGATCGGCGTGCTCATCAGCGGTTCGGGCACCAACCTGCAGGCGCTAATCGACCTGATCGCCGCCGGTAAGCTCAATGCTTCGATTGAGCTTGTGGTGTCGAGTCGTCCTTCGGCCAAGGGCCTGCAGCGTGCAGAGCGTGCGGGTATCCAGACGCTGACGCTCTCCAAGGATGTCTACGCCGACCCCATCGCCGCCGACGAGATTATTGCGCACGAGCTTCTCGAGCGCGGCTGCGAGTATGTGGTCATGGCTGGCTACATGCGCATGGTGCACACACCCCTGCTGGCGGCGTTCCCCAACCGCGTTGTCAATCTGCATCCGGCGCTGCTGCCGAGCTTTACCGGTGCGCATGCGATCGACGATGCCTTTGCGCGTGGCGTCAAGGTGACCGGTGTGACCGTGCATTTTGCCAACGAGATCTACGACAACGGTCCCATCATCGCCCAGCGCGCGCTGGCTGTTGAGGAAGGCTGGGATGTCGACACACTCGAGGAGCACATTCACGCGATCGAGCACGTGCTGTATCCCGAAGTCGTGCAGATGCTCGCTGACGGCCGCGTCCACGTGCTGGAGAGCGGTAAGGTGGCAATTGATCCGGCGCGCCATCGTGCGTAAAAGGATTCGCCTGGTTTTCATTGCAACGTAAACTATCAAAAAGCTGATTGGGGCATATGGAATCACATGTGCCCCAATCAGCTTAATACCTCTTTGATTTTGGGCTTTGGATAACGTGACGGGCACCATTCCCATTCCAAGAAATCCGATAGGGCCTCGTCCGTGTGTGGGCGGGGCCCTTTTGCGTGGCCTTTTATGTTTGCTATACTGCTAGCAAGTAGAGAGGAGCCGCTATGGGTGCAGCAACGGTGCAGCTCAACACACGAATCGATCCTATGCTCAAGGCTGGTGGCGATGCGGTCCTGACACGCAATGGATTGGGGCCGAGCGATGCCGTTCGTGCGCTTTGGGCCTATCTTGTCGAGCATCAAGCGTTGCCGGGATTTATGGTGACGGATAAGCGCGAGGCGCCCCGCGCGGAGAGCCTGGCTGAGCAGGGGTGTGGCCTAGCTTTTTCATCGCTGGGGCTAAATGTTTTGGATTTTGCGCCAGTTGGATCATCTGCGGAAGACTGGGATGCCGTACGAGATGATATGTATGACACGATGATTGCCGATATTGAGGCGAATTGTCGATGATCGAGGCAAAGCATCTCTTGGTAGATACGAACGTTTGGCTCGATTATTACCTGCAAGAGGGGGCGTTCGACGAAGCGAAGAGATTAGTTGAACTGGCCGAGGCGGGAAAGATTGACCTTCTGTACACGCCCACGACGGCAAAGGATGTGTTCTATATCCTGCCTCGGCGTCTGGCTCGGCGGAATGCGAATGGGATTAACGTTTCGTTTGCCTCGGCGTCATGGGCCTGCATCGAGCATATGATGCAGGTGGCAACTGCCTCTCCGCTTTCGTTGGCAGAGTGCGAGATGGCGCGCATGCTTGGCAAGCGCATGCCGGATCTCGAAGACAACCTCATCATCGCTTCGGGCGAGACGGCAGATGTTGACTACGTGGTCACGAGCGATCGGCGCATGCTGGAGGCGATGCCCGAGGTGTGCTTGACGCCTGCCCGCGCACTCGAGATGATTGGGATCCTCGGCTAACCTTGCCTGTCTGGTTTCGCTATCATATGGGGCATTGTGAACCTCATGCAACTTTGGAGGACGGTATGGCGGATAACGCCGAGATGCTATTCGCGCCTGAGCTGGTGTTTTTTGATTGGGAGTGCGCGACGCCGGATGAGGTGTTTGCGCGACTCGAGGGCGAGCTCGCTCCGCACGGCTACATTGCGTCCGGTTGGCTCGATGCCGTCCGTACGCGCGAGGACATCTATCCCACAGGCCTCGCCATGCCGGCGGCCAATATTGCCATTCCGCATACCGATCCGGGGTTTGTGGCTAAGCCCTATATTGCGGTGATTAAGCCCTCCGTGCCCGTGACGTTCAATGCTATGGCGGGCATGGGTGCCCCCGTGCCGGCGCAGATCATCATCAATCTGGGTATTGCCGAGCCGGGCGGCCAGGTCGAGGCCCTGCAAGCGCTTATGAATATCTTTATGGATGCCGACGCCGCAGCCGACGTGCTCGGTCAGACTTCGTCCCAGGGCATGGTCGACGCCATCCGCCGCCACTTCTAGGGCCGGCATTTGGGGACCGTCCCTAACTGCCGGCAGAAAAGGAACGTCCCTAGCTGTCGGAGCTGTCCCCTTTGCACCAAAATGGTGCAGATTAACCTGTCTCCCATGCACCAGGTGTGCCGCGGGGTTGCGTTGTGACACAATGACGTTTGTTCGATTCGTTATGCGAAAGGCCAACTATGGCAAATAAGAAAAAGAACTCCGAGGCCGCGCCGACGCCCGAGCAGCAGGCCCGCGCCGCCTCCAGCTCTCGCAAGAAGCAGCGCAAGACGTACGTGTCTAAGACCGTCAAGATCGTCCTGGTGGTTATCGGCGTGCTGGCGATGCTGCTTTCCGTCTCGGCGATGGCGTGCTCCGGTTTGATGTCGCAGACCGAGAACAATAACTCGGGTTACAAACTGACCGGCGGTGTGGCTGCTACCGTCAACGGAACCAATCTCACCGAGGACACCGTAACCAAGCAGATCATGAGCATGCGCACGTCCTACGGCTATACCAAGGACAAGGATTGGGCGCAGTACCTGGTCAATAACGACCTGACGCCCAAGAAGTACCGCAAACAGCTCATCGATTCCTATACGCAGCAGATTCTGCTCCAGCAGGCGCAGAAGGAGAACGGCGTGACGGTTTCGGACGAGGAAGTAGAGAAGGCTTGGAAGGACGCCTGCAAGAGCGCGGGCGGCGCCAAGACCTTTAAGGAGACCCTTAAGACCTACGGCTATACCGAGGACACCTACAAGGACTCGCTCAAGGAGAGCCTGGCGCAGCAGAAGCTTAAGGATGCCGTTGCTCCCACCAGCAAGCCCAAGGACAGCGAGATTGTCGATTACATTAACGAGAACCTGTCTAACTACAACGATGCCCGCCGCTCGTCGAACATCCTGATCAAGGTTGATTCCGACGCTTCCGACGAGGACAAGGCCGCCGTCAAGGCCAAGGCGCAGGAGTGCCTGGATAAGATCCACTCCGGCGAGCTGAGCTTTGAGGATGCCGTGAAGCAGTATTCCGACGACACCGGTTCCAGGGAGAAGAAGGGTGACGTGGGCTGGGATAAGCTCACCACCTTTGTCGACAGCTACCAGACGGCGCTCGAGGGCCTTAACAAGGGCGATATGAGCGATGTGGTCGAGTCGACGTATGGCTACCACATCATCAAGTGCACCGACTACTTCCATGTCGATGGCCAGGTCGATGACATCAATCAGGTGCCCAAGGCTATTAAGAAGTACGTTTCCAATGTGGTGAAGACCCAGGCATCGGGCACGGCATACAACGAGTGGCTGGAGAAGTACACGAAGGATGCCGACATTACCGTCAACCCCATGCCCAAGGACGTGCCCTATAACGTGAGCCTGAAGGGCGTCACCAAGAGCTCGACCGACGATTCGTCGACGACTGAGTAATCAAGGGGCGGTGCTCGTGCGGGCGCCGCCCATGTTATTGAGGAGGATTTGCAGATGACCAACGAAGAGCTGCAGCAGGAAATGATTGCCGCCATGAAGGCCAAGGACAAGGTTCGCCTGTCTATCATTCGCCAGGTCAAGGCCGAGGTTAAGAACATCGAGGTCAACGAGCGCCGCGACGTGACCGAGGAAGACGTCAACAGCATGATCAAGCGTCTGATTAAGCAGACAAGCGAGACGTTGGAGATGTCCATCAAGGCCGGTACCGATCAAGATCGTACCGACAACCTAACCGAGCAGGTCAAGATTCTGGAGAGCCTGCTGCCCGCCCAGGTTTCGGGTGAGGAGCTCGAGGCGCTGATCGAGCAGGTCATCGCCGAGCTGGGCGCCACGTCCAAGAAGCAGATGGGCCAGGTTATGGGGGCGCTCGGCAAGGCCACCGGCGGCAACTTCGATAAGCCGGCCGCGGCAAAGATCGTCGGCGGCAAACTCGTGTAATTTGTTACGCGGTTTTACCAAACCGCGTAACGGCTCGACGCTGCAAACCCGTACACGCGGCAATCTGACGTTCAATTTCAAGGGCGCGACCATGAGGTCTGCGCCCTTTCATTTCACGTCACCTTGCTCGCGTGTACGGGTTTTCGCTGACTTATGCTCAACAAGGGCGGTTGTATTATTTTCGGGTCTTGAGGGGTATGGCCGTCATGGTCGCGCCCCTTTTTGGTGGGCTGGGTACTCATTTAAGCCTGTCCCCAATGAGTGGGTTAAAGGTTGCGGGTTCTTTACGGGAATGTAGTGTGGGCTGCGGAAACGTGGTTCTTTCCGTAAAATAGAGCAATTCGTGTAAGCGCAGGGAAGGGATATTCATGGCAGACATGATCGAGATCAAGCATCTCAACAAGTACTTTGGCGACCTGCATGTGCTCAAAGATATCAACCTCACCGTCAAGCGCGGCGAGAAGCTCGTAATGATCGGGCCTTCCGGCTCAGGCAAGTCGACGCTCATCCGTTGCGTCGATTATCTGGAGGAGCCCACGTCGGGCGAGGTCATCATCGACGGTACGCCGCTCACCAAGAAGAATCATCTGGAGATGGCTCGCAAGTACAGCTCCATGGTGTTTCAGCAGTTCAACCTATATCCCAACATGACGGTGCTGGGCAACCTGACGCTCGCGCCCATCAAGCTGCAAAAGAAGAGTAAGGAGGAGGCGACCGAGATCGCCATCGCCGCGCTCAAGCGCGTCGGCATGGCGCATAAGGCCGGCGAGTATCCGCAGAACCTCTCGGGCGGTCAGCAGCAGCGCATCGCCATTGCCCGTGCCCTGTGCACCAAGCAGCCCATCATCCTGTTTGACGAGCCGACCTCGGCACTCGACCCCGAGATGGTCCAGGAAGTCCTGGACGTTATGATCGAGCTCGCGCAGGAGGATATCACCATGATCTGCGTGACGCACGAGATGGGCTTTGCGCGCCAGGTGGCCGACCGCGTCATCTTTATGGAGGACGGCCGCATCCTGGAGGAGGGCACACCCGAGCACTTCTTCGATAACCCCGAGAACCCGCGCTGCCGCGAGTTTCTGTCCAAGATTCTGCACTAGGCGCGGTGATGGACATGACGGATATGACGAGGGCGGCCGTGTCGCGCCGCCACTTTTTGCAGCTGGCGGCCGCCGGTATGCTCGCGCTGACGGGGACCGCGCTTACCGGTTGCGGCAACTCCACCGGCGGCGAGGACTCCGACAAGGGGTCTAAGCTTGCGGCCATCAAGTCGCGTGGCCATCTGAATGCCGGCGTTAAGAAGGACGTTCCTGGCTACGGCTATTACGACACCGCCAAGGGCCGCTTTGAGGGCATGGAGGTCGATTTGTGCTACCAGATCGCCGCTGCCGTCTTTGGCGTGAGCTACAAGGAGGCCCGTGCCCAGGAGCTTGTCGAGTTTACTGACGTAACGCCCAAGACGCGCGGCCCGCTGATCGATAACGGCCAGCTCGACGTGGTCGCGGCGACCTACACCATCACCGACGAGCGCAAGAAGAGCTGGGATTTCTCGACGCCGTACCGCACCGACTACGTGGGACTCATGGTCAAGAAACGTTCGGGCTTTACCTCGATTGAGGACCTGGACGGCAAAGTCATTGGCGTGAGCCAGGGTGCAACCACGCAGGGCCTGATCGAGCAGATGATCAAGGACAACGGCTTTAGCTGCGATCCCGAGTTTAGGGCCTTTAGCGGCTACCCCATCATCAAGAGTTCGCTCGATGCCGGCAACATCGACGTCTTTGCCATGGACCGCTCCACGCTGGCCGGTTACATGAACGAGACCGTTGAGCTGCTGCAACCCGAGGTCAAGTTTGGCGAGCAGGGCTACGGCGTGGCGACCAAGAAGGGCTGCGATCTTTCGGCCGTGGTCGATCAGGTGATATGCGATCGCCTGGCCGACGGCTGGCTCGACCAAGAGGTCAAGACCTGGGGTCTTGTATAGGCGCATCGTCCAAGGAAGGAATCAAATGCTCGAAGGATTGTTTGACGCCGACCGCTGGTCGACGACATTCCAAAACATGGGGCCCTTCTGGGGGGGCTTTGGCGTGACGATGCAGGTGGTCGTTGCCGGCCTGCTGCTGTCTCTGGTGCTGGGCACGCTGCTGGGCGTGCTCTCTACCACTCGTTCTCGCGTTCTGCGCGCCATAAGCCGCGTGTACGTGGAGTTTTACCAGAACACCCCGCTACCCGTGCAGGTGCTCTTTATGTACATGGCCGGTCCGCAGTTTTTGCAGGCCATAACCGGTGCCGACCAGCCGGTGCGTATCGCGCCGTTTGTGCTGGGCTTCTTGGGCGTGGGCCTGTATCACGCTGCCTACATTTCGGAGGTCATCCGTACCGGTATCGAGGCCGTTCCGCGTGGCCAGATGGAGGCGGCCCAGAGCCAGGGCTTCACCCGTGCGCAGGCATACTGCTACATCGTGCTGCCCCAGACGTTCAAGATCATTCTGCCGCCGCTGTGCAACCAGGCACTTAACCTGGTCAAAAACACGTCGGTGCTGGCGCTTGTGGCCGGCGGCGACCTTATGTACCGTTCCGACAACTTTGTGAGTCTGTACGGTTACCTGCAGGGATACATCGTCTGCTGCCTTATGTATTTCATCATCTGCTTTCCGCTCGCCATGCTGGTGCAGTGGCTCGAGCGCCGCTCCAAGGAGCGTCCGCGCGGCGTGAGCCTGGCCGAGCTGGGGCTCGACAACGTAGAGGAGGCCTAGCGCATGGAAATCTTCAACGCGACCAACCTGCTCTACATTTGGGGCGGCTTTGTTAAGACGATCGAGATCTCGGCGCTGTCGATCTTTTTCTCGCTCATCTTTGGCACGGTGCTGGCGCTCGTTAAAAGCTACGCGCCCCGTCCATTTCGTATTTTGGTGAGCGCCTATATCGAGCTGTTCCGTTGCACGCCAAACTTGCTGTGGATCCTGTTTATCTACTTTACGGTGCAGGGTTTGGACATTGTGATTTCGACCATCGCCTTTACGCTGTTTACCAGCGCTGTTATGGCCGAGATTGTGCGCGGCGGCCTCAACTCGATTCCGCGCGGCCAGTTTGAGGCGGCGCAGAGCCAGGGTTTTGGCTTCTTTGCCACCATGCGCTATATCATTCTGCCGCAGACGTTTAAGACGATCATTCCGGCGCTGTTTAGCCAGTGCACGACCGTCATCAAGGACAGCTCGTATCTTTCGGGCATTAACGTGGCCGAGCTCATGTACACGGCAAACGTCGTGATGGCCCACGCGATCGACCTGTCGCAGGTGCTTATGCTCTACGGCCTGGTGTTTGCGATGTACTTTGTGCTCAACTTTGGTATCTCGCTGCTGGTGAGGGCATATCAACGTCGCATTGTGGCCGCATAGTCCTGCTTCCCCAAGCACGGCACCTTGCCCCTCAATCGTCGCTTGCGTACATTTAGTACGCGGCGCTCCTCTTTCGGGGCAATCTGCCGCACTTGGGAAACCAGGACGAAGGTGGGGGCAAAATGAATGTGACAAAGGGACTGTCCCTTTGTCACATAGAGAAAGGAATCGCGATGAGCGATCTGGAGAACAAGAAGAATCCTGTGGTCATTACCATCGCGCGCGACTTTGGCGCCGAGGGCCACGAGATTGGCCGCATGCTTGCCAACGAGTTGGGAATTCCGCTGTACGACAACGAGCTGCTGGTGCGTGCGTCGATGCGCGCGGGTGAGTCGCTCGATAAGATGGCCGCCTATGACGAGCGTCTGGCCGTGGAGAACATGGCGTTTCTGCCCGACCGCTACGATGCGCGTTCGTACTCGGACAAGTTGTTCCAAAAGATGAGCCAGGTGATTTTGGACCTGGGCGAGACCGAGAGCTGCATTATCGAGGGTCGCCTGTCCGATTACCTGCTGCGTAACAACCCTAATCACATTGCCGTGTTGGTGACCGCACCCTTTGAGGACCGCGTCGAGATCGTGCGCAAGAAGCGTGGGCTCAACAAAAAGAAGGGCGCCAAGCTGGTCAAGCAGCAGCAGAAGGCACGCGAGGCGTTCTATAAGCGCTACAGCGCCGGAAAGTGGAAGATGACGAGCGGCAAGGATATCGTCGTCAACCGCGCCAAGCTGGGCCGCGAGGGCTGCAAAGACGTCATCGCCGCTGCCTACCGCTACAAGGTGGCTCAGCTCGAAGGCTAGCCGACCAAAAGCCACCGCAAAGGTGCCCATTTCCTTTATGGTGATCGGGCGGCCGGCATAGAAAAAGTCCCCGCCGGGCGTGTGCCCGACGGGGACTTTGCCGTTTGGTGGTTAGCGCTGTAGGTGATTACTCACCCAGCAGGCTCTTGGTGATGGAAGCGGCGGCCTTCTTGCCGGCGCCCATCGCCAGAATGACCGTAGCGGCACCGGTGACGATGTCGCCGCCGGCCCAGATGCGGGGATCGGTGGTCTGGCCGGTCTCCTCGTCGGCGACGATGTAGCCCCACTTGTTGAGCTCCATCTTGCCGCCGATCTTGGCAGCGAAGGGGTTGGCGTTGGTACCGATAGCCGAGATCGCGACGTCGCAGGGGATCTCCTCGATGGCGCCCTCGATGGGCACCGGGCGACGACGGCCGGACTCGTCGGGCTCGCCGAGCTCCATCTTCTGGACCTTGACGGCGCACACGGAGCCGTCCTCGCCAGCGACAAACTCGAGCGGGGAGACGAGCGGCAGAACCTCGACGCCCTCGGCCTTAGCATGGTGCAGCTCAGCGCGACGGCAGGGCATCTCGTCCTCGGTACGACGGTAGGCGATGATGGCGTGCTCGGCGCCCAGGCGCTTGGCGGTACGGACAGCGTCCATAGCCACGTTGCCGCCGCCAAAGACGACGACGTTCTTGCCGTGCTTGGTGGGGGTGTCGTACTCGGGGAACTTGTTGGCCTTCATCAGGTTCACGCGGGTGAGGTACTCGTTTGCGAAGAAGACGTTGGGCAGGTTCTCGCCGGGGACGTTGAGGAACTTGGGCAGGCCAGCGCCGGTCGCCACGTAGATGGCGTCGAAGCCCTGCTCGAACAGCTCATCGGCCGTGGCCATGTTGCCCACGACGGAGTTGTACTCAAACTTGACGCCCATGTCCTCCAGACCGTCAATCTCGCGCTTGACGACTGCCTTGGGCAGACGGAACTCGGGGATGCCATAGACCAGCACGCCGCCGCCGGTAAAGAAGGCCTCAAAGACGGTGACGTCAAAGCCGTTACGGGCGAGCTCGCCGGCGCAGGTGATGCCGGACGGGCCGGAGCCGACGACGGCGACCTTCTTGCCGTTCTTGGGAGCCATCTTGGGCGTGGAAGCGAGCTCGGGGCGGTCACCCAGGAAGCGCTCGAGCTGGCCGATGGCCACGGGCTCGGACTTCTTACCACGGATGCACTTGCCCTCACACTGGTTCTCCTGCGGGCAGACGCGGCCGCAGATGGCGGGAAGCATGGAGTCCTCGCGGATGGTATCGAGGGCGCCGCCAAAGTCCTTCTCGCGGATTTGCTCGATAAAGCGGGGAATGTTGATGTTGACGGGGCAGCCCTCGACGCAGAACGGCTTCTTGCAGTTGAGGCAGCGCTCGGCCTCGGCCAGCGCCATCTCCTCGGTGAAGCCCTTGTCGACGGGGCGGAAGTCGCAGGCGCGCTCGGCAGCCGGCTCCTCGTTATCGGGGGTGCGGGGCGACTTCATATCGGCAACGAAACGACCGTTAACTAGTGGCATGCGCAGCTCTTTTCCTCATAGGCCTTGAGGGACTCGCCCTCTTCGGAACGGTAAGCGGCCTGGCGGGCACGAAGGTCATCCCAGTCGACCAGGGTGGCATCGAAGTCGGGGCCGTCGACGCAAGCGAACTTGGTCACGCCGCCCACCTCGACGCGGCAGCAGCCGCACATACCGGTGCCGTCAACCATGATGGGGTTG
This sequence comes from Collinsella sp. HCP28S3_G2, assembly GCF_052065125.1. NCBI lineage: Bacteria > Bacillati > Actinomycetota > Coriobacteriia > Coriobacteriales > Coriobacteriaceae > Collinsella > Collinsella sp. HCP28S3_G2. Next base: position 79,609 of record NZ_JBQHUO010000009.1, read on the forward strand.
AGCGACGCGGTGATGGGGGTGTCGTACTTCTGGGCGGTGAGGGTCGAGAACTTCATCATCGGAACGGGGCCGACGCAGAAGACCTGGCTCACGGCCTTGTCCTGCAGCAGGCGCTCCAGCGGAGCGGTGACAACGCCCTGCTCGCCGTAGGAACCGTCGTCGGTGGTGATGTGGATGTGGTCCTCGTCGAGGAGCTCGCGGAACTGGTCCTCCATGAGCAGGAGGTCCTTGGTGCGAGCGCCCATGATGGCGTGCACCTCGTGGCCGGTCTCGACCAGGTGCTTGGCGACCGGGAAGGCAATTGCCAGGCCGACGCCGCCGCCAATGACGGCGCAGGGGCCCTCGGCCATCTCGGTGGGAACGCCCAGCGGGCCCACGACGTCGCGCAGCGACTCGCCGGCCTCGTAGGTGGAAAGCATCTCGGTGGTCTTGCCGATCACCATGAAGATGAACTCGACCCAGCCCTCGTCACCGTTCCAGCCGGCCAGAGTAAACGGGACACGCTCGCCCGTCTCGTTGGCGCGGACCATGAGGAACTGTCCAGCGTGCGCATGCTTGGCGATTGCAGGCGCCTCGATGCGGAACTTGAACACCTTCTCCGAGAACTGCGTCTTCTCCAGGATCTTATACATAGAACCCCTCTCTTGTTAGGGCAACCGAACCGTGCCTCCACGGAAATGGACGGCAGCCCGAATAAAACCGTACGCGCACAGGCGTTGTGCAGACATACGGTGCAAATTATACCCTCATGGACATGTTGCTTGCGTGTATCTTTGGCAGGCGGGAAAAGTGATCTAGCACAAAGAGACAGGTTTATTTTGGCGGGTTTTATCAGATAAAACGACAAAAGGGGCCGGCCTTGCACATCGGTGAGGCCGGCCCCTTTTAGGGCGTTGGGTATGTATGGCGGCATAGGGTTTATTGCGATGCGGCCGCTGCGGCGTTTTCGCATATAAAACCTGCCAAAATAAACATCCCTTTTTGGTAGGTTTTAGTGCTTGCCGTTGGCAGAGGCGGAGCCGTTGACGTGGTCGCGGGCATAGATTACGCCGTGCACAATCGCCAGGCCGGCGGCGTCGGCGGCGCGGGCGCAGGTGTCCTGGAAGTCCTCGGCCTCGCGGGCGCGCAGCTGCTTGAGCACGTAGTCGGCGACAGCCATCTTGCCGGGAGGGTTGCCGATGCCGGTGCGGATGCGGCTAAAGTCGCGGCTGCCCATCTTGTCGATGATGGAGCGCAGGCCGTTGTGGCCGGCGTGGCCGCCGCCCACCTTGACGCGCACGTCGCGGGCGGGAATGTCGAGCTCATCGTGGATTACGAGCAGCTCCTCGGCCTTGATTTTGTACTCGCGGCAAAGTTTGGAGATGGGGCCGCCCGAGGTGTTCATGTACGACTGCGGCTTGACCAGCACAATCTGGCGCTTGCCGCCCTCTTCCTCTGGATCGTTGATGTTGATGAGCGCGACCTCGGCGCCGGCCTGGTTTTTCCAGTACGTGACGCCGGCCTGACGCGCCAGCTCGTCGATCGCCTTAAAGCCTGCGTTGTGGCGGGTCTCGGCATACTCATCGCCAGGGTTGCCAAGTCCGGCAACCATGCGAATCTTAAGCGGCTGTGCAGCTGCCATGTGCTTCCTTTCATCGATTTGTCGCCTGCTATGGTGAGCGACCCCGTTGCTGCTGTCAAATGGAGGGTGATTGAGGCTGCATGAGGGCGTTTGGACAGTCGTCAGAAGCCGGGATGGACAGTTAGTTCAGATTTGTATAAACCAAGAGATCTTTGACTGCCAAAATCGGGGCCACGGAACTGTCACGGCGCTTTGGGGAGCACAATTTGCGCTATTTCAGATCTTTTGAGTCTTCAAATGAGGTGATTGGCGCCGGGATGGCGGCAAACCATCTCGAAATGAGCCGTCTGTTTATACAAATCTGAACTAACTGTCCAGCCATGCTCGGTAGCACTGGGTAAAAGTCTTTTAGACCGGCGCGAGGCCGATTCCGGCCCGCAGGGTGTTGAGCCAGGCGGCCTGACGCTTGCGATAACCCTTGATGCGGTAGCGGAATCGAACTCCCGCAAGTCGATGCATCGTCTGGGCGAAGGCTTCGAGTGCAACAAGGTCCTTCATTTGGTCACGATTGATAACCAGGACGTGGATACCCATGGCCTTAAGGCCATTGTTGCGATTGCCATCGTGGATGCGAGCGTTTTGAAGCTCATGTCCAATTCCGTTGTATTCGTTGTCGACTCCGGCTGCTGGGCAATATAAGTCGCAGATGGCGTAGGGGATGCCCGAGGACATGTTGACCGCAAGGGTGTCGAAATCGACTCGATAGTTGAGCAGCAGGCCTCCCATGGGCAGGCTGCAACACCCGAATCCGCCAAAGCGCATGGGTGCGCCCAGGACGGCGAACATCAATGATTCCGCTGGGGATGCGGATCCGGCCCGGGCAAGTTTGATAGCTGTGCGAAACGAGGCGTAGGAACTACTTTTGGCAAACCGTGCGACTGCCTCGAGCTCTTCGATGGTTGTGGCGGGCTCGCATTTGTAGTGTGCCTGTTCGTAGCGGGTTTCGGATTGCTTTTCGGGTGTCGGTTGATCGCCCTGGCAATCGAGATCGTCCATCGTTTCGAAGCTGTTGGCCTCGGGCCACGTGTCGTCGTAGGCGATGGGGTAAGTTGCTTCGGGCGGAAGTGAGTAGGTTCCGAGCAGTTCCATGAGAAGCATCAAGGTTTTGGCAACCGATTCATTTTTGGAACAAAGCATGGCCGTCATGGCGGGAGACGTTGCGTAGATGTCGGCTTCGATGTGCATGATCGCGCCCTGGGGGAGAGGGGCGGTGATGGTGTGCTGGAGGAGCCGTCCGTCGGGTCGTCTGTTGCTGCCGCTTGCAACAAAGAGGTCTAGACGCTCGGAGTCGTCTTCGCTCCAGGCGTCAAGTATTGCAAGGGCCGCAAAGTCTATGGCGTCCTTGTTCGGAACGCAACCTACGAGGGCTTGTGTCTGTTGCTCGTCATCGATGGCGTCCCAGGGAAGGGCGGAGTACGCCCGTCGAGCGCGGCGAATTGCGCGGAGGGCGGAGAGGTGTGAAATTACGGTTGTCATAGCTATAAGGTACTAAGCCGTTGGCGAAATGATATGGCCGTGTCGTTCTTTTCGCTCAAAGGGGCGTCGCGCGCCGCGGGCGGTAACGACATCATACGGAATGCCTTGGAAAAGTGGAGAATGGAGTGATGGGTTGGCCTTGGAGGCATCTACTGAGATGGGTGCTGGACAGTTAGTTCAGATTTGTACAAGGTGACCGGGGTGTATTGCCGTTGTTGAAGGACTCGGTGGGCAAAATGGGGCCAATGGCATGGTGAAGAGATCCATAGGTGGAGGAATCGAGCGGAATTATTCCGGCAAGAGAGCTTTCGACGCATTAAATGGCTCAAACGAATGCCACATTAATACAAACCTGAACTAACTGTCCAAGGCGGGTTGTCGAGGGGCAGAAAAAAGGGTCGGAAGCGAGCCTCCGACCCTTTAAAAACACCAAAGATGATGTGATGCGCGCTGGATTACAGCGCGAAGTCGCCGCCGACGAGCGTGGAGACGGGCTCCTCGTGGTAAACGGCAGAGATGGCCTCGGCGAACTCCTCGGCGACCGAGATGGTCTTGATCTTGCCGCCAACCTCGACGGGGATGGCATCGGTGACGAGGCACTCGACGATGGGGGCGTCGTTCAGGCGCTCGATGGCCGGGCCTGAGAAGATGCCGTGGGTGGCGCACACGTAGATGTCGCCGGCACCCATGGCCTTGAGCTCCTTGACGTTGGCGCACAGGGTGCCAGCGGTGTCGATCATGTCGTCATTGATGATGCAGGTCTTGCCCTTGATGTCACCGATGATGCCCATGACCTCGGCGGCGTTGTGGCGCGGACGGCCCTTGTGGGCGATGGCGAGGCTGCAGCCGAGCATGTCGGAGAGCTTCTTGGCAGCTTTGGCGCGACCCACGTCGGGGGAGACGACAACCAGGTTGTCGGTGTCGAAGTGCATGTCGTTGTAGTACTGGCCAAACAGCGGCAGTGCAGACAGGTGGTTAACCGGGATATCGAAGAAACCCTGAATCTGGCCCTGATGCAGGTCGAGGGTGATGATGCGGTTGACGCCAGCGCGCTCGAGCAGGTTGGCGACGAGGCGGGCGGTGATGGGCTCGCGCGGGCCGGCCTTGCGGTCCTGGCGGGCATAGCCGTAGTGGGTGATGACGGCGGTGATGGAGCGGGCGGATGCGCGCTTGGCAGCGTCGGTGGCGATGAGCAGCTCCATGAGCATGTCGTTGACGTTGCCGCCGGCCACGGACTGAATCAGGAAGACGTCGGCGCCGCGGACGGTCTCGTCGTAGCGGGCGTAAATCTCACCGTTGGCGAACTGCTTTAGCGTAAGGCCCGAAAGCTCGACCCCAAGGTACTCAGCGATCTTCTGAGCGAGGGGACGGTTGGAGGAACCGGAATACACGCGGATGGACTTGCGCATATTCTCCGACTTCTCGGGATCATTAATCGGCATTACCCTTCTCCTTTATATATCGAATGCCATATAGATGCCTTGTTGCATTGTAACCGCGCGGCGGGGTTTATCGGGTCTTGATAACGTCTTTACCGTCAACGGACACGAACCGACCACTCATCCGGTCGCGCAGGTCAGCATAGAAAAAGGAGCCATCCCCATGGGAACAGCTCCTTAGATGCTTGGTAAAACGTTATACCTCGTCGTCCTCGTGCAGGCGGCGGCGATAATCGGCGGCCCAGCCCTCAATATTTAGCTGACGGGCGCGGCCCAGGCCGAGTGCGTCAGCCGGGACCGGCTCGGTGATGACGGAGCCGGCGGCCACGAGTGCGCCGTCGCCGATCTGGGCGGGCGCGACCATCATGGTGTCGGAACCGATGAAGGCATCCTTGCCGATGACGGTCTTGTGCTTGTGCACGCCGTCGTAGTTGCAGGTGATGGAGCCCGCGCCCACGTTGACGCCGGAACCCATGGTGGTGTCGCCGATGTAGGACAGGTGCGGCACCTTGGAGCCCTCGCCGATCGTGGACTTCTTGATCTCCACGTGTGTGCCTGCCTTGGAGCCATCGAGCATGTGGGTGCCTGGGCGCAGGTAGGCGCGCGGGCCGCAGTCGACGCCGTTCTCGATGACAGCCTCGATGGCGATAGTCTCATCGATGGTGCAGCCGCTGCCAACGGTGGTGTCGGTGAGGCGGCTGTTGGGGCCGAGCTGGCACTCCTCGCCCACGGTGACGCGGCCGATCAGGTGCGTCTGCGGCCACACGACGGTGTCGCGGCCGATGACGGCGTCGGGGCCGATCCAGGCCTGCGTGGGGTCGATGAAGGTAACGCCCTCGGCCATCCAGTGCTCGTTGATGCGGTCGCGCGCGATAGCGGTGAGTTGCGCGAGCTGGATGCGGCTGTTGACGCCCAGGCCGTCGCGGTAGTCGTCGCAGTGGAAGATGGAGACTGCCTGGCCGTGGCCCTTGAGAATCTCGAGCATGTCGGGCAGGTAGTACTCGGACTGCGCGTTGTCGTTGCCGATCTCGCTGATGTGGGCGGCGAGCTGCGCGCCGTCGAAGGCGTAGCAGCCGGCGTTGCACTCGAGCAGCGTGGCGGCCTGCTCGGGCGTGCAGTCCTTCTGCTCGATGATGCGCTCGATCTGACCGTCGGCGCCCAGCTTGATGCGGCCGTAGCCAAAGGGATCGGGCGGGGTCATGGTCATGACGGTGCAGGCGAGCTCGCCGGTAGCGACGGTCTTTGCGAACTTGGCGACGGTGTCGGCGGTGATGAGCGGCAGGTCGCCGTTGAGCACGACGACGGGGCCTTGCATGATGCCGCATGCCTCGAGCGCGACCTTTACGGCGTGGCCGGTGCCCAGGCGCTCGGTTTGTTCGACGCACTCGACCTTGGTGGCGCTGTTGGCGTAGGCGCCGTCGATAAGGGCGCGCATCTCGTCGGCGTGGCTGCCGATGACGACCACGACGCGGCTGCAGCCGGCCTTGATGGTGGCGTCGACGATCCACTGGACCATGGGCTTGCCCAGGATCTTGTGCGAAACCTTGCAGTGGTTCGACTTCATGCGGGTGCCCTCGCCGGCGGCGAGGATAATTGCGGTTGCGTCCATGTGATCTCCTGTTACGTTATAGAGACGTGCGTTTGGAAACGATACACGGCGCAATATGATACCGCAGGCATATGATGAGCGCGTAACGATTGGCGCATGGCGGCTGATGTCGGTGCCGCCGGCGTGACGTTTGCGCTGGTTGTGCATGGCGGCGGCACTGCGGCGTTGGCGTTTGAGCGAGGGGATGGGGGTGTCCGTGGATATCATGCGAGAGGAATCGGGCAACGAACCCGTCGCGGCATTTTCGATGTCGCATCCGGCGGTGCCGGCGCTCTACATGGTGCTGACGTTGGGGCTCACCATGTTCTCGATGCAACCGGTGCTGCTTGCGCTGTCGCTTGCGGGCGGGCTGGCGTATGGGTTTGCGACGCGCGGCGTCGCACGCACGTTGGGGGCGCTTCGCTGGCAGCTGCCGGTGATTTTGATTATCGCGGTGCTCAACCCGTTATTTAGCGCTTCGGGCTCGACGGAACTGTTCCGTATTGGCATGCGTGCGGTGTATCTGGAGAGCATGGTATACGGCCTGTGCATGGGCGGGCTGTTTGTGGCGAGCGTGCTGTGGTTTGAGGCCGCGGCGTCGATGCTTAGCTACGACAGGGTGCTTGCGCTTTTGGGTAACACCGCGCCGGTGATCGCGCTCATGATCTCGATGTGTATGCGGCTTATCCCGCAGTTTTTGCGTCGCGGTCGCACGGTGCTGGCGGTGCAGGATGCGATTGAAGTGCCGGGCCGCGCGTCGGCCGACCCCGTGCGTTCGCGCCTACGGGCATCGAGCGTGTTGATGGGCTGGGGCATGGAAGATTCGCTGGAACGTGCGGACGCCATGCGCTCCCGTGGGTGGGGCGCCGCGGCGCGTCGCACGACGTACGCGCGGTATCGGCTGGCGCGCGGCGACGTTGCCGCGCTGGTTGGGCTTGCGCTGTTTGGCGTGGCCACGGCGGCAGTGGCGTGGACCGCGACGATGCAGTATTCGTTTTACCCGCAGCTTTCGGTGCCAGCGCCGTGGCCTGGCTATGTTGTATACGCGACCTGGATGGCGCTGCCCTGCGTGCTGCATGCGATTGACGAGAAGAGGTTTGGCTGATGGCTCGGTTGGACGGGAGCATCATGGCGGACGCGGTGTGCGGCTCGGATATGCCGGCGATTGAAGTGCGGGGCCTGCGCTTTGCCTACCCCGGGGCCGAAGTGCCGGTGTTCGAGGGGCTCGATTGGCGTGTTCCCCAAGGGACGTTTGCGTTGCTTGTCGGTGGTACCGGGTCGGGCAAGTCGACATTACTCTCGTTGCTCAAGCCCGAGATTTCGCCGGCGGGCGAATGCTCCGGCGATCTGCGCATGCTGGGCGAAAGCGTTGCCGACATGGACGTTCGCGCGTCCGCGGAGCACGTGGGCTATGTGTTTCAGGACCCCGAGAACCAGATTGTGTGCGAAACCGTGTGGCACGAGATGGCGTTTGGCCTGGAAAACTTAGGCATGTCGCGCGACGAGATGCGCCGTCGCGTGGCCGAGACCAGTTATTTCTTTGGGGTGGAGGATTGGCTCCACCGCGATACCGATACGCTTTCGGGCGGACGCAAGCAGCTGCTGTCGCTGGCAGCCGTGCTGGCGTTGCGCCCTCGCGTGCTGCTGCTCGACGAGCCCACGTCCCAACTGGATCCCGTTGCCGAGAAAAATTTTCTGCATGCGCTGTTTCGCGTGAATCGCGAGCTGGGCTGCACGGTTGTTGTGGCAACGCACCAGCCGCGCCCGATGCTCGAATACGCGACGTGCGCGTATCGGATTGAGGGCGGGCGCGTATGCGAGGTCGCTGACATCGCCTCCTTGGGGCATCGCGAAGAGCTGTTTTCTGGCGAGGTGCCAGGGTGGGGTGGCTCGTGGCGTGCAAAAAACGGAGTTTTCAGCAGCGCCAGTGGCCGGCCGGGCTATTTGGACCCGCGCGTGGGCGCTCCGGGCGCAAAAAAAAGACCGAAATCGGACAAATCGGCTGAATTTGAGGCGCAAATCCTGTTGCAAGACGACTCGGGGGCGCCGTCGTGCGCCGGTGGATGCCGAATACTCCCAAAAATGCACGCTGGGTCGGCTACCACCCTGGCAGGGGGCTGGTTTCGCTACGATCGAGCGTCCGGCTGGGTGCTGCGCGGGCTCGATGCGTCGTTTTCGGCAGGCGCGGTGCATGCTGTTGTGGGCGGTAACGGCTGCGGTAAGTCGACAATGCTTTCGGTGCTGGCCAAGACGGTCAAGTTGCAGCGTGGGCATATGGAGCGCGGGGCGGCCTCGGCGGCACTGCTGCCTCAGAATCCCAAGGCGCTGCTGGTTGCCGAGACGGTTCGCGAGGAGCTGATGGAATGGGCTTCGACCTGCGGATATGACGAGGCTATGGCGCGAGAGCGCGCGACGAGTCTGGGATTGTCCGGCTTGGATGGGCGCCATCCGTACGATCTTTCGGGCGGGCAGCGCCAGCTGCTTGCGTTGGCAAAGCTGCTGTTGATCGGCCCCGAGCTGCTATTGCTCGATGAGCCCACCAAGGGTCTGGACCTGGCCAGCCGTCGCATCATCGCCCGCGCCCTGCGCGACCATGCGGAGGCTGGCGGTACCGTCATCATGGCAACGCACGATCTGGATTTTGCCGAGCAGGTTGCCGATGACATTGCCATGATGTTCGACGGTGAGATTGCCTGCATGGAGCCGCCCGCCGACTTTTTTGCCGACAATGTGTTTTATAGGGCGTGATGGGATGGCGGATTATCGCGTCTTGCGCCTACTCGCAAAACTGGAGATCCCACTGCTGCTGGCGGTGCCAGCGGTAATGGCCGCGGCGTTGCTAGCAGGCGTTGAGCAGGCGGCGCCTGCCATGCTTATCGTGGTGGCGCTGGTGCTCGCGCTGTTCTTTGCGGGCTACGAGGCGTCGCGACCGGGCCTACGCCAGATTATGCCCACGCTGGTTCTGGCGGCGTTGGCCGCGGCGGGGCGTATCTTGTTTGGCCCCATTCCCGACTTTAAACCCGTGAGCGCCATCGCCATTATCGCCGGGACGACGCTCGGTCGTCGTAACGGCTTTATGGTCGGTGCACTGGCGGTGCTGACCAGCAATTTCTTTTTTGGGCAGGGCATGTGGACACCGTGGCAGATGTATGCCTGGGGTCTGGTCGGCTATATTGGCGGCGCGCTGGCGCATGCGGGTGCGTTCGACCGTGCCGATGGAACCGTGCGCATGCCGGCGCTGATGGCGTACGGCTTTGCGTCGGGCCTGCTCTATGGCGCCGTGATTAACGCCTACGACATCATTGGTTTTGTGCAACCGCTCACGTGGGCGGGCGCCGTGGCGCGTCTTGCCACGGCGGTACCGTTCGATATCACACACGGCCTTGCGACCTGCGTGTTCTTGGCCGCTCTCTACAAACCTTGGTGTCGTCGCATTAACCGTGTCGTCGTGAAATACGGGCTGTAGTGGCGGTTGCGCCGGGGCGAGAATCAATACTGTCGAAGTGCCATTTTAAAACTATGCCGGTTTACGGGGCTAGATTGGCACAGGCAGACCATACCGGCTTTTTCCGAAAATAGACGATCCGTCTACCTGCGGTTTTATTTTGCTTGAATT
>NZ_JBQHUO010000010.1:0-89132 GCF_052065125.1 Collinsella sp. HCP28S3_G2
GCGTTTCCTCAGCTCCGCACCCTTGCGGGTTCGAATCCCATGCACCGGGCGCAAACAAAAACGGTCCCCTTGCGAGGACCGTTTCCAATTCAGTGGTGGGCGATGAGGGATGTCCGCGTGCGGCTGGCGCCGCCCGCGCCCCGCTTCGTCGCTTCGCTCCTCGCGTGCTACGCTGGAAAACGCTTCGCGTTTCCTCAGCTCCGCACCCTTGCGGGTTCGAATCCCATGCACCGGGCGCAAACAAAAACGGTCCCCTTGCGAGGACCGTTTCCAATTCAGTGGTGGGCGATGAGGGATTCGAACCCCCAGCCTTGTGCGTGTAAAGCACCTGCGCTAACCGTTGCGCCAATCGCCCGCGGGAATTGAGTATAGCGGAAACCCTGCGGGGTTCACCGCTAATTCATAACGAAATCTAAGCGGCGACTTCGGTGCCCTTGTTCTCGTCGATAAAGAAGCGCTTGTACCAAATGAGGAACGTCAGCGTGGTGTAGATCTTGCGCTGGTTGAGCGCGCGGCCCTCAAAGTGATCGTCGAGCAGCTTCATGAGCGCATCGGTGTCAAAGAAATCGGCAGCCCACGGTGCGGTGAAGTACTCCTTGACGTAGTCGTAGTATTTCTGCTCGCGCAGCCAGAACTTAACTGGCACCGGGAAGCCAACCTTCTTGCGTGTTGCCCACTCATCGGGCAGCGTGCGATTGGCGGCGTGGCGCAGGACAAGCTTGCAGCCCTCTTCGTTGACACGGTAGTTGGCGGGAATATGCTCGGCGAACTCCATGACCTTTTTGTCCAGGAACGGAACGCGGAGCTCCAGGGAGTGTGCCATGCACATCTTGTCTGCCTTGAGCAGAATGTCGCCCGGAAGCCACATGTTCATATCCAGATATTGCTTCTTAGAGAGCTCGCAGCAGTCGGGGACCTGCTTGTAGTACTCTGCGCACATTTCGGAGGCGTTCTTGTCGGTGTCGTAAGCTGGCTTGAGAACCTCGTCAACCTCGGACGGGTCGAACACCTTTGCCTGGCCCACGTACCAGCGCTCGGGGACCTCGGCGCACTTGGTCAGGAAGTTGTGACCCTTAAAGTAGGGGAGATGCTGAACGAGCGAGCCCAGGGCACGGCGCACGCCGAGCGGCACGCGCTTCTTGAAGGATCGCATCTCGGGGGTGTCCTCGTACCACTCGTAGCCGGCAAACAGCTCGTCGGCGCCCTCGCCCGAAAGGACGACGGTAACTTCCTCGGCGGCCATCTGTGCCAGATAGTACAGCGGTACGCTGGAGAGGTTCGATTGCGGCTCGTCCATGTGGTACTGGATATCGGGTAGCGCGTCGAAGAACTCGTCGGCGGTGATCATCTTGCGCACGTTCTTAATGCCAAGCTTGTCGGAAAGCTCGGCGGCGTAGTTGGTCTCGTTGAAGTTCTTGTAGTCAAAGCCGACGGAATACGTGGTGTCGGGCATGAGGCAGGCGGCAATGTAGCTGGAGTCGACGCCGCCGGAGAGGAACGAGCCAACTTTAACATCGGCGATGCGGTGCGCGGCAACGCTCTCGTGCACGACCTTGTCGCACTCGTCCACGTACTCCTCGAAGCTCTTGGAGTTGTCATCGGTAAAGTCGCAGCTCCAGTAGCGCTTGATGTCCATAGTGTTGGTCGTAAGGTCGTACGTAAAGCAATGCGCGGGGGCAAGCTTGAACACGCCCTTAAAGAACGTCTCCTCCGTGGCAGGGAACTGCAGCGTGAGGTAGGGACGCAGCGCGTCGCGGTTGACGGCCTTCTCAAACTTGGGGTGGTCCAGGAAGCTCTTGATCTCGGAGCCAAACAGCAGCGAGCCGTCGGAGGCCCGGTAGTAATAGAACGGCTTGATGCCAAAGATGTCACGGGCGCCGAAGAGCTTGTTCCTGTTCTGGTCGTGAATCACGAACGCATACATGCCGCGCAGGCGGTTGACCAGGTCCTCGCCCCACTCCTCGTAGCCGTGCACCAGGACCTCGGTGTCGGCGTTGCAGTGGAAGACGTAGCCGGCAGCCTCGAGCTCGGCGCGAAGCTCCTGGAAGTTGTAGATCTCGCCGTTGAAGACGATGGTGACCTTGCCGTCATCGCTCGACATGGGCTGAGCGCCAGCCTCGGAAAGGTCGAGAATCGAAAGACGGCGGAAGCCGAGGGCGACGTTATCGACGATGTGCTGGCCACCCATATCCGGCCCGCGATGGATGATGCGATTCATCATGGCCGTGAGAACCAGCTCACTCTGTTCATCTGTACCGGTAAAACCGACAAAACCGCACATGCAAGATCCTTTCTGCTGACGGCTTAGGTCCGCTGCCGCAAGGTTTGCAGCAGTCGATATCAATCAATCCTTACTATCATGCCAATCTTTTGCTTCGTGATGGGGCATAAGCGCCGAGGGGACCGAAAAACCACGGCCCGCACGTTGGGTGAAGCGGCGGGCCGTGACTGCGACGATTGCTGTGTGCGAGAGCGCGAGAGGGGCTAGCGCCTGCCGCGCTTGGCAAGGCGGTGCTCTACCTTGGCGACGACGTGGATGAGCGGAATCGTCACAACCAGATAGTAGGGTGCGGCGCAAATGTAGGGTGTGATGTTGCCCGTGGTGGTCGTGAGGTTTTTGGAGAACAGCACGAGTTCCATGACGCCGACGCTCGAAAACAGCGACGTGTCCTTGTAGAGCATGACAAACTCACTGGTCATCCCCGCATCACGCGCATCTGTAGGGCGGGGTTTTGTTATTTCGAATTAACCGTGCGCTGGTCCTTGCAAGTTTTTAGGGTGCTGAGACACTCGCAAGGTCAGGTGGCATATTAGGATGGTTGATAATACAGGGGCGCGGCCGGATTCATCTGGGACGGTTTTTGCTCTTTTAAGGTTAGGTTTAGCGAGAAAGGTCGTTATATGTCGGGTACGACGAAGGAGAAGCTGGCTTTGATGCGCTATGTGGAGCTGCTCGAGGCCGAGGCCCTTGTTGTTTCCAAGCCGGATACTCTTTGCGACCAGCGCATCGAGTTTGCGACCGACGACTCGCGCCAGGTGCGTCCGGGCACATTGTTTGTCTGCAAGGGCCGTGCGTTCAAGCCCGAGTATCTGGTCTCGGCGATTGCCGAAGGCGCCGTGGCGTACGTGTCCGAGGTCGATTACGACGTCGATATTCCCGCTGTGATCGTCAACGATATCCGCCGCACGCTCGCTGTGGTGGCGGACGCCTATTACGGTCATCCCTCGGGCAAGGTGAAGGTCTGCGCTTTTACGGGCACCAAGGGCAAGTCGACCTGCAGCTTTTATCTGCGTGGCATTCTTGCCAACGAGGCTAAGCTCACGGGCCGTCATCGACCAGCCCTCAACACGGGTATCGAGTTCGATGACGGTATCGAGGCCGGTCCTTCTAAGCTAACGACCCCCGAGTCCTTCCTTTTGCAGTCGCGTATCGCCCATGCCGCCGAGGCGGGCGCTCCGTGGCTGGTCATGGAGGCGTCGAGCCAGGGCCTCAAATACGAGCGTACGGGCAAGATTGACTTTGAAGTGGGCGCCTTTACCAATATCGGTGAGGACCATATCTCGCCGATCGAGCACCCCACGCTCGAGGATTACTTTGCCAGCAAGCTCAAGATTTTTTCGCAGAGCCGCTTTGCCGTGGTCAACCTCGATATGGACCACGTCGACCGCGTGCTCGAGGCGGCGTCCCGCTGCGAGCGCACGGTGACGTTCTCGCTGACCGATGGACGCGCCGACGTGCGTGCGTTGGCCATTCGCAACGGCGATTGCGGCGTGATCGCCACGGTCCGCACGCCGCGCTTTACGCGTGACATCGTGATCCCCACGCCCGTCAAGTTCAACGTGTCCAATGCGCTTGCCGCTATTGCCTGCGCCGAGGCCCTCGGCATTTCCGAAGAGGGCATCGTCCATGGCTTTGAGGGCGTCTTTGTTCCCGGTCGCATGGAGCTCTATCCGTCTGCATCGGGCAAGATTTTGGGCGTCGTTGACTATGCGCACAACGGCATGAGCCTCGAGACGCTTTTGCGCGACCTGCGCGAGAACTATCCCGAGCGCGAGCTGGCGGTTGTCTTTGGTGCAACGGGAGGCAAGGGTGTCGATCGCCGTACTACGATGGGTATCGCTGCCGGCAAATACGCCGATCGCATCGTGATTACCGAGGATGACCCGGGCCCCGAGGACGTCGAGGACATCTGCGCCGAGATCGCGCGCAATGTCCAGGCGCAGGGAAACGATAACTGGCAGATCGTGTGCGACCGCGCCGTCGCTATCGAGACGGCCGTGCGCGAGACCGACCGCCCCGCTGTGGTTATCGTGACCGGCAAGGGCGAGGAGGAGTGCATGCTGCGCAAGAACGGACCCGAGCCCTGCGAGCGTGATGGCTCGGTTCTCAAGCGCATCCTTGCGGCGTACGACGCCTAAGCGCCGCTGCCTTTAGGATGGCGTTTGCGAATCATCGACGCCCGATGATGCGGTGCCTCTCAAGCGTGTTCACCTTAGGGAAAACGCGGTACCAAGATTAAGTCTTTTCTACGTAATAAATGGAGTGACCATGTCCCACAACACCCTGCCGACCGTTGCCGAGCTTTCGGGCGAGATGCGCGAGCGCCTTGCCAAGGTCAAGTACGTCTTTACCGATCTGGACGCCACGATGCTCGCGCCCGGCTCGTGCGTGCTGCGCGACAACGACGGCAATCCCTCGACCAAGCTCGTCGAGGCCGTCGTGGCGCTTGCCCGCGCTGGCATCCAGGTAATTCCCACCTCGGGTCGCAACCGCACCATGATCCACGAAGATGCCCGCGTGCTCGGCCTCAACTCCTACATTGGCGAGATGGGTGGCCTGGTCATGTACGACCTCAAGGCCAACGACTGGGAGTATCTGACCGGCGACATGCCTTACGACCCCGCCTGCGGCCTTACGCCGCACCAGGTGATTGAGCAGACCGGCGTGTGCGAGAAGATTCTCGCTCGCTGGCCGCACAAGATCGAGTACCACAACGACATGTCGACTGGCTATAAGTACCGCGAGGTCACCGTCGGCATGCGCGGCGATATTCCCGATGACGAGGCGCAGGCCATCCTCGACGAGGCTGGCTGCGGTCTGGTCTGGGCCTGCAACGGCCACTTGACTCATCTGTCCAAGCCGACGACCCTCGAGCTCGATCGCGTCGAGGACGGTCGAGCCTTTAACATCAATCCGTCGGGTCTCGACAAGGGCGTGGCGGTCGCGCGTTTCTGCGAGCGTCTGGGCATCGAGCGCGACGAGACGCTGGCACTCGGCGATTCCGAGTCTGATTTCTACATGGCCGACCACGTGGGCACGTTCTGCCTGGTCGAGAACGGTCTGACCAGCGCCGGCGCGTCCGAGTTTCTTGCGTCCTGCGATAACGCCTTTGTCACGCGCGGCAGGATCGTTGACGGCTGGGCGGCGACGGCGGAGCTGCTCGTCGCGGCCCGTTCATAGCGCAGTGCCGTTACGCTTGGCCATATCTTTTCGAGAGAGAATCTGGTGAGGTAATGTCCGATATCGAGAATCTGGCCGGTGATACGCGCCCCATCGGCGTGTTCGACTCGGGCCTGGGCGGCTTGACGGTTGCGCGCGCGATTGCGACGGCGCTTCCGCACGAGTCCGTCTACTACTTTGGCGATACCAAGCGCTGCCCTTACGGCACCCGCACCGAGGACGAGGTGCGCTCGTTTGCGCTACAGGCGGGGCGCTGGCTTTCGAGACACGACGTCAAGATCATGGTCATCGCCTGCAATACGGCGACGGCAGCGGCGCTTCGCCTGGCTCAGCAGGTGCTCGATGTCCCCGTGATTGGCGTAATCGCGCCGGGCGCGCGTGCCGCCATCAACAGCACCCGCACGCGCCGTGTGGGCGTGCTCGCCACCAACCTCACCATCCGCTCGGGCGCCTACACGCGCGCCATCCAGGACTTGGATGCCGGCGTGGACGTGTATGGCTGCCCTGCCTCGAGCTTTGTCGAGGTTGTCGAGCACGAGCTCGCCTCGGGCGCGCATCTGCAGGAGCAGTGGCTCGAGAACGAGGATATTTTTGATACGCCAGCCGTTCGCGCGCTGGTCAACGCCACAGTCGAGCCACTGCACGATCGTGGCATCGATACCGTGGTGCTCGGCTGTACGCACTTTCCGTTGCTGGTGGGCCCCATCCGTCATGCGTTGGGGCCCGGAGTGCGCGTGGTGAGCTCCGCCGAGGAGACCACCCGCGAGCTGACCGATATCCTCACGCGCCGTGAGCAGCTGGCGGGCAACACCGCCGAGCCGCAGCATCGCTTTGCCACCACGTCCGACAACATTGCCGAGTTTGCGGTGGCGGGCAGCTTTATCTTTGGCCAGCCGCTCAAAAGCATCGAGCATGTCGATATCGACGAACTCGGTTAGGCACGCAATGTCGCCGGAGTCTTCGCCACATCTTTTGCCGAAAGGATAGTTCCATGGAATATATGCAGGTCAACCGCGCCAACGGCCGCGCCGCAAACGAGCTGCGTCCCGTTAAGCTCACTCGCGGCGTCATGAAGCACGCCCACGGCTCGTGCCTGGCAGAGTTTGGCGACACGCGCGTGCTGTGCGCCGCCACCATCGAGGAGGGCGTTCCGGGCTGGCGCAAGGGCGCCAAGGCCGGTTGGGTAACGGCGGAATATGCGATGCTGCCGGCGTCGACCGGCAAGCGCTGCAAGCGCGAACATGCCAACCGCAAGGGCCGTTCCATGGAGATCGAGCGCTTGATCGGCCGCAGCCTGCGCACCGTCGTCAACATGAAGGCGCTCGGCGAGTACACCGTTACCGTTGACTGCGATGTGATCCAGGCCGATGGCGGCACGCGTACGGCGAGCATCACCGGCGCCTGGGTGGCGCTGCACGACGCCCTTGCCATGTGGGTCGAGGCGGGCAAGCTCGAGCGCATTCCGCTTACCGGTCAGGTTGCCGCTATTTCCATGGGCGTCGTCGACGGCAACACCCTGCTCGACTTGGATTATTCCGAGGACAGCCACGCCGAGGTCGACATGAACCTCGTCGCCACCGACTCCGGCGAGATGATCGAGCTCCAGGGTACCGGCGAGCAGGCGCCCTTCGACCGCAAGCGTCTCAACGCCCTGCTCGATCTGGGCGACAAGGGCATCGCCGAGCTCATCGAGCTTCAGCGTCAAGCCCTCGCCTAACCTGCCAAAAGGGGATGTTGATTTTGGCAGGTTTAATCTGCGAAAACGCCGAAGTATAAGACTGCCGTTGATTGAGAGGGGAGAGGCCGAGGCCCTCGTCGTCCTCTACACGGCATTGCTATAAGAGACAAGGAGGCCAGCTATGGCACTTGAGAAGATTGACATCGACACCCTCGACCCGGCGGCGACCATTGTTGTGGCCACGGGTAACGCCCATAAGCTCACCGAGATCGAGGCCATTTTGGGCAAGGTCATGCCCGAGGTGCGCTTTGTGGCGCTCGGCCAGCTGGGCGATTTTGAGGACCCCGAGGAAAACGGCACGACGTTTTTGGAGAACGCCATCATCAAGGCGCAGGCTGCGGTCGAGGAGACGGGCCTTATGGCCATCGCCGACGATTCCGGCTTGGTCGTCGACGCGCTGGACGGCGAGCCGGGTGTGTATAGCGCGCGTTATGCGGGCGTACACGGCGATGATGCCGCCAACAATGCCAAACTTCTCGTTAATCTGGAAGGCGTGGCAGACGAGGATCGCACCGCACGCTTTATGAGCGTCGTTGCGCTCATCGACCAAGACGGCCTGGTCACCTATGGCGAGGGCGCCTGCGAGGGCGTTATCGCACACGAGGGCCGCGGCGACCACGGCTTTGGCTACGACCCGCTGTTCCTGCCGGTCGATACGCCGGGCAAGACTATGGCCGAGCTCACAGCGGACGAGAAGAACGCCATCAGCCATCGTTTCCATGCACTCGAGCACCTGTCCGCCAAACTCACGGGCGAGGAGTAGGCCGTGCGTGCGGTGGTGCAGCGCGTGCTCAACGCCGGTGTGACGGTCGACGGCGAGTGCGTGGGCCGCATTGGGCGCGGCTATCTGGTATTGCTGGGTGTGGGCCATGGCGATACGCGTGCCGAGGCCGATAAACTATGGGGCAAGCTCCGCGGGTTGCGTATCAACGAGGACGAGAACGGCAAGACTAACTTGGCGCTTGCCGATGTCGACGGCGAGGTGCTCGTGGTGTCGCAGTTTACGCTGTTTGCCGATTGCCGCCACGGCCGTCGTCCGTCGTTTACGGATGCTGGCGCGCCCGATGTTGCCAACGAGCTTTATGAGTACTTTCTGACGCTCGTCGCCCAGGACGTCGACCACGTGGCGCACGGCATCTTTGGCGCCGACATGAAAGTCGACCTGGTCAACGACGGCCCGTTCACCATTGTCCTCGATACCGACAATCTGTAAGTAGCCTAATTAGCTACTTGCGTGGGGTTGTAACAGGGTGCTATAGTATTAGAGTTTTGTCTATCTTAGGGGTATTATCCCCTTTTTGAATTGCACCTTCTGGAGGCCCTGTTCATGGAAGAGATGGAAGTCAATTACGTCGACGACATCCACGAGAAGCTGACCGATATGGTGGGCGATCGCGTCAAGGTGAAGGCCAACATGGGCCGTACCCGCGTTGTCGAGCGCATGGGTACCATCAAGAGCGTCCACCCGGCTGTCTTTATCGTCGAGGTTGACGAGCGCCGCGGCCGCAAGTCGCGTCAGTCCTACCAGTACATCGACGTCCTTACCGGTCAGGTTGAACTGTTCGACCCCGAGAGCGGCGAGCACATCTTTACTCCGCTCGGCAACCAGCTCGAGGAGCATTAACGGTGACCGATCGGTCCCTCATCCTTACTGCGCCGGCAAAGATTAACCTCTACCTGGGGGTTCATACCGAGCGCGATACCCGCGGCTACCACAAAGTCGATTCCCTGATGGCAGCTGTCGGCCTAGCCGATACCGTGACGGTCACGCCGGCGCAGGCGTTGACCGTCCAGACGGTTCCGGCATCAGATTTTCCCATGCAAAAGAATACTGCCTACCGCGCCGCCGTCGCCATGGCCGATCATTTCGGGCGCGAGGCAAACGTGTGCGTGACGATTGAGAAGCGCATCCCGCTGTGCGCCGGCCTGGGCGGCCCCTCGACGGATGCCGCGGCGGTTATCGTTGCCCTGGCTGAGCTGTGGGGCATCGACCGCACTGATCCTGCGCTGGACGAGATTGCGCGTGGCATCGGCGCCGACGTGCCGTTCTTTTTGCATGCGAGCCCCGCATTCTACGTGGGTGGGGGAGACGTTCTGGCAACTGAGTACCCCGCGCTTCCTGTGACGCCCGTTGTGCTGGTCAAGCCGCGGGAGGCGAGCGTTTCGACAATTGAGGCCTATCGACGTTTTGACGAGGCCCCGGTGCCCGCGACTGCGCCCGGTGCCATTGCATCGGCTCTTAGCGTGAATGATGCGAAGATGGCGTATTCGCTCATCCATAACAACTTGGGCGTCATTTCTGCTTTGATGGAGCCGCAGATCCAGGCGGTTCTCGACTGGCTGAGCGCACAGGAGGGAACCGTTGCCGTGGACGTGTGCGGGTCGGGTGCCTGCTCGTTTGCCATTTGCGACACCGCCGCCACGGCCGAAAGGCTTGTCGACGCCGCCCAGCAAAATGGCTGGTGGTCCTGCGCGACTGAGCTTATTCCCAACACGGTTCAAATCGACGCGCCAAAGAAATAAAAATTTCTCTAGCACGCGGCGAAAAACTTTGTTACTATAGTCGAGCTAACGGGTTGTGGCTCAGTTTGGTAGAGCACTGCGTTCGGGACGCAGGGGTCGCTGGTTCAAATCCAGTCAACCCGACCAGAGCATGAGGAGGGACCGCTTCTTGCGGTCCCTTTTTTTAGCTATTGTTGTGATACCGCGATACCCGCGGTATACTCATTCGAGCTTGTCTCGCTGTTTTGTGGAGGTCTACATGTTTGGACTGAGGGCTCCTGAGCTCATCATTATTCTCGTCGTTGTCCTGATTATCTTCGGGCCCAAGAACCTGCCGAAGCTCGGCAAGTCCCTCGGCTCTACCGTCAAGAATATCCGCGAGGGTATGGAGGGCGACGATAAGGACGAGACCAAGCAGGCCGAGGACGTTGTGGTCGAGGAGTCCGAGGAGGACAAGAAGATCGCAGAGCTCGAGGCCCAGCTCGCCGCCGCCAAGAAAAAGAAGGCAGAGGACGGCGACGCGGACGCAGAGTAGTCCCATCCCTTTGGGGTGAGCACCTGACCGGCTTGCCCGCAGGCTAGCCGGTCTTTTTCGTTATGTTGACAGTTGATTGTTACATCATAGTTGGGGAGATATCCGTATGGACGCAAGCCAGATCGTACTGACCGCTGAGGGCCGCCAGAAGCTCGTCGAGGAGCTCGCTTGGCGTGAGGGCGATTACGCCAAGGAGATCGTCGAGGACATCAAGGAAGCCCGCGCGTTTGGCGACCTTTCGGAGAACTCCGAGTACGATGCCGCCAAGGACAAGCAGGCTCAGAATGCTGCTCGCATTGCCGAGATTCAGGCTATTCTCGCCAACGCTCAGGTTGCTGCCACCACGGGCGATCTGACCGTCTCCATCGGTTCCACCGTTTCGCTGATTGATCCCAACGGTGAGGTCATGGAAGTCACGCTCGTCGGTACCACCGAGACCAACTCGCTCGAGCACAAGATCTCCAACGAGTCCCCGGTCGGCCACGCCATCATCGGCCACGGCGAGGGCGACTCCGTCGAGGTCGTTACGCCTTCCGGCAAGACTCGCGTCTACACCATCGCCAAGATCGCACGCTAGACCACGGTCCCGCGTAAAGGTATGTTTTCGCTCCCTGGGACCGAATCCTGGGGAGCGTTTTAGTTTGAGGAGCTAACTTATGGCAGAGAACCAAAACGCCGCCGAGCAGGCATCGACGCTCAACGACGAGCGCGCCACGCGCCTGGCCAAGCGCGCCGCCCTGTTCGAGGCGGGCCAGAACCCCTATCCCGAGCACTCCGAGATCGAGGACTACGTTGCCGACATCGAGGCTAAGTATGCCGATCTTGCCGATGGCGAAGACACCGAGGACGTCGTGAAGATCGGCGGCCGCGTGGTCGCCAAGCGTGGTCAGGGCAAGATCATGTTCATCGTCGTGCGCGACGCAACGGCCGAGATTCAGCTGTTCTGCCGCATCAACGACATGGACGAGGCAGCCTGGAATACGCTCAAGGCCCTCGACCTTGGCGATATCCTGGGTGTGACCGGTGTGGTTGTGCGTACTCAGCGCGGCCAGCTCTCCGTCGCCCCTAAGAGCGCGACCCTGCTCTCCAAGGCCGTTCGCCCGCTGCCCGAGAAGTTCCACGGTCTCTCCGACAAGGAGACCCGCTATCGTCAGCGCTATGTCGACCTGATCGCCAACGACGATGTCCGCGAGACCTTCCGCAAGCGCTCGCAGATCCTCTCCACCTTCCGTCGCTTTATGGAGTCCGACGGGTACATGGAGGTCGAGACTCCCATTCTGCAGACCATTCAGGGTGGCGCTACGGCTAAGCCGTTCATCACGCACTTTAACGCTCTCGATCAGGAGTGCTACCTGCGCATTGCTACCGAGCTGCACCTCAAGCGCTGCATCGTCGGTGGCTTTGAGCGCGTCTTCGAGATCGGTCGTATCTTCCGTAACGAGGGCATGGACCTCACCCACAACCCCGAGTTCACCACGATGGAGGCCTACCGTGCCTTCTCCGATCTCGAGGGCATGAAGGCGCTCGCCCAGGGCGTCATCAAGGCTGCCAACAAGGCCATCGGCAACCCCGAGGTCATCGAGTACCAGGGCCAGACCATCGATCTTTCCGGTGAGTGGGCAAGCCGCCCCATGACTGATATTGTCTCTGACGTGCTCGGCAAGAAGGTCACCATCGACACGCCTGTCGAGGAGCTTGCTGCCGCCGCGCGCGAGAAGGGCCTGGAGATCAAGCCCGAGTGGACTGCCGGCAAGATCATCGCCGAGATTTACGATGAGCTGGGCGAGGACACCATCGTCAACCCGACCTTCGTGTGCGATTACCCCATCGAGGTCAGCCCGCTCGCCAAGCGTTTTGAGGACGACCCGCGTCTGACCCACCGCTTTGAGCTGGTCATCGCCGGCCACGAGTACGCCAACGCATTCTCCGAGCTCAACGACCCGGTCGACCAGGCTGAGCGCTTTGCCGCCCAGATGGCCGAGAAGGCCGGCGGCGACGATGAGGCCATGGAGTATGACGAGGACTACGTGCGCGCCCTCGAGTACGGTATGCCTCCCGCGGGCGGCATTGGCATCGGTATCGACCGCGTGGTCATGCTGCTCACCAACCAGGCTTCTATCCGCGATGTCCTGCTGTTCCCGCACATGAAGCCCGAGAAGGGTTTCCAGTCCGGTGCCGCTGCCGCCAAGGCTGCAGAGGCCGGCAACGCCGCGAGCCCGTTCGTTAAGTCGCTCAAGCCCACGCTCGATTACTCCAAGATCGCCGTTGAGCCGCTGTTTGAGGAGTTCGTCGACTTCGATACCTTCTCCAAGAGCGATTTCCGCGCTGTGAAGGTCAAGGCATGCGAGGCCGTCAAGAAGTCCAAGAAGCTGCTGAACTTTACGCTCGACGACGGTACCGGTGCCGACCGCACCATCCTCTCCGGCATCCACGAATACTATGAGCCCGAGGACCTGGTCGGCAAGACCCTGCTTGCCATCACCAACCTGCCTCCGCGCAAGATGATGGGCATCCCCAGCTGCGGCATGCTCATCAGTGCCATCCACGAGGAGGAGGGTGAGGAGCGCCTCAACCTGATCCAGCTCGACGCCTCCATTCCTGCCGGCGCAAAGATGTACTAACTAGTTACGCGGTTCTACGAACCGCGTAACGGCTCGACGCTGCGCGGGCCGCACCTGTACAATCTGACGTTCAACTTCAAGGGCGCGACCGAAAGGTCAACGCCCTTTCGTTTCACGTCACCTTGTCTCAAATGCAGCCCGCTCGCTGACTTATGCTCAACCTGCGGCGCCATTTTGCTTGAAGGTACCTTGCTCGCTCTGGCGGGCTTTCGCTGTCGTTGCCAACACATCGGCGTTGCCTTGGCCGTCAAGCTAAACGTCGCTCGCTGTCCGTCCTCTACCTGCGGCGTTGCTCGCTTTGTCTTCCGACGCGCCTTCCCCATGGGAACCGTCTTTGAAGAGCAGCATATGGAGCTCGTGCGCATGCCGGGCGCTTCCGTTGCCGATGCCGTCAATGACGTTGCCGAGGACATGGGTGTTGAGCCCGCCTGCTAGGCAACAGCCTCTAACCTAGAGCGCCCGCCGCACCCGGCGATTCCTTTTTTGTAGACGTTGTCGTATGGCTGCACGCGGAAAAGGCCACAGCGGTTAACATATACTCCATATGGGTAAAGAGACCAAAGCGCCGCCACGAGTGGCGCTTTGCGTTTGAAAAACTAGCTCGTCTAAGAGGAACTAGCATGTTGGACCGTTTTACCGATCGCGCGCGCAAGGTCATGTCCATGGCCAAGCAGGAGGCGCTCGATCTTCACTCAAATAAGGTGGGTACCGAGCATCTGCTGCTCGCGCTCGCCAAGGAGGACGAGGGCATTGCCGCCGAGGCACTGCGCTCACTCGATATCTCCTACGATGACATCATGGACACGCTCAAGGAGGTCCAGACCACCGTTCCCGAGCCCAGCGAGGAGACCGAGGCCGCTAAGCTCGCCTTTACGCCGCTCGTCATCAGCGTGATGGAGCGTTCCTTCCGCGTGGCGCGCGAGAACAACCAGACCTATGTGTCGACCGAGCACCTGCTCATCGGTATCGTCGAAGAGGGCAACGGCATGGCCATGGACATTCTCATGCGCCTGGGTGTTTCGTCCGCTTCCATTAAAAAAGCCATCGAGAAGCTTACCGCCAAGGATCAAGACAAGAAGCGCCCGCTCGCCGGTGCCGGTGCCGGGCGTCCCGGTACAGGCCTGCCGTTCTTTAGCGGCTCGGACGCCTCGCAGCAAAAGGGGAGCGGCACCGACACGCTCAAACAGTTCGCCACCAACCTTACGCAGAAGGCGCGCGACGGCGAGCTCGACCCGGTGATCGGTCGCGAAAAGGAAGTCCAGCGCATGATGGAGATCCTTTCGCGCCGCACCAAGAACAACCCGCTTATCTTGGGTGACCCCGGCGTGGGCAAGACGGCCATCGTCGAGGGCCTGGCGCAGCAGATCGCTGCCGGCAACGTGCCCGAGAACCTTATGAACCAGAACATCTGGACGCTCGACCTGCCGGGTCTTGTCGCGGGCGCCAAGTATCGCGGTGAGTTTGAGGAGCGTCTCAAGAACGTAATCCAGGAGGCAACCGAAGCCGACGACGTCATCCTGTTTATCGACGAGATGCACACCATCATCGGTGCCGGTTCTGCCGAGGGATCCATCGATGCAAGCTCCATGCTCAAGCCCGTGCTCGCGCGCGGCGCTTTCCAGATCATCGGTGCCACCACGGCCGAGGAGTTCCGCAAGTACCTCACCAAGGACCCGGCCTTCGAGCGCCGCTTCCAGACCATCGATGTTGAGGAGCCAAGCGTCGAGGACACGGTCAAGATCCTGACCGCGCTCAAGCCGCGCTACGAGGAGCACCACCACGTGCGCTATACGCAGGGTGCCATCGAGGCCGCCGCGAACCTCTCCAACCGCTACATCCAGGATCGCTTCCTGCCCGATAAGGCCATCGACCTCATCGACGAGGCCGGCGCCCGCGCCCGCATTGCCGCCAACCGTGCGCCTGAGCCGGTGCGCGAGGCCGAGCATCGCGTGGAGGAGCTCAAGGCTGCCGCGCAGGAGGCCACCGAGGGCGACGACATGAACAAGGCCGCCGAGATTACCGAGCAGCAGAAGGCTGCCGAGATTGAGCTCGCCGAGGCCAAGGCAGCTTGGACGGCCGAGCTCGACGCCAGCCCGCTCACCATCGATGTCGCCCAGGTTGCCGACATCGTGTCCGTGACCTCGGGCGTGCCGGTGTCTTCGCTCACCGAGAGCGAAAGCCGTCGTCTGTTGCAGACCGAAAGCGTGCTCAAGACCCGCATTATCGGACAGGATGAAGCTGTCGAGGCCGTGGCCAAGGCAGTGCGCCGCAGCCGCTCGCCGCTCAAGGACCCGCGTCGTCCCGGCGGCAGCTTTATCTTCTTGGGTCCTACCGGCACAGGCAAGACCGAGCTCGCCAAGACGCTCGCCGAGTATCTCTTTGGCAGCAAGGACGCGCTCATCAGCTTCGACATGTCGGAGTTTGGCAGCGAGTTCGAGGTCTCCAAGCTTATCGGTAGCCCCCCGGGCTACGTGGGCCACGACGAGGGCGGTCAGCTCACCAAGGCCGTTCGCCGTCACCCGTACTCGGTCGTGCTGTTCGACGAGATCGAGAAGGCGCACCCCGATATCTTCAACATCTTGCTGCAGGTGCTTGAGGAGGGTCGCCTGACCGATAGCCAGGGCAAGACGGTCGATTTCCGCAACACCGTGATCATCATGACGTCCAACGTGGGCGCCCGCGAGATTGCGCAGGATGCGAGCGTTGGCTTTGGCACCACCGGTGAGCAGGGTCTTACCTCGAGCGAGATTAAGGGCCGTGCGATGGGCGAACTCAAGCGCCTGTTCCGCCCCGAGCTGCTCAACCGTATCGATGACATCGTGGTGTTTCAGAAGCTTTCGGGCGAGAACTTGACCAAGATCGCTCACCTGCTGGTGGACGACCTGCGCCAGCGCCTGATTGCCAACGGCATGAACATCAAACTCACCGATGCGGCCTACGACAAGATCGTAGCCGAGGGTACCGACCTCACCAACGGCGCACGTCCGCTGCGCCGCGCCATCCAAAAGCTCATCGAGGATCCGCTATCCGAGGAGCTGCTGGCCGGCGAGTGGGGTAGTGGCGATACCGTCCTGTGCGACGTGGCCGACGGCAAGTTCGTCTTTAGCCACGGTACGGGCGAGATCCCGGCGCCGCGTCCGGCAGGTGCGCTTGGGGGCGATACCGCTCCGGCAGCGCCGCACACCGGAAACGCCGCGCCTGTGAGCAGTGGCGTAAGCTCGGGCCCCGGCGGCATGATGCAAGCCGGTTCCGGCGCGCTGTAGGGCGTAACAAACCTTGTGTCCACGAGGGCGTTCCAAAGGAGCGCCCTTTTTTCTGTTGGAAAGGCCCCTCGTTCAAAGTAAATCTCATTAAACATACCAACGGCGTATGCATAAGCGTTGGTCAAGCGTGGAGGTTGGTTGAAGGGTCCAACGTCCCTTCGGCGCAGTCCGTCTACCTGCTTTATCTTAATAAAGCGGCGTTTCTCCGCCGTTAGCCGATGATGCGAGAGCGCTCGGCGTTTTCGACTGGTTTATGCAAACGAAGTCTGGGAATATACAAGGCA
This sequence comes from Collinsella sp. HCP28S3_G2, assembly GCF_052065125.1. NCBI lineage: Bacteria > Bacillati > Actinomycetota > Coriobacteriia > Coriobacteriales > Coriobacteriaceae > Collinsella > Collinsella sp. HCP28S3_G2. Next base: position 16,405 of record NZ_JBQHUO010000010.1, read on the forward strand.
CATGTCTTATTGTCTAACCAGTTGCGCCAAGGAGGCACCATGGACTACAAGATCACCGGCTATGAGCCCGCCCAGCTGTTCCATTTCTTTGAGGAGGTCAGCGCGATCCCCCGTGGGTCTGGCAACGAGAAGGGCATCAGCGATTTCCTGGTTGCGTTTGCCAAGGAGCGCGGCCTCGATGTGTATCAGGACGAGGTCTACAACGTCATCATTCGCAAGCCCGCATCTGCCGGTGCCGAGAATGCCCCGACCGTAATGCTTCAGGGCCACATCGATATGGTGTGCGACAAGTTGGGCTCCGTTGAGCACGACTTTACGACCGATGGTATCGACCTGCTCGTCAAGGACGGCGTTCTCACCGCTAACGGTACTACGCTGGGCGCTGACAACGGCATCGCCGTCGCGCTTATGCTTACCGTGCTCAACGACGATTCGATTGCCCATCCGGCCCTCGAGTGCGTATTCACCACCGACGAGGAGACTGGCCTGGTCGGCGCCGAGACGCTCGACAAGTCCCAGATTAGCGCCCGCACCATGATTAACCTTGACTCCGAGGAAGAGGGCGTTGCCACCGTCAGCTGCGCCGGCGGCGTCGTCGTTACCTACACCTGCCCGATCGCGCGCGAGCACAAGACCGGTAGCACCCTCACGCTCGACATCTCCGGCCTGCTGGGCGGTCACTCCGGCAGCGATATCCACCTGGAGCGCGGCAACGGCAACCTCATCATGGCCCGCATCATCGACCGCCTGATGGTTGCCGGCGAGCCCGCCATCGTTAGCTTTAACGGCGGCACCAAGGACAACGCCATCAACCGTGAGTGCAAGGCTGTTCTGGTCTACGCCGACCACGCTGCCGCCGAGGCCGCGGCCCAGATCGCAAAGGGCATTATCGCCGACGTCACTGCCGAGCTCGAGGTCTTCGACCCCGGCTTTACCTGCACTGTCGAGATTGCCGACGACGCCGAGGTCGAGGCCATGGACGAGAAGTCCGCGCTTGCCCTCATTCGCGCCCTGCGTCTTGCCCCCAACGGCGTGATCCGCCGCAACGTCGCTACCGACGGCTCCGTCGAGGTTTCCTCCAACATCGGTGTGGTTGCCACTTCTGACGACGAGGTCAAGATCATGCTGTCCCCGCGCTCCTCGATCACCTCGCTGCAGAACGAGTTCAAGGACCGCCTGCAGACGCTGGCCGATGTCCTGGGCTTCGACGCCAAGTTTGAGTTCGAGTATCCCGGCTGGAGCTATGCCGAGCATTCGCCGGTCCGCGACGTCTTTATCGAGAGCTATCGCGAGCTCTTTGGCTCCGAGCTGCGCATCGAGTCCATTCACGCCGGCCTTGAGTGCGGCCTGTTTGCCGAGGCCCTGCACGGCCTGGACGCCATCGCCGTGGGCCCGACGCTCTCCGATGTCCACACCCCGGACGAGAGCATGGAGCTCGCTTCTGCCGAGCGCTTCTACGAGCTGCTCATCGACGTCCTCAAGCGCCTTGCCGTGTAAAGGTCGCCTTGGTTAAGCCGCTCTAAAACGGCTGGCTATGAAAACGGCCGCCTGGCGTAATGCCGGGCGGCCGTTATTCGTCACAGTGCGAGGATCCCAAGGTGCTCAAGCAGGATCTTAAACCCGATGAGGACGAGTACGACGCCACCCACGATGGTGGCGGGTTTTTCGTAGCGCGCGCCAAAGGTGTGGCCGATCGCTACGCCGGCGACGGAGAAGATAAACGTTGTGACGCCGATAAGCGATACAGAGGGCACGATATCGACTGAGAGCGCGGCAAACGAGACGCCCACGGCGAGCGCGTCAATCGAGGTGGCGATGGCAAGGATTAGGTACTCGCCCAGGTCGATCTTTTCGGCATCCTTGCCGTCGCCTTCGTCCTCATCCTCGTCTTCGGTAAAGGCTTCCCACAGCATCTTGCCGCCGATAAAGGCCAAAAGGATAAAGGCGATCCAATGGTCTATGGGACCGATGATGCCCATGAACTGGCTGCCGAGTGCCCAACCGATTACGGGCATGCCGGCCTGAAAGCCGCCAAAGAACAGGCCGAGCACAACGGCGACTTTAAGGTTGATCTTTTTCATGCCGAGACCTTTGCAGATGGAAACGGCAAAGGCGTCCATCGAAAGGCCAACGGCGAGCAACACGAGCTCTGCGAGTCCCATAGTCTGGCCCCCTCTCTGCGGGCGAACCCGATTACACGACCACTCCCTCATTTATATGAGACCCGATGCTACCACATGAGCAGCCAAAAGAGCCCCGTCCCAAATGAGCTACCTAAGCGGTGTTCGCTCATTCTGTAAGCATCGGAATTTGCGGGCGTCACAGGGGCAAACCGTGAGAAACTTATTGACGTTTATGGAGCGTATACGATGGGAGCGATGCCTTGGATAAGAACGAGCTGCAAAAGCGTATGGAACAGGCCATCCGCCTGACGGCACCTGGTCAGCCGATCCGCACCGCCCTTGACATGATCATCGCCGGTCACCTGGGCGCCCTTATCTGCGTCGGCGACACCGAAAACGTGCTCGCTGCCGGTAACGACGGCTTCCCGCTCAACATTTCGTTTACCTCGAACCGCCTGTTTGAGCTTTCCAAGATGGACGGCGCCATCGTCATCGACGGCGACCTTACCCAGATCCTGCGCGCCAATTTCCACCTCAATCCCGACCCCTCGCTCGCCACGAGCGAGACGGGCATGCGTCACCGTACTGCCGCTCGCATGTCGGTGCTCACCGACGCCATCGTGATCTCGGTCTCGGCCCGTCGTGCCGTCGTCAACGTGTATGTGCACGGCAAGAGCTATGAGATTCAGCCCGTCACCACCATCATGAGCTCGGTCAACCAGCTCGTCGCTACGCTTCAGACCACCCGTCAGTCGCTCGACCGCTCCCTGCTGCGTCTGACGGCCCTCGAGCTGGACGACTACGTCACGCTCGCCGACATCACCGGCATTTTCTCGAGTTTCGAGATCATGCAGCAGGCAAAGACCGAGCTTAAGGATTGCATTGTCAAGCTGGGCAACCAGGGCAAGCTCGTGCAGATGCAGCTCGAGCAGCTCGCCGGCTCCAGCATGGATACCGAATACGACTTGATGATTCGCGACTACGCAAGCGATTCCTCCGAGGCAAACGCCGAGAAGATCCGTGCCGAGCTTAGCCGTATGACGCCCAAGGACTTGTCCGACCCGCAGCATGTGGCGGCGGTTCTGGGTTACGACGACCTGGACGAGGACTCCGTCATGACGCCGCTGGGCCTGCGCACGCTTTCGCGCGTGTCCGTCGTGCGCGACGGCGTGGCCGAGAAGATTGTCGACGAGTATGGCTCGCTGCAGGAGCTCATGGACGACATCAGCAAGGATCCGGAGCGCCTGGGCGACTTTGGCGTTAACAACCCTGCCATTCTTGCGGACTCCCTGTACCGCATGAAGGGCACCAAACAGGGGAACGCATAATGGCGCCCGTATGCGCCGTGGTCGTTGCCGGTGGCAGCGGCCAGCGCTTTGGTAATCCTGGTGGCAAGCAGCTCGTCAATGTAGCGGGCCGTCCGCTTATGAGCTGGTCCATCCGCGCGTTTGACCGTAGCGATAAGGTCGGCCATATCGTCGTGGTTTGCCCTGCCGAGCGTCGTGCCGAGATGCGCCGCCTGGCCATCAGCCCGTATTCGTATAACACGCCCATCAGCTTCGCCGATGCCGGCGATACTCGCCAGGACTCCACTCGTGCCGGCGTGCATGCGGTGCCGGCAGGCTTTGAATACGTCGCCATTCACGACGGCGCTCGTCCGCTCATTACTACCGAGGCCATCGATCACGCTATCGACGTGCTCGTGAGTGACCGCTCGCTCGACGGTGTCGTGTGTGGCCAGCCCGCGATCGACACGCTCAAGATCGTCGATGGGGACAACATCGTCGAGACGCCGCCACGCGAACTCTATTGGGCCGCGCAGACGCCGCAGATCTTTAGTGTCGACGCCATGAAACGCGCCCATGCCGCGGCGATTGCCGAGGGCTTTATCGGTACGGACGATTCGTCACTGGTCGAGCGCATGGGTGGGCGCGTCCGCTGCGTCCAGAGCCCGCGCGACAACCTTAAGGTGACGGTGCCCGAGGACTTGCGTCCCGTAACCGCGATTTTGCTCGGGCGGATGGCCGAGAGAGAGGACCTTCCCCATGTTCAGTAACCTGCACATTGGCCACGGCTACGACGTCCACCGTTTGGTGGAGGGGCGTCGATGTATCATCGGCGGGGTCGACATTCCCTACGAGCGCGGCCTGCTGGGCCACTCGGATGCCGATGTGCTCGCGCACGCGCTGGCCGATGCTATTCTGGGTGCCTGCCGCGGGGGAGACATTGGCAAGCTGTTCCCCGACACCGACCCCGCCTACGAGGGTGCCGACTCGATGGTGTTGCTTGCCCGCGTAATGGACTATGCGCGCGAGCTGGGCTTTGAGTTTGTCGATGCCGACTGCACCATTGCCTGCCAGCAGCCTAAGATCACCCCGCACCGCGATGCCATGCGTGCCAACTTGGCCCATGCCCTGGGCGTTGACGTCGAAAACGTGGGCGTCGCCGCCACCACGACCGAAAAGCTCGGTTGGGAAGGTCAAGGCGAGGGAATTGGCGCCTGGGCCGTCTGCCTGCTACAGAAAACCGTTAAGGAGTAACGAATGCGTATCTACAACAGCGCTACCCATAAAAAGGAAGAGTTCCAGCCCATCGAGCCCGGCAAGGTCCGTATGTACGTGTGCGGACCCACGGTTTACGACAACATCCACATCGGCAACGCCCGCACGTTCATCAGCTTCGATGTGATTCGACGCTGGCTCATCGCGAGCGGCTACGAGGTCACGTTCGCCCAGAACCTTACCGATGTCGACGACAAGATCATCAAGCGTGCCAACGAGCAGGGCCGTACGGCCGCCGAGGTCGCGACGGAGTTCTCGGATAAGTTTATTGGCGTCATGCGCGCTGCCAACGTGCTCGATCCCGATGTGCGCCCCCGCGCCACCAAGGAGATCGGCCCCATGATTGCCATGATCAAGGCGCTCATCGAGCAGGGCCACGCTTACGCCGCCGATAACGGCGACGTGTACTTTGCCGTGCGCAGCGATCCCAACTACGGTCAGGTCTCGGGCCGCAACATCGACGACCTTATGGTGGGTGCGCGCATCGAGGAGAACGAGGACAAGAACGACCCGCTCGACTTTGCGCTGTGGAAGGCCGCCAAGCCCGGCGAGCCCAGCTGGCCGAGCCCCTGGGGCGAGGGCCGTCCCGGTTGGCACACCGAGTGCGCCGCCATGGTGCACCGCTACCTGGGTACCCCGATCGACATTCACGGCGGTGGTTCCGACCTTGCCTTCCCGCATCACGAGAACGAGTGCGCCCAGGCTGCCTGCGCCTGGCACCAGGGCTTTTCCAACACCTGGATGCACACGGGCATGCTGCTGGTCGACGGCGAGAAGATGTCCAAATCGCTTGGTAACTTCTTTACGCTGGCCGAGGTGCTCGAGCAGCACTCCGCTGCCGCCCTGCGTCTGCTGATGCTGCAGACGAGCTATCGCTCGCCGCTCGACTTCTCCTGGGAGCGCCTGGAGGGTGCCGAGAATTCGCTCACGCGTATCGCCGGTACGGTCGAGAACCTGCGCTGGGCCGCGAACCATGCGACGGCCGATGCCGATGAGGCAGCATCTGAGGCGTTTGCCGCCAAGGCTGCCGAGACCCGTGCCACCTTTAAGGAGTGCATGGACGACGACTTTAACACCGCCGGTGCCATGGGCGCCGTCTTTGGTTTTGTCACCGAGTGCAATCAATATCTGGAGCAGGCGGGCGACGCTGCCGACAAGGCCGCGGCTCTTGCTGCCGCCGATACGCTGGTCGAGCTGCTCGATACGTTTGGCGTTGAGCTTCCCGAGCCCAAGGTCGAGCTGCCGCTGGGCCTTTTGGGCGTTGCCGCCGGCTTGGTCGCCTACACTGGTGACGACGTGGACGAGGCCGCTGCCAAGATTCTCGAGGCTCGCGCCGAGGCCCGTGCCGCCAAAAACTGGGAATTGGCAGACGCCATCCGCGATCAGCTCAAGGACCTGGGCCTGACGATTGAAGATACCGCCGCCGGCACCCGTATCAAATCCCTCTAACCCCTGCGGGTTTCCCAAGCACCCGACCGCCCGAGCCACGGCACCTTGCCTTTCAATCGTCGGGCATGGCCCCAAGGTCTATGCCCTCCTCTTTCAAGGCAATCTGCCGCACCTCGGGCGGTCGGTCTATTTGTATCGTTTGATAGTTGTATTTAGGAGGCCGTCCTATGGCCGACAATCGCAAGCGTGCGCCTCGTGGCGGCAAGCAGGCCGCTTCTGGCTCGCGTCCGATTCGCCGAAATGACCGCGCTGCCGCTTCCAAGGGCCAGCGCGATCGCACCCAAGCTGCGCGTCCGCAGCGCGATCGCAACCGCGACGCTGTCCAGGCTCCCAAGGGCGAGTTTATCGAAGGCCGTCGTGCTGCCGTCGAGGCCCTGCGCACCGGTTTTCCCATCAAGTGCGCGCTCATTGCCGAGGGCGGGGAGCGCGATGCCGCCTTGTCTCGTCTGGTCGATGACCTCAACGCCGCGGGTGTCCGCATTAAGTATGTGCCGCGCGCGCAGCTCGATGCGCTGTCGAGCCACGGCGCTCACCAGGGCATTGCACTCGAGGTGGGCAACTTCCCTTATGCCGATGTTGCCGATATCCTCGACCGTGCGGGCGAGGGCCCGGCACTTGTCGTGGTGCTCGACCACGTGACCGATGACGGCAACTTTGGCGCCATCGTGCGCTCCGCCGAGGTCGTGGGCGCGGCGGGCGTCATCATCGCCAACAAGCGTGCCGCCGGCGTGACCGTGGGCAGCTACAAGACCTCAGCCGGCGCCGTCATGCATCTGCCTATCGCGCAGGTCCCCAATATCGCTCGTGCGCTCGACGATCTTAAGGCCGCTGGCTTTTGGGTGGGCGGCGCCTCCGAGCACGCCGAGGGCAGTTGCTGGGATGCTCCCTTCGAGGGCCGCGTGGCGCTTGTCATGGGCTCCGAGGGCGACGGCATCTCGCGCCTGGTGCTCGAGAAATGCGACTTTTTGACCAAGCTTCCTCAGCGTGGCATGACCGAGAGCCTCAACGTTGCCCAGGCAACGACGGCACTGTGCTTTGAGTGGCTACGTCGCAACGCCGGCGAGCTCATGGGGGAGGAGTAGCGCATGTCCAAGAAGAACCGCGCCAAGTCTAAGGCCAAGCGCTTTGGCGAAGGCTCGGCCAAGCCGATTGTCTCGGCCGCGACCTACGGCGTAGGCGGCAATGCGTTTTCGCAGGCTATCGCCGACCCGGTCTCCACGGTGCACTCCAATAAGCCCGAGCTGCTGGTGGTCGACGGCTACAACGTGATCCACTGCACGCCGCGCTACGAAAAGCTCGTGTACGACCATTCCGACGATCCGTATTCCAGCGACGTTCACGATATGGCGCGCACCGCCCTTATCAACGACGTCGCCGCCTTTGCCCAGGGCCGCTACGAGGCCGTAATTGTGTTTGACGGTGCAGGCAATATCTCTAGCGAGCGTCCCAACTTGCCGGCTCGCGGCGTGCGCATCGAGTTTTCGCCGACGGGCGTATCGGCCGATACCGTGGTACAAAAGCTCTGCATTGAGGCGCGCGAGGAAGGCCGCGCGTGCTCCGTTGTATCGAGTGACGGCACAATCCAGGCCGTCGTCATGGGCAAGGGCGTTACGCGTATCTCGAGCCGCATGCTGGTGGACGAGATCAAACAGATCGATAACGACGTCCGCGAGGCAGAGGAAGCTCCGCAGATCAAGATGACTCTGGGCAGTCGCCTGAGCCCCGAGGCACTGGCCAAGCTCAAGGCCCTGCGCGGGAGGTAGGTAAACCTTCTATGGGGAGCTGCTTTCTCGATTGATCAACCAACTGGTTTGTAATCAATGGGTTGCGGCTTGGCATCGCCAAAACGAATAGTTTTTGGTTCTGGCGAACAGATAAAACTATTCGTTCTGACGAATAGTTTTGAGATGTGGTCGGTCAAAGGGCCTGTTGCGCCCCGTCCGCAATTCCTTTATTCTTAATTGGCTTCGCGCGAAAGCGCCAAGTGTGCCAGTGTGGCGCAACGGTAGCGCAACTGATTTGTAATCAGTGGGTTGCGGGTTCGATTCCTGTCACTGGCTCCATGAGAGTTTCGGGCTCTGTTCCCCTGTGGGACAGGGCCCGTTTCTTGTTTTGGCGAGTTGTCGGGCTCGGTATTCGTCTTGTTTTCCAGTTTGTCTCGAGCTGTAACACTAAGACGGGCATTTTGCTTCTATCTGTTACAGATCGAGATGGAAGGTTGAAGGCTGCCCGTCTGTCTCAATCTGTAACAGATAGAAGCGGAATAACGGTCTAGATGTTACAGATTGAGATGAAAGCCACACGCCATTTCTCGTGTTTGCATCGTCGCGCTGACCGAATAATTGACATCCCCGCAAGGCGTTTTGCATATCTCGGTTTAGACTGATAGCTTAGGTGCCAATGAGGCTTGACAGCGATGCAAAAAGCGGCGCCGAGCATTTTGTTTCCAGACGCTGCGTCCGAAGGGCGTTTTATGAATCTGAAGAGCTTTGATAACCAAAACGAGCTGCTTAAAGATGGTCTTATTGAAGCAATCAATAACGGAGATCGAATTTCAGTCGCTGCGGCGCTGTTCTCGATTTATGGATATGGCGAGCTCAAAAAACAGCTTGAGGCATGCGATTCCTTCCGGTTTATTTATACGGAACCGACCTTCTTATCCGTCAAAGCCCAGAAGGAGCAGCGTGAGTACTATATCCCGCGTATGGGGCGCGAGAGCAGTATTGGCGGCACGGACCTCGAGATCAAGCTCAAGAATGAACTTAGGCAGAAAGCCGTCGCTCGTGAATGCGCCGAGTGGATTAGAAAGAAGGCAGAGTTCCGCTCATACCGAGATGCCAATCGCGCGGCCGGTGGTTATCTCGTCGTCGACGGTACCGAGCCTGCGGCGTTCCAGCCTATCGAGGGCCTGACGACGTCCGCCCTGGGTACAACGCCCAGCAAGCAGCTCACTATGACTATGGGCATCCCGGGGGACATGGCGCGCCAGTACCTGTGCCAGTTCAATGCCGCCTGGGATTCGGGCGAGCTTGAGGACGTTACCCAGGCGGTAATCGACTCCATCTCCACCATGTATCGCGAGAACCCGCCCGAGCTGGTCTACTACGCCGCGCTCTACCGCATCTTTAGCGAGTTCCTCGAGGACGTCTCGGTGGATGACCTCGCAAAAGAGGGGACCGGCTTCAAGGAGAGTAAAGTCTGGAACCTGCTCTACGATTTCCAACAGGACGCTGCCCTGGCCATCATCAACAAACTGCAGACCTATAATGGCTGCATCCTCGCAGATAGCGTCGGCCTGGGCAAGACGTTCACCGCGCTCGCGGTCGTCAAGTACTACGAGCTGCTCAACCGCAACGTGCTCGTGCTCTGCCCCAAGCGCCTCTCGGACAACTGGCTCACCTATAAAAAGAACTACGTCAACAACCCCATCGCCGCCGATCGCCTGCGCTACGACGTGCTTTACCACACTGACCTGTCCCGCGATAAGGGAATGACGGTGGAGGGTAACGACCTCGAGAAGTTCAACTGGGGTGCCTACGACCTCGTCGTCATCGACGAGTCCCATAACTTCCGCAACGGTGCAGACACCTCGTCCAAGGTCGAGGACGAGACGCAGGGCAACCGCTTCGAGAGGCTCCTCAACAAGGTGATCAAGGACGGAGTCGAGACGAAGGTTCTGATGCTTTCGGCAACCCCCGTCAACAACAGGTTCCGCGATCTACACAACCAGCTCAAGCTTGCCTATCAGGGCGATCCCGACGCATGGTCGAAAAAGCTCGGACTCGACAAGCCGGTCGATCAGGTATTCCGCGACGCGCAGGCGGCGTTTCGCGACTGGTCGGAGCTGCCCGCGGCCGATAGGACCACGACGGCGCTGACGGACCGGCTCGACTTCAACTTCTTCCAGATTCTCGACCGCGTTACCGTTGCGCGCTCGCGCAGACATGTGCAGCGCTACTACGATGTATCCGCGATCGGTCCGTTCCCCAAGAGGCTTAAGCCGGTATCGTTGCGGCCGAGTCTGGCCACCTCGGACGAGGCGGGCACCTACTCGCAGATAGCCGACACGCTCGCCTCGCTCACGCTCGCGGTCTACCTGCCCACGGTCTATCTCCATCCCAGCGCGGCGCCCAAGTACGCCGACGAGCACGGTCGTCCTCCCACCAGCGGTCGCGAGCAGGGAATGGTCAAGCTCATGTCCTCCATTCTGCTCAAGCGCCTGGAGAGCTCCGTCTACGCCTTTGAGATCACGCTGGGCAAGATTATCGAGGTCATTAGGCACAATCTAAAGGTTATTGAGGACTATCGCGCCGGCGCGTCCGGCGCGTCGGTCGAGGCCGTTGAGTCCTTTGAGTATGAGGAGGGGGACACCGACTTTACGGTCGGCACCAAGAGCAGGTTCTCGCTCGAGGACATGGACTGGATCAGCTGGGAGCGCGATATGCTCAAGGACCTCGAGGCACTCGAGGACATCCGACAGCTTATCGCTCCTATCGATGCCGAGCATGACGCGAAACTGGCCGAGCTCAGGCACGTCATCGCGGACAAGATTGAGAACCCCATAAACCCGGGCAACAAGAAGCTGCTGATCTTTACGGCGTTTGCTGACACGGCGGACTACCTCTACGAGAACATCGGCGCCTACGTCGAGGAGCGCTATGGGCTCGAGGTCGCTGAGGTCGCTGGCGGCTCGCAGAGCGCCCGCTGCTCGATCGAGGGCGTTCGCAACGACATGAACGAGGTCATTACCTGCTTCAGCCCGGTATCGAAGGACCGCGACGTTGCGTATCCGAGGCTCAAGGGCAAGGACATCGACGTGCTCATCGCGACCGACTGTCTTTCCGAAGGCCAGAACCTGCAGGACTGCGACTGCGTCATCAACTACGACATCCACTGGAACCCGGTGCGCATCGTGCAGCGCTTTGGCCGCGTCGACCGTATTGGCTCCAAGAACGCCTGCATCCAGCTCATCAACTTCTGGCCCGATGTTGAGCTCGACGAGTACATCAACCTCAAGGCACGCGTCGAGAACAAGATGCATGCGCTGGTGATGGCATCGACGGGTGATGACGACTATATTAACGAGGACGAGAAGGGCGACTTGGAGTATCGCCGCCAGCAGCTTGAGCGCATGAAGGACGAGGTCGTCGATCTGGAGGATGCCCAGGGCGGCATTTCCATCACCGACCTTGGCCTCAACGACTTCCGTATGGACTTGGTCGAGTACCGGAAGGAGCATCCCGAGATCGAAAACGTCCCATACGGCATCGAGGCGGTCGCTGCCGGCGAAGAGCCGGGCACGATATTTGTGCTGCGCAACGCGAACGGCAACATCGACCGACTCTCCGGCAACCCCATCCATCCCTTCTACCTTGTGTACGTTGGCGAGAACGGGTCGATCCTGCATGGCTATGCCACGCCCAAGGACATCTTGGACGAGATGAGGCGAATCTGTCGAGGCGTCCAGGAGCCGGTTGAAGACCTGTGCCGCGCTTACAACGCTCAGACCGACGACGGGCGTGACATGGCTGCCCAGACGGACCTACTGGCAAGTGCGATCGGCTCCATCGTCGAGGGCAAAAGCGAGTCCGATATCGACAGCTTCTTCAGCGGCGGGACGACGGGCTTTTTGGAGAACGACATTGAGGGCATCGACGACTTTGAGCTCGTGTGCTTCTTGGTGGTGAAAAAACCATGCTAGGACTTCCGGCCACGACTGAGGTGGGCAGGCGTCTGCCCAAAGAGGCCTTCTACCGTCATTTGGATGTCGACGCCGCCACTCGGCGCGACCTTACGGGTGGCGTGGCGTCAATTATCGTCGCGAACTCCATCAAGCCGGCTACGACCAATATCGCCGACGGCAAAGCGGTACACGAGATTCTCGTGCTGCGGATCGATCCCAAAGGGGAACGGGTGCCCGAGCGCGCCGTGCGCCTGGTGAGCAACGCGACGCCCAACAAGACCGTGATTGTTGACGGCGGATCCGGCGATATCGCGATTTGCGAGGAGGGACGCTTGCTGGAGGCACAGGACGTTGAACGTCTTGCCTTGAACGGTTTCGACCTCGACATGGTGTGGGATTCCATGCTTGCTCAGGTCGCGCTCGGAGAATTCGATGGTCACAACGTCTGGGAGAGAATCGATCGCCGTGAGAAAATAGACGGGCTGCGCGCGGAGGTTTCCGCGCTCGATGTCCGCTGCCGCAAGGAACGTCAGATTGCTCGAAAAAACGAGCTATTCCGCCGAATGCGGTCGCTCGAAAAGCAGATTGAGGAGTTGGAGAAGGGGGAGGACTTCAGATGAGGCTATCCGATCAAGAGCTTGACGCAATCCTCGCCGAAGGCGGACTCGAACTGGCGCAGCCGTATTCCGAGAGCTGTGAATACAACGAGGACGATTATCTCTTTACGCGCTGCGTGGCGTGCGGCGCCGAGGCACACTATCGTCTCAAGTACATCCTCAAGAAGAACGAGGACGGCGAGAAGGTCTGTCGTGCGTGCCATTGGAGGTGCTGGTATGTCGAGTGCCGTGACCGCGACTATCCCGGCATCGACCTCGACTGGTTGACGGGCGCCGGCGCGGCAAGGCCGCTGACTGCCATGACGTTCCCCAACGCGTACAAGCTCGCTGCCGCCAACGGTTATGAACTCGTCGAACTTCTTTCTGGGGAGCGTACCGGAGAAGACCTGCTGGTGGTCCGCTGCAAGGCATGCGGCGTCCAGAGTGTCGAGAGGCCATGCGATGTTGCCTGTGGTTGCGGATGCCACGGTGAATCAAGGGGCGTTTCGGTCGGGGAAGAGCATGTCGAAGTTCCCAGGGAGGCGACTCCCGTCGCCTCGGACCGTTATCAAGACGGTACCGCGCGTTTTCTCGTTGACTCTGATGCTCCCTGTGTGGGCTGGTGGGACGAGAAAGCGAATCGCGGCGGCATCCCGAGTGATCTTACCTGCCGTTCACGTCAGGTTTACGCTTGGAAGTGTTCCGAGTGCGGATATGAGTTTCACGCTCCCGTCTATTTGGCTCATTCGATGAGGCGCTGCCCCTATTGCACCGCCCTTAAGGCCATAGAGTTCGATATCAAGTGGGACGCCCTAAGAGAGATGACGGCGTTGGACTTCCCCGAGCTCCTTCTTGCCTGGGATGACGCAAAGGATCCCTCAACTGTCTCTATCACCAGCGGAAACCTGATTCACCTCGAATGTCCGCAGGGACATCATCCGTCGCAGACGCTCTACAGCTATCTCAAGAACGGATGCATGGTGTGCAGGGGCCTTGCTACAAAAGCCCGCCCAGACCAGAGCTATCTCGATACTACGGATCCGGAACTCGCGGCGGAGTGGGTGCGTCCACGGGATGGTGGTAACTACAGCCCAAGCAACGTCAAAGACGGCAGCAAGAGAACTGTTGTCTGGCATTGCATCGCCTGTGGCTATGAGTGGGAGGCGACGGTAAAGGAACGGCAGTACAAGAACTACAACTGCTGTCCTTCATGCGGCAAAGTTATGGGATCGCTTGCTTGGAAGTATCCTCAGCTTGCGGCAGAGTGGAGCCCTCGCAACCCCATTAGTCCCTGGAACATCAAACCCTTTAGCGCCTTGGGCTTTAAGCCCGAATGGGTGTGCAGCCAGAATCCGAATCACGTTTGGCAGATGACCACCAACCTTAGAATCAACAAGGGGCGAGGCTGCCCCTTTTGCGAAAAAGAATCCAAGAAGTAACGAGGAAGAGAAAGCATGGATAAGATCAGTCAGGAGACCCCCGACCTCACGCAAGAGAACATCGCCAAGATCGCCGCGCTCTTCCCCGACGTGGTGACCGAGACCAAAGATGCTGATGGCAACGTCACCCTCGCGGTCGACTTCGACGCGCTGCGCGATGACCTCTCCGGCGAGGTGGTTGACGGCCCGCGCGAGCGCTATCAGTTCACCTGGCCCGGCAAGCGCGAAGCCAAACTTGAGGCGCGTCGCCCCATCAAAAAGACCATGCGTCCCTGCCCCGAGAAGTCCAAGGATTGGGATACCACCGAGAACCTCTACATCGAGGGCGATAACCTCGAGGCCCTCAAGATCATGCGCGAGACCTACGCCGGCAAGGTAAAGCTGATCTACATCGACCCGCCCTACAACACGGGTCACGACTTCGTCTACGATGACGACTTCTCCAAGACGCGCGCGGAATACGACGCCGAGAGTGGCGACTACGACGAGGAGGGCGGCCACCTGGTGGCCAACCCCGAGTCCAACGGCCGCTTCCACTCCGACTGGTGCTCGATGATGTACCCCAGGTTGATGCTAGCCAGGGACATGTTGAGCGAGGATGGCGCGATCTTCATTTCAATCGACGACAACGAGTCCAAGAACCTCCGCGCCATCTGCGACGAGGTATTTGGCGCGTCTTGTTTCGTCGGGGATGTGATTTGGCAGAAGACCTACTCGCCCAGAAACGATTCGAAAGGAATCCCCACTGTAGCGGAGCATATTCTTATTTATTGTAGGGTATCTGGTTGGATTCCGCAACGTTTGCCCAGAACAGAGGCTATGAATGCAGGTTATGGGTCGCCCGATGGCGACAGCTTGCTGTGGTCATCGGGCGACCCGGCCGCGGCTGGGGGAGCCAGTCATCAAGGCATGGTGTACGGAATCCAGCATCCCTTCACTGGACAGTTTATTTACCCGCCAATGGGTTCCCATTGGCGGGTCGGACAACCCGGCCTATTGGACATTCTTTGCCAATGGGCCCCGTATGAACTCAGGGATTTGCATGACGAAGAGGAGCGCGCCAAAGTGTGCGGTATTTCTCCTAAGGAAGTAAGGCCTGGGGTCAAGGCAATCGTGCTATCTGTTCCCGTTGAGGAGGCGGCGAAGATTGCTCGCAAACGTTACGAAGAGGGTTCATGGCCGCTTATGTACTTTACCGGGGGTGGCACCGGGGGGATGCGCCGAAAGCGCTACCTTGACGAGTCCCAGGGTCGTGTTTGCGATAACCTCTGGCTCCATGAGGAGGTCGGTCACACCGATGAGGCCAAGAAAGGCCTTAAAAAACTATTCAACGGTTCCGCGCCCTTCGACACTCCAAAGCCCGTTCGCCTGCTCGATCGCATCCTAACCATCGCCAGCGACAAGGACTCCATTGTCCTGGACTTCTTCTCTGGGTCTGCCACCACAGCAGAAGCCGCTATGCGCAAGAATGCCGAGGACGGCGGCAATAGACGCTTCGTCCTCGTCCAACTGCCCGAAGAGACTTCTGGCGGCTGGGACAACCTGTGTAACGTCGGCGAGGAGCGCATCCGCCGCGCCGGTGAGAAGATTAAGGCCGAAATCGACAAGGACAACGAACAGCTCGAACTCGGCGCCGATCCCAAGTCCGTGCCCGATATCGGTTTCCGCGTGCTGCGTGTAGATGACTCCTGCCTCAAAGATGAGTTCGCTGCACCGGACCAGTACGACCAGACCCAACTCGACCTCTTCGCCGACAATGCCGCCGAAGGCGCTGCGCCGCTCGACCTACTCTTCCAGGTTCTGCCCACATTCCGCATTGAGTACTCCGCCAAGATTGCCGAACGCGAACTCGGCGGTAAAACGTGCTTCGATGTCAACGATGGCCAGCTTATTGCCTGCTTTGACGAAGATGTCGATACTGCGGCATTGGAGGCTATCGCCGAAGAGCGCCCGCTCTACGCCGTCTTCCGCGATGCATGCTTCTCCAACGATGCCGCCGTGGCAAATCTCGAAGAGCTATTCAAAACCTTCAGCCCCGACACCATTCGCAAGGTGATCTAGGGTAATTGCTTATGAGCTCTCTCGCCCTTTCCATGAGGCGAGAGAACTACTTTTATTTCAAAGGGATTCGCCTAGAAAAAGTTGTGGCATCGCTTGGTGACAGTGATGGCAAAGGCTCCGCCAGAACGTTTATTTGAGCACAAAGGCACGGCGCTTTGGTTATGAGGGGAGAGGTTGACCATAAATAGTGAGTAATAAGCAGTTGACTCACCATAACCACTATGTTCCTAGGTTCTATCTACGGCGCTGGTCTTCAAATGGGAATAGCATCTGGGACTACAGAGTCATTGTCGAGGATGAACATGCAAAGTGCTGGAAGACCACTAGCCTTAAATCCGCGGCGACCTGGGATGATTTATATACGCAGCATGTAGATGATGAAGACGACGATAGCGTCGAAGATTATCTGTGTGACCACTTTGAGACCCCGACATCCAGAGTGTTGGAGAAGATTGACGGTGGTCGTGCACTTTCTGCACGTGATTTTATGATTCTTGCTGACTATTGGCTTATTCAATACTTGCGCACACCGGCTTTCATGATGCAAAACGTTAGGCTAACTGAGAGCCTGTTTGATTCAGTGGTCAACAATACTGTCGAATCTGTTAGTAAGCAGCTGATGGATAAAGGCGAAAGACAACACATGAGAAGGGTAGCCAATAAAACCGTTAGGAACCCTTTCCCTCAGCATCCGATAGAAGTCGAATTGAATCGTGAATCACGTGAGATTACCGTTAGGACATCCACTGGCCGTAGCGGATATTTGGCGACGATTAATTCGATGCTAAATGGGATGGTCGGAAATCACGTGCGGAGCTGCAATTGGTCTATTGTTCATGCCCCAGTTGGGTCACACTTTTATACATCCGATAATCCATCGGTCGTTTTTGGACTGAGAGCTGACGGTTCTGTAGCGGTGGGCGATATGGGACTTGGCCAGCGTAACGCTGATTTGGTATTGCCTTTGGATGCTCAAAAAGTGCTATTTGCTCAAGTCGGGAGCAGTTCCCTCGCTTGTCCTCCTGTATTTAGTAAAAGGCAAGTCAATGTAATCAACGAAGCCATCTGTAAGTCGGCTTTCAGGCACATTTACTCAAGAAAGAAGGACAACTCGGTTTGCCGTATTCGGCCTAGGGCCGTTGACGGGGGTCTTGTGCGGGACGAGAGGAACCTGCGCAAATCATGGAATCAAGATCAAGCGAAATTAGAGCGGGAGCATGAGGAGTGGCTAAATATGAATGCTCGAACCAAGGGCTTGCTCTAGCAGAGGGCATGCAAGGTGCTGCCCATGCGCGTCGTTTTGCGAAAGAATTGAATTGCACTGTTGGCTTTATGCTTGCGGTGCTTGCTGTTGACGCTGCGTGCCCCGCTCGTGCACAGTTCACTTATAAATGAACTGTACACGAGCGGGGTTATTTGGACAAAGGCGAAAGGGGCGACATGTGCGATGGTTCCGAACTGGTTGAGTATCGAATTGATGAGTCTCACGTGTTTTGGGAACTAAAGAAGTCGTCGCAATGTCAGTCCGAGCTTCAAAAGGCCATGGCCGATCGGCGCCTTAGGGAGTCCTGCCACAAGCTCTTTTTGCAGCTGGTAAAGATAATCGATTACGGTGTCGCTGCATCGTGCCAAACCGGAAAACTCAGGTGTCTAGATTCGCGTGCAGGTCTTTTTGAGATACAGGGTTTTGACGGTGTGGCTCGCGAGATGGCCTATATCGTATGTAGCGATTCGGCACACATCGTTCTTCTTCGTCGCTTTAGAGGGCATCAGGGCGGCGGAAACATACATAAGGAAATTAAACTCGCAAAAGAACTTGCTATGGAAGCTTCTGTACAGCTTAATCAGCTGGGCAAAGCAAAATAAGGAGGAGCCATAATGGAGACCGTAGATCTTTCATCGTTTATGGAAAAGACAAAGTCTGCGGAGACCATTGCGTATGAACACGCTTTGGAGCTCTCGTATCTTGCGGTAGATGAGATGCGGAGACAGGGGATTACTAAGAAGGAGCTTGCCCAGCGCATGGGCGTGTCGGCTCAGCGTCTTGCCAATATGCTCAACACCCAAACCAATATGACTCTAAAGACTCTTGCGCAATTTGAATTGGCCCTTGGGATACAAATCGATTTCAATTCCGCTCTCGCGTTTACCTCTGAGCTTCCGTATCGGACCGAATCGAGGATGGAGGGCGTTGATAGCTGGCGCGGTGAAAAGGTTCAGCGTAGCGATGACTCGATGCAGGGAAAAAGCTCCGCTGAGCATTTGACGATGATAAAGGGAGGCTTGGCGGCATGATGGAAAATGCAATTATCGCGTCTATTCAGCTCGATGACCTGTTCTTGGTAAGGTCTTCATTTCAGATCGCGGATTCGCCCGCAGATAACATGGACCAGCGACTTGGGCTGGATTTCTCGATTAAACAGCTTGACGTCGATGGCGACGAGGGCTTGGTTGCCCTTTACCTTACGGTGGAAACATCGCTTATCGATCGCGAACACAACGAGGATAAGATGTCTGCGAGTGTCCAAGTATTTGCTTCGGCGCATGCAGCACTGCCACAGGGCATTACCGAGGAGCAGGCAAAAGAGTATTTGCTCTCCAATGCCATTGCCATGGCATACGGTCACGCTAAGACGTGCATCATGACCATGGCGGGCCTCTCGCCGGCGGGTCCGGTTATGATTCCTGCAATCCTTCCGCTTGATATTGCGCGCGATTATCTGGCGGGAACTGCAGGGGGCGACAAGGAATAGGTGCGGCATCTCGTTATGATGCTGTTGCTCTAAAGGCCACGAGATGCGTAAACTATGCGAGAGGATTACTACCAGGTTTATTCATACGCATCGGGATGGCGGGGGCAGTGCGGATGCAGTTTAAGTTTAAAATTCAGCCGTATCAGACTGAGGCTGCGCGCGCGGTGACCGATGTCTTTGCCGGTCAGCCCAATTCTGGCGCCTCGCTCTATTTGCGTGATCTCGGTCGCGCGGTGGGCGGTGACGGCACCGAGGCACTGCCGGGCTTCGAGACGCAAGTCCAGGCGTCCGAGGGCTACGCGAATGCCCCCATTGCCCTTGGCTCCGCTACGCTGCTCGAGAACATTCACAAGGTGCAGCGCCGCAATCGAATCATTGAGTCTTCGTCGCTTGCCACCGGCCCTGCTCTGGTAAACCTCGACGTGGAGATGGAGACGGGCACGGGCAAGACTTATGTCTACACCAAGACCATGTTCGAGCTCAACCGCCTTTACGGCTGGACTAAGTTCATCATCGTGGTGCCGTCCGTCGCCATCCGCGAGGGCGTCTACAAATCGCTTAAGAATACCGAGCAGCACTTTTTTGAGCAGTACGGTAAGGCCATTCGCTACTTTGTCTACAACAGCAGCCGCCTGGGTGATATAGACCGGTTCTCAGCGAGTTCCGATATCAACGTCATGGTCATCAACATGCAGGCGTTCAATACGTCTATGAAGGAGGGCGGGCGCTCCAAGGAGGCCCGTATCATGTACTCCGAGCGCGATGAGTTCGCAAGCCGTCGCCCCATCGACGTGATCGCCGCCAACAACCCCATCGTCATCCTGGACGAGCCGCAGAAGATGGGCGGCAGGGCCACCCAGGCGGGCATCGCCCGTTTCCGTCCCATCGCGTGTCTCAACTATTCGGCGACGCATCGCGATCACCACGATGCTGTTTATGTCCTGGACGCGCTTGACGCATTCAACCAACGTCTGGTCAAGCGCATCGAGGTTAAGGGCTTCGAACTCAAGAACATGCGCGGTACCGATGGTTACCTGTATCTTCAGGACATCAAGATCTCCAAGAACAAGCCGCCCCAGGCGGTCATCGAGTTCAAGAAGCTCAACCCTTCTGGCTCTATCTCCAAACGTGCGCAGGGCTTCTACGAGCAAGATGACATCTATCCCGCGTCCGGCGAGCTCGAGGCGTATCGAGATGGGTTCACCGTGTCCGAGATCGTCCCGGACAGCGATGCCCAGCTGGGCTACGTCAAGTTCCTCAACGGCATCGAGCTTTGTCGCGGCGACGTCTACGGCGATTCTTCCGATCGCGATATGCGCCGCGTGCAGATTCGCGAGACCATCAAAAGCCACCTGGAGAAGGAGGAAGCGCTGTTCGCGCGCGGCATCAAGTGCCTGTCGCTCTTCTTTATCGACGAGGTCGCCAAGTATCGTGTGTACGATGACGACGGCGAGGAGGGCCTGGGGGAGTACGGCCATATCTTTGAGGAGGAATATGCGCGCGCCATCGAGGAGTATGGCCGTGGGCAGCAGAATCTCGATGCCTCGCTCGATGCGGGCCTTGGTGAAGTACGTCGCCGCTACCTGGAATGGCTGCGCGGCATCGACGTCCATGCGACGCACAAGGGATACTTCTCCATCGACAAGAAAGGACATTCGGTTAACTCTAAGCTCAAGCGCGGCAGCGATGAGTCTGATGACGAGAGCGCCTACGATCTCATCCTCAAGGACAAGGAGCGCTTGCTGTCGTTCGATGAGCCCACGCGCTTCATCTTTAGCCACTCCGCCCTGCGCGAGGGCTGGGACAACCCCAACGTGTTCCAGATCTGCACGCTCAAGCATTCCGACTCCGAGACCGGTAAGCGCCAGGAGGTGGGCCGCGGCCTGCGCCTGTGCGTGAACCGGGAGGGCGAGCGACAGGACCTGGAGGCGCTGGGCGAGCAGGAGGTGCAGCGCGTCAACACGCTCACCGTCATCGCCACCGAGAGCTACAGCGACTTCACGAAGTCCCTGCAGAAGGACATCAACGATGCCCTGCGCGAGCGTCCCAAGGCGGTCACGGAGGAGTTCCTCAAGGGCTTTGCCGTTCAGGCGGACGAGGAGAAGACCTATGCGCTCACGCAGGAAGACGCGCACGATGTCTACTTCGCGCTCGTACAGTACGGCCTCATCGATCGCGAGGGCGTGCCTACGCAGAAGTTCAAGGAATCGGGCCTCACGTCCGTTACCGACGACGACCTGCCCGAGCATCTCTATGCCTATCGCAAGGATATCGAGGCACTGGTGAAGAGCGTCTACGACGAGCATGCGCTCGACGACTACATCCGTAACGGC
Organism: Collinsella sp. HCP28S3_G2; assembly: GCF_052065125.1. Lineage (NCBI taxonomy): Bacteria > Bacillati > Actinomycetota > Coriobacteriia > Coriobacteriales > Coriobacteriaceae > Collinsella > Collinsella sp. HCP28S3_G2. The sequence goes on from NZ_JBQHUO010000010.1 coordinate 37,403, forward strand.
AACGAGCCCAAGGTTCGCGAAAATCCGCTCAACGCCAACTTCGCGCGTGCCGAGTTCCAGGAACTTTGGAACAAGATCAACTCCAAGCACTCCTACACCGTCGATTTTGACGACGATGAGCTGCGGGCTAAGGCAATCGACCGTATTAACCGCGAACTGTTTGTGGCCAAGGCGTCCTACGTCATGACGACCGCCGCGCAGCGTTCGACCCAGACGCGGGAGAACCTTGAACGCGGTGAGTCGTTCGGCGATGCCACGAGGCGCGACTACGAGGTGGGCGAGGATGTCTCGGGCGTTACGTACGACCTGCTGGGTGAAGTCGCAACCGCGGCACGCATCACGCGCAGGAGCGCGGCGGCGATCCTCAAGGGCATAGCCCCCGTCAAGTTCCGCATGTTCCGCGATAACCCTGAGGAGTTTATCGCCAAGGTCTCCCGTTGCATCCTGGCCGAGAAGGCGACGATGGTGGTGGACCACATCACGTACCATAAACTCGACGAGCGATACGATTCCACCATCTTCGCCGAGCGCATGCCCGAGAACGTTGGCCGGGCGCTGGAGACGAGCCGCTGCATCCAGGACTACGTGTTTTGGGATTCCGAGGGCGAGCGCGATTTCGCACGAGACCTCGATTCTGCTGAGGGTAAGGTTGCGGTTTACGCCAAGCTGCCGAGGTCCTTTAAGATCCCGACGCCGGTGGGCAACTATGCGCCTGACTGGGCCATCGCCTTCGAGAAGGGGAGCGTGCGCCACGTGTTCTTCGTCGCGGAGACCAAGGGTAGCATGGACAGTCTCACGCTGCGCGACATCGAGCGCGGCAAGATCGCCTGCGCGCGCAAGCTTTTCAATGAGTTCTCGGACGAGGACGTGCGTTATGACGTGGTGCACAGCTACGAGGATTTGCTGACCGTAATCCAGGGGACGGAGTAATCCCTGATTCCTGTTGCCTTCCGATTGGGGCGTTGAGATGCCGACAGTTATCGATATCGATCAATTTCCGTCGATGGGGGAACGACGTTACGCGGTGGCGTGGTTGGATTCTCCGATGCCGCATTATGGGAAGCTTGCCTTGGTGGGCAATTACGTTCTCGAGACCGAGCTCTTCCATTTTCGATTTTCTGACCCGGATGACATCTTGAAGCGTCCCTTTATCGGTCTCGGTTGGGATAAGGTTGATATTCCGCCTGATGTGCTTTTTGCCGAGGACGTTATCCCTGTTCCCATCAAACGGCCGAGCGGACGACGTGACATTTCGAGCCTTTCCGGCATGTTCGAGCCCCAGGTCGAAAGCATTCTCGGTAGAGAGCGATATGAGGAAGATGATGGAGAGTGGGCTGACGTGTCTTCCCAGATTGTCCGCTCGATGACTCCGGCTCGCGAAAAATCTGGCGGGCAGAATTCGAGATGTGGTTGAATACGCGTTTTGGCTATCGTCTAAGCAAGAAGGATTTCGAGGCCATCTTCGAGATTCGCGGGCTGGAGCCAAATGAATGGACCGGTCGGTTCGTTGAAGATCTGCTGCTGATCAAATCAAAATGGCGTCGCTGGTGAATCCCGTCTTCCAATTATTGGGAGACTTGCATTGCGGTTTGGGGCGTCGCTATAAAGTCCGAATCGAACCACACGTACATGAATTGAAGCGTGTGGTTCGATTCCAGCGCACAGCTATTTTCGATTACCCGCCGTTAGCTTAAAAGCGACGAGGTACAAGATGCCGCCGATAACGTACATGCAGGCATCAAGCGGATCTGGGGTACTAAACTTGAGCACCATGGGCGCAAGTACTTCCCAGCAGATTGAGCATCCCACCGATAATGCCAAGCTACTTGCGAAGTTGCATATCGGCGTTTTCCCGCTCACCGTTTCGCAGAGGACGTTTACGTAGGCGGGAAAAATGATTCCTCCGCACAGATCTCCGAGCTGATAATGGGCGAAGTCGTAGGGGAGGAAAAAGTCGAAGCTCGCGATATATCTGTTAACGAGATACACGATGCCGGCAAGCAGCGGCAGAAGATTTGCGCTGGAAATAAGCGCAGATCTGAATCGTTTAGCCACAGACCGCAAACATAGTCAGGCCAAGGCAAATGCCCAAAGCAATGATGATGATCTGGCTGCAGCCGTTACCCGAAGGGACCATGACACTCTCTTTCTCGATACATTAGTAAATTAAAGTATGCCACAGGAGGCAGCGTATTTGTTGAGCAACAACCTGTGGCTGATACCGTGTTACACGGCCTTGCGTCGGCTGAGGCATCAGCCGAATGACCTGGCACCTGTCGTGATGGCGCTCGACAATGGCGTGAGCACCGTCTACGCCCGTGACGGGCTATCGGTAGAACACATCATCTGGCTTCGAATAATGGGGGCGAGTGCGAGTATTGGCGTTCCTCGAAGCGCTCGTTGCGCTCACCGATTAATAGGCAACCTGTTGGGACTCATTGTGTAGCCCGATTTAAACTGCTGGCTTGGGTGCCGCATGCATTTCGCATGGTCGCGGGAGGCTGTGCAACCGCCTGACGCTATTTATGAGTCATGAGCTGTTTTGGTTATGCGAGATATCGAAAGGAATTCTAGGATGTCTGTAGATCTGAAAACAGTAGAAGATGCGATGAGCCTTGCGGCGAAGGTCCTGGTTGCGGCCGCGGACGTCATTGATGGCGCAAAGCAGCTCGGCGTCGATGTCGAAGCTGTCGGCGGCGCTGTAAAGGATGCTGTGGATGGTGCCGCTAACGGTGCACGTGTCGTTGCCGATGGTATTGGCAAGGGGCTCGGTGTCGCGGCCGATGGCTTTGGCGCGGCAGTTGGCGCGCTGGGCGGCGCCGCGAAAGCGTTGCAGGACTCAAGAGAGGCCGCCGAGGCTCGCAAGAAGATCAACGCCGCAAGACAGTCGATTTTCGAAAGTGCGTCGACGGCGATGCCCCTGCACAAGTTTGTCTGCCAGCAGGAAAAGGCTGCCGATGCCGCGTTTAACGGCTTTGATATGCCTGGCTGCTACCTTATCGCAAAGTATCAAAAGGGCGATCACGATAAGAACTACAGTGACTATCTGGGAATTTATGTGGGCTCAAGCGAGCACATGTCGGAGGATATCGTTTCCACGCCCACGCGCTTGGGCGATCCGGATGTCTATGCCGATTACAAGTATCATCAAAACGTGATGCTGTTCGTGTTCCCCTGCGAGCTAAAGGACCTCGATGAACGTCGCGAACTCCTGCTGCGCTCGTTTGAAGGCAGCAGGCTCTACAACGGATCTGAGGTACTGGCTTAAGAGCTTGGTTGGGGTTAGTTGACAATCTAGATCTGTAACACGAGGACGAGCGTTCAGCTCCCAGCTGTTACAGATTTAGACAATCTAGGGTCGAGCTGAGAAGTGTCTCAATCTGTAACAACTAGGGAAGGAAAACCGTTCTAACTGTTACAGAATGAGACGTAAGCTAGGGTCTCTGCGAAACATCTCAATCTGTAACAGATAGGGGAGAAAATGTTCTCTAAATGTTACAGATCGAGACAAAGGCCGGACCGGTCCCAGTCATCCTGGTTGAGCGAGGATATTCGGACGCACGAGGATCGTTATCGAAAGTCGATACCGCAAGGGTACTCCACCACACCAAAGTGTTCCCTCGGGAAATGTCGCCAGCGCAGCCAAATCCGCCGTTCTTCATATCTAAATTCAGCAAAACCGCAGGTCAAAGGTATATAGATACGCCCGGCACCGTGTATTTAGAGGTTTTCGTTGACAGCCCCCAAGGTTGCATCGTATTATCTTTTTCGTTCGCGGGGGCGGAGGCCCAAAAGACCAAAGAACCTGCGGATACTTGAACGATTGGGAGTTTGCCCGAGTGGTTAATGGGGACGGGCTGTAAACCCGTTGGCTCTGCCTACATAGGTTCGAATCCTATAGCTCCCACCCGTCAAGTGCCTGTATAGCTCAGTCGGTAGAGCACTTCGTTGGTAACGAAGAGGTCACCAGTTCAAGTCTGGTTGCAGGCTCCATCCGGCGGTGTAGCTCAGTTGGTTAGAGCACACGGTTCATACCCGTGGCGTCACTGGTTCGAATCCAGTCACCGCTACCATAGGTAACACGGTGGCTTCTCAATAGTATGTTGAGAGGCCACTATGGTATAAAGGCATAGTCCCGTCCGGGGACGACCTGTTTAGAGGAGGGCTTTATGGCCAAAGAGAAGTTTGAGCGCACTAAGCCGCATGTTAACATCGGCACCATCGGTCACGTCGACCACGGCAAGACCACGCTGACCGCTGCCATCACCAAGGTTCTCTCCGAGACCGAGGGCTGCAAGGCTGACTTCACTGCGTTCGAGAACATCGACAAGGCTCCCGAGGAGCGCGAGCGCGGCATTACGATCTCCGTCTCCCACGTCGAGTACGAGACTGCTGCCCGTCACTACGCCCACGTTGACTGCCCGGGCCACGCTGACTACGTCAAGAACATGATCTCCGGTGCTGCTCAGATGGACGGCGCTATCCTGGTCATCGCCGCTACCGACGGCCCCATGGCTCAGACCCGCGAGCACATCCTGCTCGCCCGTCAGGTCGGCGTTCCCTACATCGTCGTCTTCCTGAACAAGTGCGACATGGTCGACGATGACGAGCTCATCGACCTCGTCGAGATGGAGACCCGTGAGCTCCTTTCCGAGTACGAATTCCCCGGCGACGACATCCCCGTCATCCGTGGTTCCGCTCTGGGCGCTCTCGAGGGCGACGCCAAGTGGATGGACGCCATTCGCGAGCTCATGTCTGCCGTCGACGAGTACATCCCGACGCCTGCTCGTGACAACGACCTCCCGTTCCTGATGGCCGTTGAGGACGTTATGACCATCTCCGGCCGTGGTACCGTTGCTACCGGCCGTGTCGAGCGCGGTGAGCTCAAGCTCAACGAGCCCGTCGAGATCGTCGGCATCAAGGATACCCAGAACACCGTCGTTACCGGTATCGAGATGTTCCGTAAGTCCATGGACTTCTGCGAGGCTGGCGACAACGTCGGTCTGCTGCTCCGCGGCATCAAGCGCGAGGACATCGAGCGCGGCCAGGTTCTCTGCAAGCCCGGTTCGGTTACCCCGCACACCAAGTTCACCGGTGAGATCTACGTTCTGACCAAGGAGGAGGGCGGCCGTCACACCCCGTTCTTCGATGGTTATCGTCCTCAGTTCTACTTCCGTACCACCGACGTTACCGGTACGGTCAAGCTCCCCGAGGGCACCGAGATGGCTATGCCTGGTGACCACATCACCATCGAGGGCGACCTCATTCACCCGATCGCTATGGAGGAGGGCCTGCGCTTCGCTATCCGCGAGGGTGGCCACACCGTCGGTTCGGGCATCGTCTCCACGATCATTGAGTAAATTAGCTCTCTGATACAGCTGACTTAGAGAACCCGGCACTTATATGGGTGCCGGGTTCTTTTCTACGCTGGTCTTTTTGCCTGATGATTACGCTTAGCTCGCTCTTAAGTTGAGCGTGAGGGATCGATTAGATCTCGTTGGCTCCATTGATGTGTTCCAAATATGAATGGATCTACCGAGAACCAATTGATTCGAGGTTTTCGTTGACAGCACTTACGTAGAGCTGATAAAGTACCAACTCGTGCCCGTACGGGGCGGATATGAAAGGTTCAGGATACATGCGTACTCTAGTTACTCTTGCGTGCACTGAGTGCAAGCGCCGCAACTATACGACCACTAAGAACAAGGCGAACATGCCTGATCGTATGGAGATCAAGAAGTATTGCCCCTGGTGCCGTCACCACACGCTGCACAAAGAGACTCGCTAGTCTCTAGTCACATACGCCAGTAGTTCAATTGGTAGAGCATCGGTCTCCAAAACCGAGTGTTGAGGGTTCGAGTCCTTCCTGGCGTGCCAGTCATTATTCCGTAAGCTCCCATTTGGGGGCTTACGGTTTACTCATGTATAAGCGCATTGCGCGGAGGTAACCCAAATGGCCAACAAGAAGAACAAGAAGAAGGCACAGCAGCAGGCGCCTGCCAACAAAGCTGCCGCCAACTCCAAGGTTGAGGCCAAGAAGGCCGTTGCCAAGAAGAGCGAGAAGGCTGCGAAGTCCAAGAAGAACGAGAAGCCCGGTTTCTTCGCCCGCACCAAGAAGTATTTTGCTTCGGTGAAGTCCGAGATGAAGCGTGTCACGTGGCCCGATAAGAAGGAGCTCGTGAACTACTCGGTCGTCGTTTGCGCTTCTCTGATCGTCGTCGGCGTCGTCATCGCTCTGCTCGATGCTGGCTTTGGCGAGGCTCTTGCTCTGTTCTCTGGATTGAGGGGCTAAACCATGTCTAAGCGTTGGTACGTCGTCCACACTTACTCTGGATACGAGAACCGCGTTAAGTCCGATCTCGAGCATCGCATCGAGACCATGGGCATGCAGGATCGTATCTTTGATATTGAGATTCCTATGGAGCGCGTCACCGAGATCAAAGAGGGTGGCAAGCGCGAGACCAAGGATTCTAAGATCTTCCCGGGTTATGTCCTGGTTCGCATGGAGATGGATGACGATGCATGGACGTGTGTTCGCAACACGCCCGGTGTCACCGGTTTCCTGGGCGGCAACGGCAAGCCCGCTCCGCTTTCCCGCGACGAGTACAATAAGATGACTCGTCGTCCCGGTAAGGGCGATTCGCCCAAGCGTACGTCGGTTGATATTGAGGTTGGTACGTCCGTCCGCGTCACCGATGGCCCGCTTACCGACTTTGATGGCAAGGTCTCCGAGGTTAACGCCGAGGCAGGCAAGCTCAAGGTCACGCTGATGATCTTTGGCCGCGAGACGCCGGTTGAGCTTGACTTTAACCAGGTCGCTGTCATCGCTTAAGTTTTCGTCCGTTCGCGCGAGCGTGCTTCTTCTGTGACTGCTCATCTCAGGAGTGCTTCTAACACGTGCGTGCTTACGATATAGCAAGTACTTCACACTCGTGATTCGAAAGGAATGACCATGGCTGAGAAGAAGGTTGCCAACGTCATTAAGCTCCAGATTCCTGCTGGTGCCGCTAACCCCGCTCCTCCCGTCGGCCCCGCCCTGGGCGCTGCTGGCGTGAACATCATGCAGTTCTGCCAGGCCTTTAACGCCGAGACGCAGGACAAGAAGGGCGACATTATCCCCGTTGAGATCTCTGTCTACGAGGATAAGTCCTTCTCCTTCATCACCAAGACTCCGCCGGCGGCTCACCTCATCAAGAAGGAGCTGAACCTCAAGTCTGGTTCCGCTAAGCCCCAGGCCGACAAGGTTGGCCAGCTCTCTCAGGAGCAGCTCACCAAGATCGCCGAGATCAAGATGCCGGACCTCAATGCCAACGACATTGACGCCGCCAAGAAGATCATCGCCGGTACCGCCCGTTCCATGGGCGTCACCATCGCTGAGTAGCGTTTTTCTAGGTAACGACGGGTGCTCCGACCGGGGCGCCCGTTAAATGTGTGCAATAGGGCACACGATACGATGTGGGAGGGTTCACGCCCGTTTAACCACAGGAGGTAATGCACATGGCTAAGCATGGTAAGAGCTATAACGCCGCTGCCGAGAAGGTCGACCGCGCCACGCTCTACACCCCCCTTCAGGCTGCCAAGCTCATCAAGGAGCTCGACACCGCCAAGTTCGACGAGACCGTCGAGGCCCACTTCCGTCTGGGCATCGATACCCGTAAGGCTGACCAGAACATCCGTGGTTCCATCTCCCTGCCCCACGGCACCGGCAAGACCGTTCGCGTTGCCGTCTTCGCCGAGGGCGAGAAGGCCCGTGAGGCCGAGGCTGCCGGCGCCGACATCATCGGTTCCGACGAGCTCGTCGCCCAGATCCAGAAGGGCGAGATCAACTTCGACGCCGCTATCGCTACGCCGAACATGATGGCCAAGGTTGGCCGCATCGGTAAGATCCTTGGTCCCCGTGGCCTCATGCCGAACCCCAAGCTCGGCACCGTGACCATGGACGTCGCCAAGATGGTCTCCGAGCTCAAGGCCGGTCGCGTTGAGTATCGCGCCGACCGTTATGGCATCTGCCACGTGCCCCTGGGCAAGAAGTCCTTCTCTGAGCAGCAGCTCGTTGAGAACTACGCTGCCCTGTACACCGAGATCCTGCGCGTCAAGCCCTCTTCTGCTAAGGGCAAGTACGTCAAGTCCATCTCTGTGTCTTCCACCATGGGCCCTGGCGTCAAGGTCGATCCCGCTGTCCAGCGTGACTTCCTGGCTGAGTAACTTCTAGCTACTGCCTGAGCAAAGCAAGCATTGCTAAAGGAACCCGGTTCTGTCTCGTGCAGGACCGGGTTCCTTGCTATTTCGGGCCAAAACCAACACGAAGGAGATAGGCGCCTTTGTGGTGGTTTTGGTTCAAAATCCCCGTTGCGCGTCGTTTTGCCTGTGTTACACTTTAGCCCAATGTAGTGAATACCCAAGGCTGAAAGGAGCCAGATATGTTCTATAACAAACAGCAGCTCCTAGGCCTAGCGCTACTAGATTGGATAGCGCGCTAGGGTTGTAATTTCGCTATAACGATTAGTTGTACCCGGGTGCGCTATCTTCCGCCGCTTTTGGGCGTGATGAGCGACACGGGTATTATTCTATCTTGAGGCACTCCATCTCTCCTGAAAGCCATCTGTATCTTTAGCCTGTCAGGAGGAAATCATGAGCCGCAAAATCGCAATCTTTGACACAACGCTTCGTGACGGGGAGCAGTCTCCCGGCGCCAGCATGAATACCGAGGAAAAGCTCGTTATTGCACGCCAGCTGGTACGTATGAATGTCGACGTGATCGAGGCGGGATTTCCTATTTCGAGCCCCGGTGATTATCGTTCCGTACAGGAGATTGGCAAGATCGCGGGTGACCGGTGCACGGTATGCGGTCTCACCCGTGCGGTCGATAAGGATATCGAAGTGGCCGCAGAAGCCCTCAAGACGGCTCAGAGGCCCCGTATCCATACCGGTCTGGGTGTGAGCCCCAGCCATCTGCGTGACAAGCTCCATATGACCGAGGATGAGGCTATCGAGCGCGCTATTCACGCCGTAAAGCACGCTCGTAAGTTTGTCGACGATGTCGAGTTTTATGCCGAGGATGCGGGCCGCTCCGATCAGGAGTTCCTGGTCTGCATTATCGAGGCAGCGATCAAGGCCGGCGCTACGGTCGTGAATATTCCGGACACCACGGGCTATAACATGCCTTGGGAGTTTGGTGCTCGTATTCGCGATCTGCGCGAGCGCGTGGCCGGAATCGAGGACGTTACGATTTCGGTCCACACGCATAACGATTTGGGCATGGCCACAGCCCTTGCACTCGAGGCGGTCCGCAATGGCGCGACGCAGATCGAGTGCACCGTCAACGGCTTGGGCGAGCGCGCGGGCAACACGGCGCTCGAGGAGGTCGTCATGGCCATGAGGATGCACGAGCAGGACCTGGATGCACATACCGATATCGTGACGACCGAGCTTACGCGCGCATCCAAGCTCGTCAGTTCAATTACTGGTATTAACGTGCAGCCCAATAAGTCCATTGTGGGCGCTAATGCGTTTGCCCACAGCTCGGGCATTCACCAGGATGGCGTGCTCAAGGCGCGTGACACCTACGAGATTATCGATCCCAAGGACGTGGGTGCAGCGGGATCCGAGATTATCCTTTCGGCACGTTCGGGCCATGCGGCGCTGCGCCATCGTCTCGCTGAGCTGGGTTATACGTTTGGCGATGAGGAATTCGAGTCGATCTATCAGCGCTTCTTGGAGATTGCAGATCAAAAGAAGGAAGTCTTTGACGAGGACCTGGAGTCGATGATTCAGGAGCGCCAGCGCGAGGTCAAGGCGATCTACACCCTCGACGCGCTCCAGGTTTCCTGCGGCGACCCGCTTATTCCTACGGCCACGGCAACCATCACGGACGAGGACGGCGCGACACGGGTGGTTTGCTCGACGGGTACCGGTCCGGTGGATGCGGCGTACAAAGCGGTTGACAAGGCCATCTCTGCCCATGGCGAGCTGACGGAGTTCAACGTTAAGGCCATTACGCGTGGTATCGACGCCATCGGCGAGGTGACGGTGCGCATCACCGCCGAGGACGGCAAGATCTACACCGGCCGCGGCGCGGATACCGACATTATCGTGAGCTCGGCCAAGGCTTACATCAACGCTATTAACCGCATGATTCAGACCAACCGTTCCAAGGCGGGCAAGTAACAAGCACCAGCCGGGCATGCGCCCGTACGAGAGGGGAATCACATGGCACGCTCCATGACCGTAGCAGAGAAGATTTTGGCGGCACACGCCGGGCTCGACGAGGTAAAGCCGGGCCAGCTGGTCGAATGCGACCTGGACATCGTGCTCGCCAACGACATTACCGCACCCATCGCGATCGATGTCTTTCGCGAGCTGGGTGCCACCGAGGTGTTCGATCGCGACCGCGTTTGCCTGGTGCCCGATCACTATGCGCCCAACAAGGACATCAAGAGCGCCGAGCAGACCAAAAAGATGCGAGATTTTGCGCACGAGCAGCATGTGACGCACTATTACGAGCAAGGCTGCGCGGGCATTGAGCATGCCCTGCTGCCCGAGCGCGGCGTGGTGGTCCCGGGCGATCTGATTATCGGTGCCGACTCGCATACCTGCACGTATGGCGCCTTGGGTGCGTTTTCGACCGGTGTGGGCTCAACAGACGCCGGCGTGGGCATTGCCACGGGGCGCGCATGGTTTAAGGTGCCGCCGACGATTCGCTTTGAGATTAACGGCGAGCTTGAGGACGGTGCCACCGCCAAGGACATCATCCTGCACATTATCGGCATGATCGGCGTGGACGGTGCCCTGTACCAGGCCATGGAGTTTGCCGGCAGCACCATCGAGGGCCTGTCGATGGAAGGTCGCATGACAATTTCGAACATGGCGATCGAAGCGGGCGGCAAGGCGGGCATTATCGAGGTCGATGATGTTGCCCGCGCCTGGCTCAAGGGGCGCTGCGAACGTGATTACGTTGAGTATCACGCCGATCCAGACGCCGAGTATGCCAAGGTTATTGCCATTGACGCGGCCGACATTAAGCCGTGTGTATCGTGGCCGCATCTGCCCAGCAACACCCATCCGGTGAGCGAGAGCCGTCACATCATGATCAACCAGGCGGTAATCGGCTCGTGCACCAACGGACGTATCGAGGATATGCGTGCTGCGGCCGAAGTCATGCGCGGCCATAAGGTTGCCGACGGGGTGCGTTGCATCGTGATTCCGGCGACCCAGGCGGTCTTCCGCCAGTGCATGAAGGAGGGATTGACCGACATTTTCCTAGATGCCAACTGTGTGTTCTCCACGCCCACGTGCGGTCCGTGCCTGGGCGGCTACATGGGCATCTTGGCGGCGGGGGAGCGTTGCGTTTCTACGACCAACCGCAACTTTGTCGGCCGTATGGGCGACCCCACGTCCGAGGTCTATCTGGCCTCGCCGGCCGTGGCGGCTGCTTCTGCCGTGGCGGGGCACATATGCTTGCCGTCTGACCTGTAGGGGCTACGGGGTCCTTCGACCTTTGCTCGCTACTGCGGACAGTCCTGGCACTTTTTTGTTCGCCGAAGGCGAACGCTAACTTTCCATTAGCTTTTTTGTAGCCGAAACGCGAACGAGGGATTTGATATTTGCTTGCGTCGAGTTCCGCACGAGCCGGAGAGCACTTAATGTGCTCTCCGTGCGAGCAGGACTGTCCGAGTAAGTAAGTAAATATCAAATCCCCCGCATTCCATGTTTGAACGGAGAATGATATGAACTTTGAAGGTTCGGTTTTTCGATATGGTCGTGACGTTGATACTGATGTGATTATTCCTGCTCGGTATCTGAACTCGTCCGACCATGCGCACTTGGCGGCGCATGCTATGGAGGATATTGATCCCGCGTTTGCCTCTGCCGTGAGGCCCGGTGACATCATTGTGGCTGAGGAGAACTTTGGTTGCGGTTCTTCGCGTGAGCATGCCCCGGTTGCCATTAAGGCTGCAGGGGTGTCGTGTGTTATTGCCAAGAGCTTCGCACGCATCTTCTATCGCAATGCCATTAACGTGGGCCTGCCCATTATGGAGTGCCCCGAAGCTGTCGATGCGATTTGTGCCGGCGATACCGTGAAGGTCGATACCGATGCGGGTGTCATCACCAACGAGCGTACTGGCGAGACTTTTACAGCTGAGCCGTTCCCGCCATTTATTGCCGAGATTATCGAGGCCGGCGGTTTGGTTGCGCGCACGCGTGCCAAGATTGTCGCGGCAAAGGCTCAGGAGGCGTAAGCGATTATGACGGTCAAGCTGGATAATCCGTTTGCAAACGGGCCGAGTAGCGAGAGCTGGAGCTGCAACGTGAAGAAGACCTATAAGATCTGCTGTCTTCCTGGTGACGGCATTGGGCCCGAGGTCATTGCCGAGGGTAAGAAGGTGCTGGCTGCCGTGGGCAAGCGCGCTGGCGTAGAGTTTGCCTTTGAGGATCACCTGATTGGTGGCGCGGCGATCGATGCGTGCGGCAATCCGCTGCCCGATGAAACCCTTGCGGCGGCAAAGGCGTCGGACGCCGTGCTGTTGGCATCCGTCGGTGGCCCAAAGTGGGATTCGACCGATCCGGCGGTCCCGCGCCCCGAGCAAGGCTTGCTGCGTATCCGCAAAGAACTCGGCCTCTATACCAACCTTCGCCCTGTAAAAATCTACGACGCACTTGCCAGCGCATCGACGCTTCGTCCCGAAGTCATCAAGGGCGTTGACATGGTACTCGTCCGCGAACTTACCGGTGGCATTTACTTTGGCAAGCACGAGCGCTTTTATGACGAGGGCGGTGCGGGCACCGACGGTGTGGCTGGCCAGCGCGCGGTTGACGTAATGGAGTACCGCGAGTACGAAGTTGAGCGCATCGCCCGCCAGGCGTTCGAGGCAGCTCGCAAGCGCCGCGGCAAGGTGACAAGCGTGGACAAGCGCAATGTATTGGAGACGAGCCGCATGTGGCGTGAGGTCGTGCATCGCGTGCATGACGAGGAGTATCCAGATGTAGAGCTTGAGGACCTGCTCGTCGACAATGCCGCCATGCAGCTCATTAACCGACCGGCCGACTTTGACGTCGTAGTTACGGAGAACATGTTCGGCGACATTCTCTCCGACGAGGCGGCGCAGATTACCGGATCGCTCGGCATGCTTGCCTCGGCTTCGCTGGGCGATGGCGTGTCGCTGTTTGAGCCGAGCGCCGGCAGCGCGCCCGACATCGCGGGGCTCGGTATCGCTAACCCGCTCGCGCAGATCCTGTCGGCGGCAATGCTGCTCACGTACGCGCTCGACATGGGTGAGCAGGCTGCTTGGATCGAAAATGCCGTGGCACGTGTGCTTGATGAAGGCTGGCGTACCCGCGACATCGCCGATGCCAGTACCCCTGCCGATAAGATCCTCGGCACGACCCAGATGGGCGATAAGGTCATCGCCGCGCTGTAGCGTCGAGATGTCCGGAGCCACCACAAAGGCGCTTGTCCCCTTTGTGGTGGTTACCAGGGGGTTCTGGCGGTTGAGGACTCGATTGCCTCGTGGCGCTTGAGCTCGCGGCGCATGGTTTGCGAATTGAGCCAGGCTGCCTGCCATCCACGGATGGGGTAGCGCGCCTCGTCAAGCTCAAACTGCGTATAGCCGCAGGCGTTGATAATCGTCGTCCCGCATGCGTGCTGGCGTTCGCGTTGAAAGTCGCGAACATAGCATTGGTGCACATGCCCGTGCACCATGTAGTCGGGATTCCATGTCTCGAGCGCTGTGTTAAAGCATTCGAATCCTCGATGCGGCAGATCGTCCAGATCGCCCATGCCGGCGGCGGGCGCATGGGTGAGCAAGATGTCGCAGCCGCCGACCATCCTCACTTTGCGGGACAGCTTACGCATGCGCTTGGCCATCTCGCGCTCGGTGTACATGTTAGCGCCATCTCGATAGCGCATGGAGCCGCCAAGCCCCGCAATGCGGACGCCGCGATACACGTACACGGTGTCTTCGACACAGATGCAGCCGCCCGGTGCATGACGCGCATAGCGGTCATCGTGATTGCCACGCACGTAGATGAGCGGTCTGTTGATGACCGTGACCAAAAACTCAAGATAGTCCGGGTCCAGATCGCCAGCGGACAAAATCAGGTCGACACCCTCAAAGCGTTCCTTGCGAAAGCACTCCCATAGGCATCGCTCTTCGGTATCGGCTATGGCAAGAATTTTCATAGAGCACGGACCTTCGGCTCATCGTCGGGCTGCGGAATGGTGCCCACCACGTTGTCTGCCAGCCAGTCCATCTCGACGATTTGCGTGCTCGGCAGTGGGGGAAAGCCCTCAATCTGCACCACGCCGTCTTGGCTATGGAGCTCGCCGCCAAATGGATTGATGGAGCCCTCGACGATGCCATTGCGGAGGAGCTGAACAAGCTTGCGCGTCTGATAGGGCAGACCCGGAGCGTAGCGAATATCGATAACGCCCGAGCTCATGCCATACCAGTAGTTGACGGCGCGAACCTGGCTGTCGTCACTGGTCTCGTCCCAGGTGCCATGCAGTAGACTTCGCACGATAAGCTCGTAGTATCGGCCCCAGTTCCATACCGGCATGGCAATGCCGGCAACCTTGCCATCGACCAGGCGGTGGAGTCCGTAGGCCGTGGGGTCTTCGAGCGACTTTGACATGTCGGCGCCGGTCATGACGCTTACACCTTCGCGGCACATGGCCTCGGCAAGGCCTCCGGCGGGCACATCGCCCCAGGTCAGGATAATTTGCGCACGGGGGTCGAGCAGCGAGGCGCCAATCGCAAAGGCATTGATCTCGCTGAGTGCACCCGAGGCGAAGACCGACGCGTGGTAACCGATGCGGTGGTTGTCCGCCATGCTGGCGGCAAGGGCGCCCAGGAGAAACTTGGCCTCGTACATCTTGCCAAAGTACGAACGGACGCTTTGGTGGGGAAGGCCGATGGAGCAGTTAAGGAACCGAACCCGGGGATATTCAACGGCAGCCCTGAGCGTGTATTCCATCAGGCGGTGTGAGGTCGAGAAGATGACGTTAGCTCCATGTTTGACAGCCGTTTCCACAGCGGCATAGAACACGTCCGGATCGTGACAGTCCTCAAACGCCTCGGTGCGCACGATACCTCCAAAGTGCTCATCGAGATACTGACGCCCTTGGTCGTGCAGGCTGTCCCAGCTCGACGTCGCACAGGTGAATTCATGGATAAAGGCGATGCGCAGGGGGTTGGCCGCCGAATAGACGGTCTTGCCCATAAAGAAGTTGAGCATGCCGGAGGTGGACTTGGCGGGCAACTCCTCCTCATCGACGTTTGGCGCTTCGACAAGATCGACCTTGTCCTCGTCACTTTTCCCGGCAATGACCAGCTCGCGCCAGATCTTGCACAGGCGGTTTACGACGATATCTGTCGGCGTATCCAGCAGGCGGTCCTGGTTGTATACATTGAGGTAGACGAGCATGGCGTCGGCGGGCGTAATGTCCAGGTGGTCGCCGCCCGCGCGAAGGTAGGCGCGCTTAAAGAGTAGGAAGGTGTGGCGCAGGTAGTCGACCTTTTTCTGGGGCCATTTTTCGATAAGGTTCTGGCCGAGCATCTTGGCGAGCGTCTCGTAGCTTCCCTCACGCGAGAACTCGATCTCGTATAGGGGGCAGACGCGCCAAAACGCGCAGAACTCGCCGTACAGGCGGCTTTCGACGGAATCCCATTTGCCGGGGTAGAGGCGGGTGACCTTGGCCGAAACCGTTGGAGCGTCCAGGAATTTGAGGACACTGACGCGCTTGTTGCCCTCCTGGACATAGAACCTATGCATGAACTCGGTGACGATGATGGGGTCGCGATAGCCCTCGGTTACCTGAATGTCGTAGAGGTTGGACCACTTGCGGGCGAACTCGGTGCTAAACGGCAGCAGGGGCATAAAGTTGCATGAAAAGGCGGACTGACGGCCCTTGGTAACCGTGCCGACAACCATTTCGAGCGGAATATCCCGCAGGCCGACATTCTCTCGCTGACCTAGGGGGAGCTGGGCAACCAAACTGTCGAGGTCCGTAAGGTATGGATGCTCGCTTTGGCTAATGGCGCGTCGACGTCCTTGCTCGCCGCGCTTGCGTGCTTGACGGTAGGCCTCTTCCATAGTTTGCTCCCTTAGTCGTTTAAACAACTGTATGAACTATGGTACCACGAATGAAAACCTCCCATTTTCCGATGTCAAAGAAATGGGAGGCAGTTCACTGTCCCCTTTGTGGTGCTTTAGGCGATGATGGGGGCGATGGCGCGGATGCAGGCGTCGGCTGCCGTGAAGGTGGTGCTGTCGTCGCTGACGATAAAGATGATCTTGCCCTTGATGCCAAAGTCGCCGATTTCGCTAAAGAGCACGTAGGGCTCCTGGTCAAAGCCCGAGATTGGCGAGACGGCCGTTTTGGTTGCTCTCGTGAGCTCGTCTGCTAACGCATCGAGTGATGCCCATTTGGAGGGGTCTTTTACCGCGAGGGGCACGGCCACACGTCCAAAGGGCATCAGATGCACGAGCGTGTCCTTGGAGATGTTGGAGTTGGGCACAATGATGGTCTGCCCGTAGGCATCCTCGATGGTCGTGTGGCGCCAGGTGATGTCCTGTACCACGCCCGACACGCCGCCAACCTCGATATTGTCGCCGGGCTTGATGATGCCCATAAAGGTCACCTGCATGCCGCCGATAAGGTTCGACAGCGTGTCCTGAAAGCCGAGCGAGATGGCAATGCCGCCGACGCCAAGAGCGGCGACGAGCGCGTTTGCGTTAATGCCAAAGCAGTTGTCGAGGATAAAGCTGCCGCCAATCGTCCAGATGACGGCGCGCGCAATGTTGATGAAGATGCTCGATGCCGGAAGCGGGTTATCGTCGCGGTTGAGCAGGTGACGCAGCGTCTTGGAAACGACTTTGGCGGCGACGGCGGTGCCTATCGCCAAGATGCCAGCCCAGATGATGTTGTGGACCCACCGCTGCTCAAAGAAATGAAGAATCGGCTCAAACAATTCCATGTAGGGAAAACCTCCTCAAGATCGTTCAACCATAATACCCACCAAAAAGCCCGTCCGATCACATTGGACGGGCCGATAACTTGAGATGGGGCGTCCGCGGTGGCGTAAGCTGGGGCGCCGGCGAGTACGCCGGCAAGGAGTGCGGCGGTCAAGCAAGACGAGGAAGAGATCCTCTCATGGCAGTTTCCTTAGTTCTTAACCAGTAGTCCCTGCTGACGCTGGATTATCGACATAATATGCGAAAACCGCCGCAAAGGTGCCTGTCCCTTTGCGGCGGTTTTGACGTCTGCGCAGATAAAACCTGCCAAAATAAACCTGTCCCTTTTTGGTAGGTTTAGCTCAGCAGCATGCGGTCGTTGGCGAGCTCGCCGCCCGAGACCTCCTCGAACTTCTGAAGCAAGTCGGCCACGGTGAGCGATTTCTTCTCATCGCCCGCCACGTCGTAGATTACGTGGCCCTCGTGCATCATGATCAGGCGATTGCCCAGACGGATAGCGTCGTTCATGTTATGCGTGACCATGAGCGTGGTCAGGTGGTTCTCGTCGACGATCTCCTCGGTCAGATTGAGCACCTTAGAGGCCGTCTTGGGGTCGAGTGCCGCGGTATGCTCGTCGAGCAGCAGCAGGCGCGGCTTGGTGAGCGTGGCCATGAGCAGGGTGAGTGCCTGGCGCTGGCCGCCCGAGAGCAGGCCGACCTTGGCGTTGAGGCGCGTGTCCAGACCAAGGTCCAGGCGTTTGAGCAGCTTGACGTACTCGTCCTTCTCGGCCTTGGTGACGCCCCACGAAAGGCCGCGACGCTGGCCGCGACGCTTGGCGAGTGCCAGGTTCTCGGCAATTTGCATGTCGGCTGCGGTGCCGCGCATGGGGTCCTGGAACACGCGGCCCAGGTACTTGGCACGCTGCGACTCGCTCAGACGCGAGATGTCGGTGCCGTCGAGCTCGATAACGCCCGAATCAAGCGGATATACGCCGGCGATCATGTTGAGCAGCGTGGACTTGCCGGCGCCGTTGCCGCCAATCACGGTTACAAAGTCGCCATCGTTGAGGGTAAGGTCGACGCCGGTAAGAGCGCGCTTTTCGGTGACGGTGCCCTTGTTAAAGGTCTTCTTGACGTGCGAGAGCTTAAGCATCTGCCTCATCCCCCTTCGTGTAGGAGCTGCGGAGCTTATAGCGCTCCCAAACCACGGGCACGCATAGGGCCACGGCGACAATCACGGCGGAGAGCAGCTTCATGTCGTTGGCGTCCATGCCCAGCTGCAGCACGATGGCGCGGATGAGGAAGTACACCACGGAGCCAAAGACGGCGGAGGCAAGACGGACGCTAAACTGCGTGAGACCGCCGGGCAGCAGGCGGCCGAGCACCTCGCCGATAACAATGGCGGCGAGACCGATAACGATGGCGCCGGTGCCCATGCCAATGTCGGCGTACTTCTGGCTCTGGCAGATGAGCGCGCCCGAAAGGCCAATGAGGGCGTTGGAGAGCACGAGGGCGATCATCTTAGTGGAGTTGGTGTTGACGCCCAGGGCACGGATCATGTACTCGTTGTTGCCGGTGGCGCGCAGCGCCGAGCCGATCTCGGTGCCAAAGAACCAATACAGGATGGCAACGATAGCCACGGCGAGCAAGATGCCCAGGATGATGGCAACGGTGGACTGCGGCAGGCCCGTCATATTGCTGACGGCCGAGAACACGGTGCCCTTGGCAAGGATAGGCGTGTTGGATTTGCCCATGATGCGCAGGTTGATGGACCACAGGCTGATCTGGGTGAGGATTCCGGCGAGGATCGCGGGAATCTCAAAGACGGTGGTCAGAATGCCCGTGACCGCGCCCGCAATGGCACCGGCGCACATGCCGGCCAAAACGGCGAGCAACGGGTCGACATTGTTGCTGACGATGAGCACGGCGCAGACGCAGCCGCCGAGGGCAAAGCTGCCGTCGCAGGTCATATCGGGGATGTCGAGCAGGCGGAACGTGATAAACACGCCAAGCACCATAATGCCCCAGAGGACACCCTGCGAAACGGCGCCCTGCAATGCAATGAGCATGCTTCATACCTCCTAGGATAGGGTGGACACGTGATTTTCCATAATAGCGGTACCAATGCATAAAAGAGCAGCGGACGGACATTTTGTTTTACCAAAAACAAGCAGGGCGAACGCCGGTCTTTAGCGTTCGCCCCAATGACTCAGATATTGAATAACGCAGCTATGGCGCAAGCGCGTGCCTAGCTGCGTTACCGCGCATGGCGCTACTCGTCTAGAGCGGAAAGGTCGATGCCCAGGGCCTCGGCCATCTCGTCGTTCTTGACGACGACCAGATCCTTGCTCGAGAGGTGCTTGATCGGCATATCCTCGGGCTTGGCCTCGCCCTTCAGAATCTTAACGGCCATCTCGCCCGCGGCGTAGCCCAGGTCCTCATAGTTGATGGAAAGGGTGAACAGGCCGCCGGCCATGCACATGCCCTCCTCGCCGGTCACAAAGGGAAGCTTGTTCTCCTTGCAGATCTGACCGACCTGCGAAGCGCCCGCGGCGATGGTGTTGTCAGTAGGGGAGTAGAGCGCGTCGACCTTGCCCACGGCAGACTCGACGACAGACTGGATCTCGTTGGAGCTCGAGACGGTGAAATCGGTGTACTCCAGGCCCAGCTTGTCGAGTTCCTTCTTGGCGGCCTTGATCTGGACGTCGGAGTTGGACTCGGCGGTGCAGTAGAGCAGACCGACCTTTTTAACGTCGGGCAGGACCTTCTGCATCATCTCGAGCTGCTCGGCGACCGGGGTGAGGTCGGAGGCGCCGGTGACGTTGGTGCCGGGCTTGTCGTTGTCCTGGACCAGGCCGGAGGCGGCGTAGTCGGTGATGGCGCAGCCCACGATGGGGATATCGGCCGTGGCGCCGGCGGCAGCCTGTGCGGCAGGCGTGGCGATGGCGTAGATCAAGTTGACGTTGTCGCCCACAAACTTGTCGGCGATGGACTTACATGTGGACTGGTCGTTCTGGGCGTTCTTCTGGTCGATCTTGACCTTGAGTCCGCTCTTCTTGATGGCCTTGACAAAGCCGTCGTTGGCGGCGTCGAGCGCGGAGTGCTCAGTGAGCTGCAGAACGCCGATGGTGTAGTCGGAACCGGCGGCTGCAGAGCCGGAACCAGAGTTGCCGCCGCATCCGGCGAGCGGGGCCAGTGCGAGCAGGCCGGCGGAGACCAGAAGGCTCCTGCGGCTGATGGTGATGTCGTTCATGTCATTACCCCCAGTATAGAAATTGCTGGAAACACTGCACTCAAACAAAGTGCAAGTGGGTCTATAGTAGCGCCGATGCCCATTTTTTCAACAACCTGTCGGGTTTTTTAATACTGAACCGGATGGACGGCGGGGGATTTGGCGGGCAACGGCAAGACTTAGGCGGCGGGCGCGGGCCGCTCCCCCTCGTCCAGCGCGGCAAAGAGCTTCTTGCCGTCGAGCAGGCGCGTGCTAACGTTTCTCATGCGGCCGACCTCGACGGTGCGTAGGGTGTCGTCGGAGCCGTGCCCGTCGACGACCGTTCCCAGCAGATACGAGACGCCGTCTCGCTGTTTGATGGCAAAAGGCCGAACGGTCATCCTCGTCACTTCGGTCTTGTCGTGTGTCGTGACGCTTGAAATGTCAAAGCTCACCGTGGTTCCGTGGTCGATGGCCCGCTCGATGAGCTCGCAGGTATCGATGCGTTTGGCGGGCGGTCGCGTGGCCTTGGCGGGTTTGCCTTCTGCGCTTGGTGCCGGCTCGGACGTATCGAGATAGCCGCGAACGTCGGCGCTTGCCATGGCGACCAGATGGCGCGCTATGCTTTTCCTGGTCGCGATGGGTGTGGAGCGGTTGCGCATGACCATGCCATGGAGTCGAATGATTTCCTCGTCGGAGAGCGGTCGGGTGAGAAGTCGGTAACCCGCGCCGCGCTTGTACTCAATCTCGTATCCGGCATGTCGCAGGGCGGAAATCGCGGTATGGATACTGCGTCGCGCTGCCGAGATGGGCATGCGAGCGGGGTCGTCGGGATGGGCGAGGCGCTCGATCAGCTCATCGGGAGGAAGCGCTTTGTCCTCACCGGTATGCTCGCTTAAGAGTTGCAGGATACGCACAGCGCGATAGGCTGCCATGGAAGCAGCACCCCTGGTCGTTGCCTCGTAGTTCTCAACAGCGGGTTTGGCCATTGCGTTCACGTCCTTTCCGTTTTTGGGTGATGACGCTACGGAGCCTAGGACACGGGGTTTGCTTAGGGGCACAGGGCACTCTGGGTGGTCGGTAGTCGTCGGCAAGCGGCGGGTCGAGTTTTCAACAGCCCTGATCAGCTGACCAAAAGCTTGACAAAAGCCTGACGGATGCTGTTGAAAAAAGCGCCCCTCGGCTTGCCGAGAGGCGCTGGTGCGACACGCTGTAACGCGCGGGGCGGAGCAGTGGCGATTAGAAATCGGCGTTGCCCACGGTGCGGGGGTGCGGAAGGACGTCGCGGATGTTGCCCACGCCGGTCAGATACATGACCAAGCGCTCGAAGCCCAGGCCATAGCCGGCGTGTTTGCAGGAGCCATAGCGGCGCAGGTCAAGATAGTACTTGTACTGCTCGGGGGCCATGCCAAGGTCCTTGATGCGGGCCTCGAGCAGGTCCAGGCGCTCCTCGCGCTGGGAGCCGCCGATAATCTCGCCGATACCGGGAACCAGGCAGTCGGCGGCGGCGACGGTCTTGCCGTCGTCGTTCATGCGCATGTAGAAGGCCTTGATCTCGGCCGGGTAGTCGGTCACGAAGGTCGGGCGCTTAAAGTGCTCCTCGGTCAGGAAGCGCTCGTGCTCGGTCTGCAGGTCAATGCCCCAGCTGACAGGATAGTCAAACTTGTGACCGGCGGCGACGGCCTGCTCCAGGATCTCGACGGCCTCGGTGTAGGTGACGCGGGCAAAGTCGGAGTTGGCCACGTGGTTCAGGCGCTCGATCAGGCCCTTGTCCACAAACTTGTTGAGCATGTTGAGCTCGTCGGGGCAAGTGGCCATAACGTCCTTAAGAACGTACTTGAGCATGGCCTCGGCGTTATCCATGTAGTCGTTCAGGTCGGCAAAGGCCATCTCGGGCTCGATCATCCAAAACTCGGCGGCGTGGCGCGTGGTGTTGGAGTTTTCGGCGCGGAAGGTGGGGCCAAAGGTGTACACGTCGCCAAAGGCCATGGCAAAGTTCTCGGCATTGAGCTGGCCGGACACGGTAAGGCTTGCATGCTTGCCAAAGAAGTCCTGGCTCCAGTCGACCTCTCCGGACTCGGTGAGAGGCGGATTTTTGGGGTCGAGCGTGGTCACGCGGAACATCTCGCCGGCGCCCTCGCAGTCACTCGTGGTGATGATGGGGGTGTTGACGTAGACAAAGCCCTGCTCCTGGAAGAAACGGTGGATGGCGGCAGCCGCGACAGAGCGGATGCGGAACACGGCACGGAACAGGTTGGTGCGCGGGCGCAGGTGCTGCTGGGTACGCAGGAACTCGACGGTTGCGCGCTTCTTCTGCAGCGGGTAGTCCGGGGCGCTCGTGCCCTCTACCTCGATGGAGGTGGCAGAAAGCTCGAAAGGCTGGGGCGCATCGGGGGTCAGCTTGACGGTGCCGGTGCAAATGAGTGCAGCCGAGACGTTTTGGTGGGCGATCTCGTCGTAGTTGCCGAGCGTCTCGCGGTTCATGACGACCTGCAGGTCGCGGAAGCAGCTGCCGTCGTTGAGCGTGACGAAGCCAAAGTTCTTCATGTCGCGGACGGACTTGACCCAGCCGGCGACAGTGACGGTCTGGCCGCCGAGCGACTCGGAATCGGCATAGAGCTGCGCGATTTTGGTGCGGTTCACGTATCCTCCCATAGCGGTTGAATGATAGTTATCCATACAGTTCGATATTCTAGCAGCTCGGCTCATTTGGGCTATACAGATAAGGTATTGACGGGACGGTTTTCAAACGAAAAGCGCCCGCGGCCAGATGGTCGTGGGCGCTTGGCGTGTTGCCTATTGGCTGTACGGCGCAGGACTCGTTACTTGGTCTTAGCCACCAGCAGCGGGTCGCCCAGCTTGACGAGCGGGTTGCCGCCGATAAGCGTTCCAGACTCGCCGACATGGTCGATGCTCTTAAGACGATCGAGCTCGGAGATGATGACGGTCACGATGTCCTCGTGGCCAGCGGCCTTAATGGCATCGCGGTCGAAACTGATGAGCGGCTGGCCTGCCTTGACCACATCGCCCATCTCGACAAAGCGGGCAAAACCCTTGCCGTTCATTTGTACGGTGCCCAGGCCGACATGGATGAACACGCGAAGGCCGTCCTCGGTGATCATGCCAATAGAGTGGTTGGTGACGGTGGTGGCGCCGATGCGGCCGTTAGCGGGCGCATAGATGGTGCCGGTGATGGGCTCGATGCCGTAGCCCTGGCCGAGCATACCCGAGGCGATGGTCTCGTCGGGAATCTCGTTTAGATTGACGAGCACACCGTTAACGGGAGCGTAGATGACGCCTTCGCGGGTGGCGAAGCTTGCTGCGGGCGGTACGGACGCCTCGCCCGACGAGTTGAACGTGGACTTGAGCGAATCGAGTAGACCCATAGATGCCTCCAACGTATCAAGTGCGCATGTAGCGCACGCGTAGTTTTGCCGGAAACGTTTCGTGTGTGTTTACCGGCTCGGTCAGCGTCTCTATTTTACGCTGCTCAACGACGGCCCTGAGCTGGGATTATGTGATATATCAGTTGAAGGGAACTTATTACGGATACGTTTCGATGCCGTGCGTCCAAGTGGGGTACGCTTGAAGGCGATACATAACGTGCGCACGAATCGCGCGAAGGGAGCATATATGATCGTCGAGAGCCATGCGCTGTGGGGCGAGGAGCCGACCGATGAATATCCGGCGACGTTTACCTATATGGGGGCCGAACCGCTGCCCGGCAAGCCCAATGGTCGTCGCCCGGCAGTGATCATCTGCGGCGGAGGCGCGTTTACGCACATCGCCCCGCATGAGCAAGATCCGGTGGCGTTTGCCTTTTTGGACCGCGGGTACCAGGCCTTTGTTCTCAACTATGTCACGAGTGGCACGGGTGACGTGAGCTTTCCGCACCCCCAGGCAGATCTTGCCAAGATGGTCGCCACGGTTCGTGCGAATGCCGACGAGTGGCATGTCGATCCCAAGCGCGTGTGCGTTGTGGGCTTTTCGGCGGGCGGCATGATTTGCGCCTCGCTGGCAACGCAGTGGAAGACCGGTCCCTTCGCGGCACTTGCCGGGGCGCGTCCGGACGACATTCGTCCCGATGCCGTGGTGCTGGGCTATCCATTGCTCGACTTTGCCTATGTCCGCGACATGCAGACGCGCGATCCGCGCATCGACTTGCGCGTGCCCAAGACAGGCGGCAAGACGGGGCGCGATTTGCTCAACGACTACCTGTCGATGGTGACCGGCGGCGAGGCCACCGAAGAGCACCTGGCCGATATCTGCCCTACCACGCATGTTTCGCGTCAGATGCCGCCGACCTTTGTGTGGGGCGTGTCCGATGACAAAACAGCGCCGATCGCGCAGGTCTATCCGTTTGCTCAGCGCATGGCCGAGGAGGGCGTCGCTTGCGAGATGCACGTCTTTGACCAAGGCGGTCACGGCCTTTCGCTCGGCAATGCCAATACCGCGGTCGACAACGAGGACAAGCAGGTGGCGGTTCGCCCTTGGATTCGCCTAGCCTTCCGCTTCCTGGAGCGCCATCTGTAAGAGTAAGAGGGCCAGCCCCATCCCGTCCCTCGTAACTTGCGGTGAAATAGTTCCTGTTTTTGCTGGTTAAAGCCCCAAACAGGAACTATTCCACCGTAATTTCGTTTTGATGCCCGGGCCGGAAACCGCGTCCCAGTTTTGCCCCTCAAGGTGGGATACAGTTTCCCGCAGAGGGTCGATCGGGAAAATGCGTCCCGGTCTGAGCGACGATTCCGGGATGCATTTTCCGCAAGATGCCTCAACCGGAAAACGCATCCCGTTTTGAAGCTTCAGAGTGGGACGCGGTTTCCCCGAGAGGCCCCATCGGGAAACTGCATCCCGGAATTCGCCTGAGTAGCGGGATGCAGTTTCCGCAGCAGGCTCGTCTGGAAAACCGGGGTCCGGAATCCCCATTGCAACAATCTGTTGATTGAACGTCGCTGCATGTTCGCGCTATCATGCATGGTTAAAATTGGTTAGCCATGGCAAACGGTTAGCAATGGTGAACATAAATGCAACGCCCTGTGGGCGTCGGGGGAGGAACACGGACGTGAAGCTCGATACACTCGAGATTGGAAAGGACGCCGTTGTCGCATCGGTGGCATCGGACGATCAGGCACTCCGACAGCATATTTTGGACATGGGCTTAACGCCGGGCACCGAAGTCACCATGATGAAGTACGCCCCCATGGGCGACCCGCTCGAGATTCGCCTGCGTGGCTACGAGTTGACGCTGCGCAAAGACGATGCTGCTCGCATTGAGCTCGTGGGTATTCACGACACCGATACGAGCCCGCGCGTTAACGCCGCAATCGGCACGACGGAGCACCCGGCGCTCGGTGAGGGGACGTATTCGCCCCGCGCGGCAAAAACGGCCGTGCCCGAGGGCGCGCCGCTGCACTTTGCCCTCGCCGGCAACCAAAATTGCGGCAAGACCACGCTGTTCAACCAGCTGACGGGTTCCAACCAACATGTCGGTAACTTTCCCGGCGTGACGGTCGACCGCAAGGACGGTACTGTCCGTAACCACCCCGAGGCGAGCGTTACCGACCTGCCCGGTATTTATTCGTTGTCGCCGTACACGGGCGAGGAGATTGTCAGCCGTCAATTCATCCTTGACGAGCATCCCGACGCCATCATCGACATCATCGATGCCACCAATATCGAGCGCAACCTCTACCTGACGCTGCAGCTTATGGAGCTCGACTGCCCCATGGTCATCGCGCTCAACATGATGGACGAGGTGACGGCCAACGGCGGTGCCGTGGACGTCAACCTGCTCGAGAGCCTGTTGGGCGTGCCTGTTGTCCCCATTAGCGCTGCCCGCAACGAGGGTATCGGCGAGCTGGTGGATCACGCTCTGCATGTGGCGCGGTTCCGCGAGCGCCCGGGTCGCCTGGACTTCTGCGCGCCCGATGGCCCGGACGGCGGTGCGCTGCATCGCTGCATCCACGGCATTGCCAACCTGATCGAGGACCATGCCGTGACGGCCCGCATTCCGGTGCGTTTTGCGGCGACCAAGCTGGTTGAGGGCGACGAGCTGGTGACCGAGGCACTTCACCTGGATCGCAACGAACTTGACGCTATCGAGCACATCATTACCCAGATGGAGGGCGAGGCTGGCACCGACCGCCTGTCCGCGCTGGCCGATATGCGCTTTAGCTTTATCGGCGACGTGTGCGGGCGCTGCGTGGTGAAGCCGCACGAGAGCCGCGAGCACGTGCGCTCCGTTAAGATCGACCGCATCCTGACGGGTCGCTACACGGCCATCCCGGCGTTTCTGGTGATCATGGGCCTCGTCTTTTGGCTGACGTTTGGCGTGATCGGCGCGGCGTTGCAGGGACTTATGGAGGACGGCATCGCTGTCATCATCGCCTCGGCCGATGCGGGTCTCAAGGCGTTCGGAACCAACGACGTGGTGCGCTCGCTGGCTGTCGACGGCGTGCTTACGGGCGTGGGCAGCGTGCTGACCTTCCTGCCGATTATCGTCGTGCTCTTCTTGTTCCTCTCCATTCTGGAAGACTCCGGCTACATGGCGCGCGTGGCCTTTGTCATGGATAAGGTGCTGCGTCGCTTTGGACTGTCGGGCCGCAGCTTTGTGCCCATGCTCGTCGGTTTTGGCTGCACCGTGCCGGCTATCATGTCGACCCGTACACTCCCATCCGAGCATGATCGCAAGATGACGGTCATGCTCACGCCGTTCATGAGCTGCTCGGCCAAGTTGCCGGTTTACGGCTTGCTGTGCGGAGCATTCTTCCCGCAGGCGACGGTCCCAGCCATGGTCTCGCTCTATCTGATTGGCATTGCGGTCGGTTGCATCGCGGCTTTGGTGCTCAACCGCACGGCATTTAAGGGCGACCCGGTGCCGTTTATCATGGAGCTTCCCAATTACCGCCTGCCGAGCATCAAGACGACGGTGATGCTGGCGTGGGATAAGGCCAAGGACTTTATTACCAAGGCCTTTACCATCATCTTTGCCGCCACCGTGGTCATCTGGTTCCTCCAGACGTTTGACATCCGCTTTAATGTGGTCGCCGATCAGTCGCAGAGTCTACTTGCCGGTCTGGGTAGCATCATCGCGCCGGCGTTGGCACCGCTTGGCTTTGGCGACTGGCGTGCATCCACGGCGCTCGTCACCGGACTTATCGCCAAGGAGAGCGTCATCTCGACCCTCACCGTGCTTTTGGATGCAACGTCACCCGCGGCGCTGTCGACCATGTTTTCGCCGTTTACCGCCTACGTGTTCTTGGTCTTTACGCTGCTGTACCCGCCCTGCGTGGCGGCAATCGGTGCCGTCAAGAGCGAGTTGGGCGCGCGCTATGCCGTTGCCGTGTTCGCGTTTCAGGTGACGGTCGCCTGGATTGTGGCGTTTGTCGTGCATTCGGCGGGCATATTGCTGGGGTTGGCTTAGCTATTTATTGACGGCGCAACCTCTGTGTATTGAGTTGATTGCGGCCCCGCATCTGTACTGACGGATGCGGGGCCGTTGCTATATAATCGCCCACCGCCCAAGACAATCGGAGAGGTTTCCTACATGACTCAGGCAAGACAAGATGGCATCTCGCTCAAGCAGTGGCTCCCGCTTATCGGGCTTGCCTGCTGCGCGTTCGTGTTCAACACATCGGAGTTCACGCCCATCGGCCTTCTGACTGATATTGCCGTATCGTTCTCGCTCACCGAGGCCCAGGCAGGCATCATGATTTCGGTCTACGCCTGGGGCGTCATGCTGCTGTCGCTTCCGCTTATGGTGTTTGCCTCGCGCTTTGAGTTCAAGCGTATGCTGCTCGGCGTGCTCGCCGTGTTCTCTCTGGGTCAGTTCCTGTCCGCCGTGGCGCCCACCTATCCTATTTTGGTCTGTGCACGCCTGGTGGTCGCTTGCGCACATGCCGTGTTCTGGTCGGTCGCCTCGATTATGGCCTCGCGCCTGGTCGACACCCGTCACGGGGCGCTCGCCATCAGCATGATCGCCACGGGCTCGTCCATCGCGCAGATCTTTGGCCTGCCGATCGGCCGCGCCATCGGGCTGGCTGTGGGCTGGCGCATGACATTCGCTGTGGTCGGGGCCTTCTCTGCCGCCGCGGTGGTGTACCAGGCAGCGGTGTTCCCGGCCATGCCGGCGGGTGAGCGCTTTGCCGTTAAACAGCTGCCCGAGCTGCTCAAGAACCCGTTCCTCATCGCGCTCTACGCGGTCACGGTTTTTATGGCGACCGGCTATTACACAGGCTACAGCTATATCGAGCCCTTCCTGGCGCAGGTCGCGCACGTCGACGCGGGCGCCATTACCATGACGCTGACGGCGTTTGGCTTCTCCGGTCTGGTGGGCAGCTGGCTGTTTGGCCGCCTGTTCGACGGGCACCGCTTCCCGTTTTTGGCTATCACGCTCTCCGGCGTGCCAGCGGCCCTGCTGCTCATGGGTTCGGCCGCATCGTCGCTCGCAGCAGTGCTTGCCGTCTGCGTGCTGTGGGGCTGCTGCGCCACGGCCTTTAACGTGGCATTTCAGGCCGAGCTTATCAAGTACACGCCCGCGGATTCGTCGGCTGTCGCCATGTCGATCTTCTCGGGCCTGTTTAATCTGGGTATCGGCACGGGCACCGCGATCGGCGGCGCCGTGGTTTCGGGCCCCGGTATCGCCTGGATCGGCTTCGCGGGCGGGGCGATTGCCGTCGTGGGCGTCATCCTCGCCATCACGGTGATGTTCCCAGCTATCCGCCGCGCCAAGCCCGTCGCCTAATCACGTTTCCTCATCAGTTGCGGTGAAATACGGACTGCTGGGCCCAATAAACCCGGCAAACAGTCCGTATTTCACCGCAACTTAGAAAGGGGCTGGGGTAGCTAATTTGGGACGGGGCTATTTTAGCTACCTCGCTGAGCATGCGTAAAAGAGGCCGAGGCCGCTCCGGTATGTGCTGGAGTGGCCTCGGTTTTCGTTTTTCTGTCTGCGTATGATCGACCTAGAGCTCGTCTTGGGGGACGACGGCTGTAAGTTTTTCGTTCTCAAATACCGCAGCAAGTCCGTGTTCGGGGTCAAAGCGATAGTTGCACATGAGCGCTGCTTTGCGAGCATCATCGCTTCGCAGTACCACGATGCTGGTCGGAATAACGTATCTAAAGATGTTTGTAATGGGGCCCTCAATCTGATCGCCGTCTCTTTCGAGACAATAATCTTCGATCGCTTCCTTGCTGTCCTCAACGGTATTCCAGCTTGCAAGCAGGGCGTCCTTTGCTTCCTTTTGAATGTCGAGGACGCCTTGGTCCGAGTCGCACTCGTAATAGACGGGGAGCGAGAAATCCCTGCCCCACAGATTCATGCCGTTAGTCATCGAAGCCGCCAATCTGATTCAGTATGTTTTTGATTTCGCTTACGCCGCCGAGATGCCTGCATACGTCGTGAACTTCGGTCGGAACAAGGTAGCACGTTTTCATGTCATTGTGCTCGTGCCAGGTGTACCCATTTGCCTCGCGCCAATTCTTGACATCTTCGTGCGTCCAATCATCTTTGCCATCGCGCTGCTCAAGGTTCCAAGCTTTTGCGCATTCAATGTCTGCCTTTTCATAGTTGCCGACTATGCGCTCGCCATTTTCGCCTATCAGCGAATGCCTATGTTGGCTCATACCTTGTATGGTTACCTTTGCTTCGGCGATGGGGCCGAAATCGGGAATAGCATCTTTGTAATTGATGCCCTCAAGACCTTTGTTTCGAAGAATCTCGCAAACCCTATCGACTGTGGGAACAAACATCGACTCCCCTCGATCGCCCGACCATTTGCCATGGGGATTCTCCGTAGTTGGAGTACGGCCCAGCCGCTCCTTATAAGTCGAAGGATAGTCGCACGATTCCACCGAAGGCTTAATCAATTTGTCGGGATCGAGGGATTCATTGCGGCCGACATTTTTAATCTCAGCCTTGGCTTCTCTTGATTCGGAACCAATAAGCTTGTCGGGATTAAACCCATGCTTATCACTCGGCTTTGCTTCGCCGACTTTCATTTGCCTGAGCTCCACTAGCTCACCTCGCAATTCTCGTTCCAGTTACGCCAGTCGTCATATGACTTTGAATCCTGCATTTGCAGGTACAGGATGTCTGTCATGATGCCCTGAATGATGACCTGCCTGGTGCGGCTGTCGATATCGCGGTTGATGGAAGCCCCGAGCGCCGCTTCTGCCGCTCTTGTCAATTGCTCGGCTTCATTGCTGCTCTTGAGCTCACGTTCGACCGTTTTGACGACATCGGGGAACAGCGCGCTCATAATGGGCGCCAGCTTGGTCATGTGCGGTTCGTTGGGCGGGTTTTGAGCGGTGCGCAGAATACTGACCTTTGTGGATGAGCCGATATGGAGGCGATCGAGCCGTTCGCGAATGCTATGCAGCTCCGCCTTGGTTCCGATGCTGATGCCGTATGCCAACATACGCGCTACGGAAAGAGCGTCATCGTGTTGGTTGTCTGTGGTGTCTTCGATGGGGCGGCTGTACGTAAAGTGCTCGCCATCCTCTGCTTTGGCGATCTTGCAGAGCACCGGCTCAACCCAATCGTTTTGGTAAATGGCCGCAACGCCCTTAGGCAAGCGTGCCAGCTCGACGATCTGTTGGTCGTTGAGGTTGGCAGCGCGACCGGCGAGCTCGCGGTCCGAAAGATCGGGCAGGCGATGGATGATCTTGGTATTTGTGTTGCGAATGGCTGCCATATCGAGAAGGCCGGGCGCCTGGTCGGCGATGATGAAGCCTTCGCCGTATGTGCGCATCTCGGCGATGGCATTTGAGATCATCTCGACGCTCTTGCCTGTCAGGTCGCCGCTCTCCGAGCCTTGGTTGCTCGACGATCGCTTAAGCAGGTTGTGCGCCTCTTCAAGCACGGTCAGATGGCGAAGCGGCTGGTTCATGCCCTTTTTCTCGGCCATGCGATGTTCTTGAAGTTTGAGTACAAGAAGACCCATGAGTAGGGATTTTGTTTCGGCGGAGCCAATGCGCGATAGATCGATGACTGTGTTGGCGTCAAAAAGCACGCTAGCATCGACTTCGTTCGACGAAAGCATCATGCCGTTGAGCCCGTTGGTGAGCGAGTTGAGACGCGTGAGCAGCGACCCCTTGTAGGCGCCTTTATTTTCGGCATCGTACTCGCTGGAGTCGAGAATCTCGCGGACGTTGCGGGCAACATCTGCAAAGCAGGGAAAGAGATCGGCTCCATACGGGTTATCAGAAGCGGCAAGATCCCATCCGCAGTCTTCGTATGACCTGGCGACAGCGTCTTTAAGGACGGCGGGCATGGCGGCGTACATGGGCCAGCAAACATTAAAGATCTCAACGAGTCGGTCGAGGTGCTCCAGCACATGGATGCCGGACGGGAAGCTAAAAGGATTGATGCGCAGGAGCGGTGTGAATTCTGGATTGGTTCCAAAGACGTTTACGTCT
This sequence comes from Collinsella sp. HCP28S3_G2, assembly GCF_052065125.1. NCBI lineage: Bacteria > Bacillati > Actinomycetota > Coriobacteriia > Coriobacteriales > Coriobacteriaceae > Collinsella > Collinsella sp. HCP28S3_G2. Next base: position 68,984 of record NZ_JBQHUO010000010.1, read on the forward strand.
TCGCGGCCCCCGTACACGTCCTTGTATTCGCCCTTGGCAGGTTCAATGACAAGAAAGTTGACCTGCTGATCGAGCGCCTGATCGAGGATGCGGCAGACGGTATTGGTCTTTCCTGCGCCGGTGCTGCCCGTAACAAAGGTGTGCGAGGCAAGTGAGTCTTTTGACAGGAACGTCCTAATGCGCTCCTCGCGATGCATATGGAAAACCTTGCCTATGCAAAGGCCTTGTTGGGGCTGCGTGCCATCGAACGTTGAGACATTGCGTCCAAAAGAGGCACACTCGATAACGGGCAGCCCTGGGACGGATTTCTTGGGAAAGTTGAGCGAGTAGGCAAGCTCCTTGCCCGAAAGGGCGGTCGTTGCATCGACTGTTGCTGGGTAAACCGAAAAACTTGGATGTTGATCGAGCAGGGCGGGGGAGAGGGCAAAAACAGGGTGGCGCAAATCGCGAAGGTAGGAACAGACTGCCACAGCGTCGGCGCTTTGCTCTCCGAGGTCTCCGCGCCAGAGGTTTACCGCAGCCTGAGACATATAGGACTCTTTGCCCTGGGTGAGGGCGAGGTAGGTGTGGGCAACGTTATTCGCGACGTTGTGGTCTTCTGACAGCACGTAGGCGCAAAAGTCCCACATGCCGAGTGCCGAGGCAAGGTCGTAGCGTTTCATTTGAAGCTCAAGGATTTCGAGCGCGTGTTGAATGGAGTAGTTCTTAAACGTCTGTGTGATGCCTTCGTCGGCGCCGATGGTGGCGGCGACCGTGCTTGAGCGCGCGAATGATCCGCCAAAGTTGGCGCCAAGATTTACGGCCTGCGAAACGCCGGAAGTTACGGACGCTCCCTTAGAGACAGCCTTGCCAACGCCGCTGGTAACGGCTTTGCCGAGTGAGTTTGATATGGCTTTGCCGGTAGATGAACTTGTGCCTTTTGACGTAGATGTGGAGTGTGACGAGCCCTCGGTATGGCTTGCGGATACGCTTACGCCTATGCTTCCACTTGAGGACTCATTTCTCTCATCGGTGACCGTATCCGTGATGCTTTCGGTCGATGTGGACGAGTCGGTTACGCTCTCGCTGCTCGATTCTGAGGTCGACTCGTTTGTCGAGTCCGTTTCGTTGTAGTTTTGAGCAACAGCCTGATTGCTCCCCACCTGCCTGCCGGCACTCACGCCTGCATTGATGCCAACCGTCGCGGACGATCCGATGGAGTCGTTTTGGTGGTAGGTATAGTTGGTCGTCCATGAGGCATAGGGCGTCAGCAGTGAGTGGAGTTCGGCGAGACGGAGTTTGCGCGATTCGATATCATGGATCGGGGTTGCGAGCAGCACGATAGTGTAGTCTTCGCTCGGCCTGCCAGGCACAATGCCGTCAAGAACTTTTTCAATGGTTTGCGTGACGAACTTCTCGTTCTTTTCGGCCGGAATATTCGAAACGGCGGCAACCGAAGACGAGCGTCGATTGTCTAGACACGGAATGGGGCCTCGGTTGGCGGGTCCCACTTCGGAACCGGGGAAGTTGCCCCTCAAGGCATCCGACATGCGCCGGGAAAAATTATCGGCGTCGATGTTGTCGCGGGCATTGCCGCTGTTGACGACTGCAAGGAATACCTCGGTGCTTGCGCTGGTTCGATTAAAAACCAGCGCAATGTTGCAATCTTCGTCAGAGAGAACGTCGTACACATTTACGAGCTTCTCGAGACTGTCCTCGTTGGGGTCGACGACCCACTTCGTGATATTCATGAAGCGGATGTTGTTGTCGGCGTTAAAGCCCGTGGGGTATTCGATAGAGGGGTCAATCGGCGCGTATACATTTCGTAGCTGCGGCAGATAGGCGTTGTGAAGCTCAACGGCGGCAGTTGCCAAGAGCCGATTGGTGAGCTCGATAGCTTGCTCGTCTGCCGGATTCGGCTTTTCTGACAAGTATGCTGTTCGCTTTTTGTCGACCTCATCGAGTTGGGAGCTGCTGAGTACCGAGACGGTTGCGACCGCGTTGCCGGCTTTATCGGCAGCGCGCATAATCGCGTTTTTGATGCCCATGCGATCAGCCTATTCCTTCCAATTAATGACGCGCGCAATGTACTCTTTTCGATTATTGAGCGTCTCGAGTTTTGCCTCGAGAGCGTTGATCTCCGCGGTTTGCCTGTTGATGTCTTCGACATGGCCATGGAGCACCGGGTTGTAGTCGGTGATATTGCTCGTAATTTGGCCGAGCAGCTCGTTGAGCCATTCGGTAAAGCCGTAGGTATGCTCGCGCTCTGTTTCGGCGCGTGCTTCGCAGAAACACCGTGAGATTTCGCGGTTGAATTTGTCTTCGACTTTCCTAAGCAAAAGCTTGTCAGATTTAAAGATGACACGGTCCATGAGCTTCAGTTCGGTAAAGTCTGCCTTGCTGAAAATGGGACCCTTTGTCTTATTGAGCGCGAGGCCACGATATTTAAGAATGATATCGCCGACCTCTCGGCGCTTCTCTTCGGAAAGAGGATTGTCGCTGCTGGTAGCGATGCGATAGAGGGCATCGCGGCTATGCTCCGCACAATCCTTCCAATAGCTTTGCGACAGCTCATCGATGGTCCGAGCTATTTGCTCGGTACATTCGTCATAGTGATTGATGACCTCGTTAAAGAGCTGGTCGGCGGCATCTTTGTCGGCTGTTCTTTCGGCAGCCTTTGCGTCGGATCTTTTTTGGAGCGCATCGGTGATGTCATCACAAAGGCCTTTGCCAACCTCCGCTAACCCAAATGTTGGGTGAGAGCCGACGTCCTTTTGTGTGTTTGCCGGGCTTCCTTTTATCGAATCGCCGAGCCTATTGAAAAAGTTAGGGGCGATTGAGTCAAACGCTTGCGCGGCTGCGTTCGATCGTTTTGAGTATTCGAGGCGCTCTCGCTTGTCTTCGGTAATGGCGCCTTGACGTGCTTGAAGCGTGTCAAGGTTGGTTTTCCACTGCTCGGCGGAAACGTTCCTGTCGATGGCGTCGGCATAGCTGGCCGAGGAGTCCAGCCTTGCATGCTCTCTGCAGTCTTCGAGCTGGTTGATGAGATTGCGCTTATCCTCTTCGAGCTCGGCTTCTCGCTGTGCTTTCTTTTGTTCGAGGTCGGTTTTCTTATTGGCAATCTCTTCTTCGGTTATGCTGACAATTTCTTGTAGGAGCGATTCCGACCTGCTGCATTTGTTATATGCGGAGTACCGCTCGGCAAACAGGCGTATCTCGTTTTCGATACAAAAGAGTCCGCTGTTGGCAAGAAGGAGGTCCTTGCAAGCCTCGGATTCGCGGTTGGTTCTGCGCAAGATCTGTCCTGGAAGGATGTCGTAGCGGTAGAGCGTTTTGTAGAAGCGGCTTGTCGGGTCGGTGTATTTACGCTGCTGGTCTTCGAATTTTTCGGCATAGTTGTCGCTTATAAACTCGCTGGAGTTCTTTGAGCCTAGGCCGAGGATGGAAGAAACAAAGTAGATACCTTGCCCGTAAAGGCTGGCCGGAATGGACCAACGCATGATTTGCGAGACGGCTTCATCGTCGAACCCGCCTTTGGGAAGGTCGGCGGAATCTGCTTTGTTGACTACGATCATGGCAAAGCGTTCATCGATTGCGGGGATCTGCTCTATTTCGTTGGAGAGGTTCTTGTTGTCCTCCGTGTCGAGTGAGTTGTACTCCGCAACGAAAATGGGAAGGCCATTCGAGAGGCCCTCCATTGCCTGTTTGAGCACTCGGGCGTGATCGGCGTTGGAGGCAGAGTTTGAGCCCGGGGTGTCAAAGATGACAAACTCTCTGTCATGGGGCCACGGGTCGGTATCGCTAAAGGGGACTTCGATTCTGATCAGATCGGAGATAGTCCGGTCGTCTTCATCGGCATGATATGAGTTAAGAACCTTGAGAGCGCTGTTCATATGGGAGGCCATGCCGGCTGTGGAACCGGCAACCTTGGTTGCGATTTTGTCGTAGAGGGGGTCCCCCACAAGCTCTTTGTTTTCCATGAGGCCATCAAGATTAAAGCGCAGCAAGAATCGCCTGTTGCCACAGGAGAATTGAACCATCGCGCGATCTCGGTCTTTTGAACGTTTGATTTGGAATATGCGGGCCGTTACAGGCTCGTCGCCGCTGGGAAGGATCTCCATGCCAATGAGGGCGTTGATGAACGTCGATTTGCCTGCACTATAGTTGCCGAGTACACACAGCGGGATGATGTCGCTCGAGACATCGGTGAACTTTCTAATTTGCTCAGAGACTTTTGTTCGCTCGGAGACTGATTCGTCTACAAGCCCCTGGATTTCCCTGAAGACTTCGACAATTTCTGGCAAGACGTCTCGGGCGTTTGATAGATAACGCTCGTCTCGTATGGCCTCGTATGTGTTGGCGCGTGGCCCTTCGGTGCAGATGGCGAGCAACTCCTGCCATTCGTCATCCGCGCCTTCAAAATGCAATTCGATTTTGTCGCCGCCGCCGAACTCTTTGGCGAGGATGTCGATGATCTCTTCGGCCTTAAAGGGGAAGAATCCGTTAACGATCTTTGTGCTATGGAGCGCGCTATTGGGATTTGTAGATGTCGTTATTTCTTGCCAGCCGTTATCCCATCGGAAGAACCGAACAGTTTCTTGATATGGATTGCTGACGATCTTGATTTTAATGTCTGCCATCGTTCAACTGCCTTTGTAGGTCAGGTGTGGGAATATGCCGCCTTCATCATAGGATAGCCACCCGTGCGGACACCTCTCTATTCGCTCAGCGGCATCTGGGCAGTACCATTTATTTGGCAAGAATCTCGCCATCACCGTGCTGTTCCCGGCCATACGCTGCGCCAAGCCCGTCCCAAATTAACTACCCTGCTGGGCCTACAATGGATGTCGTTGTGTTGAGCTTACCGGGAGGTTGCTATGTGGGCATACGAGACGACGTTCTATCAAATCTATCCGCTGGGCTTTTGTGGAGCTCCGCGCGAGAACGTCGCGCCCGTTGCCGAGGATGAGCTTGCCCAGGCTGCCAACGACGCGCCCAACCCCGATGCCCCCATCATGAAAATCGCCCAATGGGCCGACTACCTGCAGGAACTAGGTATTGGCGCTGTGCTCATCAACCCACCGCTCGAGTCCGATAGCCATGGCTACGACACGCGCAGCCTGCGCCACATCGACCGTCGCCTGGGTGGGGATGCCGACTTTGCCGCCGTGTGCGAGACGCTGCATGCCCACGGCATCCGCGTGGTGCTCGACGCCGTCTTCAACCACGTCGGTCGCGGCTTTTGGGCCTTCCGCGATGTGCAGGAGCGCAAGTGGGACTCGCCCTACAAGGACTGGTTCCACATCAGCTTTGACGGCGACTCGTGCTACGGCGACGGCTTTTGGTACGAGGGCTGGGAAGGCCATTTTGAGCTTGTGAAGCTCAACCTGCAAAACCCCGCCGTGGTCGATTACCTGCTCGAGTCCGTGCGCCGCTGGGCCGATGTCTTTGGCGTCGACGGTCTGCGCCTGGACGTCGCCTATATGCTCGACCGCGACTTTATGCGCCGCCTGCACGCCTTTGCCCGTGAGCTCAAGCCCGACTTTGTGCTGATCGGCGAGACGCTCCACGGCGACTACAACCAGATCGTCAACGACGAGATGCTCGACTCCTGCACCAACTACGAGTGTTACAAGGGACTGTACTCCAGCTTTAACTCGATCAACATGTTCGAGATCGCCCACTCGCTGCACCGTCAGTTTGGCGGCGACCCGTGGTGCATCTACCGCGGCAAGCACCTGCTGTCGTTTGTCGACAACCACGACGTGCCACGCCTGGCGAGCATCCTTACCGACAAGTCGTGCCTGCGTCCCGCCTATGGCATGCTCTTTGGCATGCCGGGCATCCCGTGCATCTACTATGGCAGCGAGTGGGGAATTGCTGGCGAAAAGGGCGGCCCCGATGGCGACTGGGCGCTGCGCCCTGCGCTCGATGAGCCTGCACCCAACGAGCTGACGGCGTTCGTCACACAGCTTGCGCACCTGCGCTCGGCCGACGATGCGGCGGCACGCGCTCTCAGCTACGGCGCCTATCGCAACGTGGTGATCCAGAACAAGCAGCTGCTGTTCGAGCGCGCCTGCGACGACGCGACGGTGCTCGTGGCGGTCAATGCCGTGAACGAGCCTTATACCTTTGGAGCCGGCGAACTCAACGGTTCCTTCGTCGACCTACTTGCCGACGATGCACCCACGGTCGAGCTGACGGGTGCGCTTGAACTTGCGCCCTACGAGGTGCGCTATCTGTTGAGGGCCTAGGTCATGGCGGCGTCAGACGAGGGCTATCAACATATTGAGCATGGGTTTGAGCCCGTGTTTGACCAGCACTCGCGCGTTTTGGTGCTCGGGTCGTTTCCCTCGGTGCTTTCGCGCGCCAATGCCTTTTATTACGGCAACCCTCAGAATCGCTTTTGGCGCGTGATGGCCGCGTGCCTTGGTGTGCCTGTACCACCCAACGAGGGCGACCCTTTGGTGGGCGGCGAGCCCGCGACGCTCGACGCCTCTATTGCCGCCAAGCGATCCATGCTGCTGAACGGTGGTGTGGCCCTGTGGGATGTGATCGAGAGCTGCGACATTAAGGGGTCGAGCGACGCGAGCATCAAAAACGTTGTGCCGGCATATATCGAACGTATCACTGGAGCTGCGCCCATCGAGCGGGTGGTATGCAACGGAGGTACGGCGGGGCGCCTCTATAAGCGCTATCTACAAGAACGCACCGGACTGCCCGCCATCGTCCTCCCCTCGACAAGTCCCGCTAACGCGGCCTGGCGCCTGGAGCGGCTTGTCGATCGCTGGCTCGAGGCAGTTGACTGGACCGCACGGTAATCTAGATCCTTGATTGATTATGGGCGCCGAGGCGTTTGATGATGGCACGCCAGATTGGTGCGGGCACGGCGGGCTTGACGCGCACCATGCCGTCGACATCGACACTATCGGCATCGCCGCCGCCAAGCAGCTGCGCATGTTCAATGGAACAGCCCATGCGCACGGCGCCTACAAGCTTATCCATCGCTTCGGAAAATGGCCGGCGTAAGAGGCCCATACGCGGGGAGTGGCGAAGTGCCGCAATACCGCTGCCGGCGCAGATGACAACGCCACCGCACCATGGCAGGTCACGTAGAATACATGCCCGGTACAGGTGGTCGAGGACTTCGTCCGCCTGCTTGTTGTTTTTTGACAGGGCCTGGACGACGACATAGACGCGTGTCTCTGTATCCCCGAAGCGATCGAGTACCTGCTCGACAGCGATCATCGCCTCATCATCAAATGCATCATCAACAGCGAACACCATGCCATCGACAACACCGGCATCATCCGCCTCCAAATCGACCGGACGGGGGAGCGCGGTGCCGGAAAGCTGAGCATAGGCGGCGATGGCATCCTGCAGGTCCCAAAGCAAAAACTCAAGATCGGCGCTCTCGGGAATACTGATATATGCAATGGTTTGCAGCGTTTTTGGTACATCGCCGCGCGCGGTCGTCTCCATGCCATTTCCTTTCCGGTTGGTTTCCGTTTAGGTTACATCGTCTGGTGGCGCGTGGGCGCGCTATCCTAGTGCAACCCTTACGAAAGGAATGCCATGCGACTGCCCATGAACACCTCGCTTGCCACGCTTAAGCCCTCCGGTATCCGCCGGATCAACGCACTTGCCGCCCAGCATCCGGGGTGCATCGCGCTCGCGCTTGGCGAGCCCGATTTTCCCACGCCCGATGTGATTAGCGCCGAGGTGACCGCCGCGCTGGGCCGCGGCGACACGCACTATCCGCCCAACAACGGTCGCCCCGCCCTGCGCGAGGCGCTGTCTACCTACATGGGAGACGCGGGCCTTACGTTTTCGGCCGACGAGGTCATCCTGACCGACGGCGCGACCGAGGCCCTGTCGGCAACATTTATGGCCATGCTCAACCCCGGCGACGAGGTTATTATCCCCACGCCGGCCTTTGGCCTGTACGAGAGCATCGTCGTGGCCAACCACGCCAAGGCGGTCTTTTTGGATACGGAGCCCGCGCAATTTCAGATTGACGAGGAAGCGCTTCGCGCCTGCGTGACGCCGGCGACTAAGGCCATCGTCATCTGCACGCCCAACAATCCTACGGGCTGTATCCTCGACGCGGCATCGCTCGACGCCGTGGCACACGTGGCAGAGCAAGCGGGCATCTACGTAATCTGCGACGACGTATATAACCGCCTGGTCTATGTGGATGGCTATGAGCGCTTTGCCCAGCGCCACCCGGAGCTACGCGAGCAGACGGTGGTCATCGAGAGCTTCTCCAAGCCATGGGCTATGACCGGCTGGCGCTTGGGCTGGCTCGCAGCTGCAGCCCCCGTCATCGCCGAGATCGCAAAAGCTCACCAATACTTAGTATCGAGCGCCGTCTCCTTTGAGATGGACGCCGCAGCCCGAGCCCTGACCGTCGACCCAACCCCCATGCTCAAAGTCTACCGAGCTCGCCGCGAACGCGTGCTCGCAGCCTTAGACACCATGGGCCTCGACGTAGTGGAACCAGCCGGCGCCTTCTACGCTTTCCCCAGCATCAAACAATTCGGCCTAACAAGCGAAGACTTCTGCATCAAAGCCATCAAAGAAGCCAACGTAGCCCTAGTCCCCGGAGACTGCTTCGGAACCGAAGGCCACGTCCGCTTAAGCTACTGCGTCTCCGACCAAGATCTGGACGAAGGCCTCCGCCGCCTGTCCACCTTCGTCTCAACCCTATAACCATCAGGGACGCAACGCTTCAGCCTACCGACTTAAGGATTGTGAGTGGGGCGCGTCGCTCAACGGGCACGAGGATTCGCAGCAAAGTTACCGCAGCTCCGGTCCGAGGGGGCCGGGTTGAGATTTTCGTAGATTCCGCACGAGCCGAAGGCCACTTAATGTGGCCTTCGTGCGAGCCAGGACTTGACCGAGCGAAAATCTCAACCCGGCCCCCTCGGACCGGAGCGTATGCAGGGTTTGTGTACGAATCCTCGCGCCCGTTGACCGACGCCGGGGTCCCCGCCATAATACTTTCGGTTCACGCACGAATCCGCTGCCAGAGACAGCCGGTGCAAACGGGCATTGCCCGCGAGCTCAATGGGATATCCCGCCAGCCGAGGTGGTCGAGTAGATATGTCTTCTCGCCCCCGTCGCTCATGCAGCGCGGGGGCTTTCTTTTTGGACATGCCCCCGTCACGTCCTTGTGGCGGACCGTGCCCGGAAAGAATTCGAGGAGGTGTAATTCATGCCCCAGCAGTACAAAATCGACAAGGTTGCAGAGATCGAGTCCCGTATCGCCGAGAATGCCGGTCTGTTCGTCGTCAACTACAACGGTCTGACGGTTAAGCAGGCTCAGGAGCTGCGTCATCAGCTTCGCGAGTGCGGCGCCGAGATGAAGGTCTACAAGAACAACCTGGTCAAGATCGCTCTCAAGAACCAGGAGCAGCCCGAGCTCGACGAGATCCTCGCCGGCCCCGTCGCTTATGTGTTCTACGAGACCGAGCCGGTCGAGGCCGCTAAGACCCTTAAGGACTTCTCCGCTAAGTCCAAGGGCGTCCTTGAGATCAAGGGCGGTATCTCCGACGGCAAGGCCGTTTCCGCTGATGATGTTAAGGCTATCGCCGAGCTGCCCACCAAGGACCAGCTTCTCGGCCAGATCGCCGGTCTCATCTCCGGTTTCGCTCGCGACATCGCTGTCTGCGTCAACGGCGTTTCCTCTGGTCTCGCTCGTTCGATCCAGCAGGTCTCCGAGCAGAAGGCAGCCTAGTCGCTGTTTTCACCCGCGGCGGCAACGCCGCACCCCTGGCGCATTCGCGCCGTGTTTTAACTGATCTCCGTGCACAGACACGGAAACCGAAAGGACTTAGAAATGGCTAAGCTTACCACCGATGAGATCATCGATGCTCTTAAGGAAATGACCCTTCTCGAGGCTTCCGAGCTCGTTAAGGCTATCGAGGACACCTTCGGCGTTTCCGCCGCTGCTCCTGCCGCTGTTGTCGCCGCTCCCGCTGCTGGCGCTGCTGAGGCCGAGGAGAAGACCGAGTTTGACGTCGTGCTCGAGGGCTTCGGCGACAACAAGATCCAGGTCATCAAGGCCGTCCGTGAGCTCACCAACCTTGGCCTGAAGGAGGCCAAGGAGGTCGTCGAGAGCGCTCCCAAGGCTGTTCTCGAGGGCGCCAAGAAGGAGGACGCCGAGGCTGCCAAGGAGAAGCTCGAGGCTGCTGGCGCTGCTGTCACCCTCAAGTAATCAGGCTTTCTCGCCAGATTTCTTTGCAGACGGGGTTCGCATTGCGAGCCCCGTCTTTTTTGTTTTGCCCCCTCATTCCCATTGCTCGGCACGCAGAACACCGCTGTCTTCGCCGTGCCAATCCCGTTACCGCTGGGGCATAAAATTGCACCATTCGAGCAATAATTTGCGTTGACCTGCTGAAGAATTGCGTTTGCCTTACGGCGACGTATGTCTCCGGCGGTAAGATACTTCGGTATCGCAATTTGGTCTGCGGCCGCCGTGCCGCACGCTTGGGGCGCTTTGCGCCTGCGAAAGGATCCTTGAATAATATGAAGGCAATCATCCCCGCCGCCGGTCTAGGCACGCGTTTTCTGCCTGGCACTAAGTGCACGCCCAAAGAGATGCTGCCGGTTCTCGACAAGCCGGTTATCCAGTACGTCGTTGAGGAGGCGCTCGCTCCCGAGGAGGTCGATGATGCTATCATCGTCACCTCTCCTGGCAAGCCCGAGCTGTTGAACTACTTCCAGCCCGATCGTTCGCTCGAGAACCTGCTGCGCGAGCGCGGCAAAGATGCATATGCCGATGCCGTTGCCCACGCAGGCGGTATGCCGGTCGACTTCCGTTATCAGTACGAGCCCAAGGGCCTCGGCCATGCCATTCGCTCGGCGGCCGATGCTGTGGCGGGGGAGAACTTCCTGGTTCTTCTGGGCGACTACGTTGTGCCCAACCATGACATTTGCGACAAGATGCTTGCCGTCTCCAAGGAGCATGGCGGCGCTTCGGTTATCGCTGTTGCCGCGTGTGCTCCCGAGGAGGTCAGCCGCTATGGCGTTATCGCCGGCGAGCGCGTGGGCTCCCTCGAGGGCGCTGAGGGCGTTGGCGATGCCGAGCCTGGCGCCGTGTGGCGTATCGGCGGCTTGGTGGAGAAGCCTGCTCCCGAGGCTGCGCCTTCTAACCTTTACATCGTCGGACGCTATCTGCTGAGCCCGCTGGTCATGGAGCTGCTTGCCGACCAGCAGGCCGGCAAGGGCGGCGAGATCCAGCTGACCGACGCCATGGCCCGTTCGCTCGACCGCGAGGCCATGTACGCCGTCGTCATCGATCCTCTGTCGGGCTACGACACCGGCACGCCTTCTGGCTGGATGGCCACCAACGCCCTTATGGCCGCAAGCGATCCTCGCTTTGCCGATGCCTTCTGGGATGCCATCGACGAGCGCGGCGGCTTGATGCGCAAGTAAACAGCGCTTACGGGTGCGGACTTCGGTCTGCACCCGTTTTTTATTCGGGCTGTGGTCGGGATCCGGAAACTGCGGTCCATTTTTAGGCCGAATTCTGGGATGCGCTTTCCGGCTGAGGCCTCTAGCGGAAACTGCGACCCGGAATATCGGCTCAGAACGGGATGCGCTTTCCGGCTGAGGCTCCTAGCGGAAAGCGCAGTCCCCGGCTCAGAACGGGATGCGCTTTCCCAGACAGGGCTCAACCGGAAACTGCGACCCAGTTTGAGGCCTCAAAACGGGACGCAGTTTCCGCCTGATCAGCCTTCGCCGCCATTCCGCCATTCAGCGACGCGCATCAGCAACTCTGTTCACAGAAAATATATGAACATATGTTCGATATACACATATCTACCTGCGCATTTTCTGTCGAAAAACTTTGCTACTCCAAAAACTCAATCGCGTCAAGGCTTTTCTTGCCCAACGGTCGGTACCTGATAAACTATTAGGTTGCGATAACTGGCGAAGCTATGCCTCGCCAACCCACCGAGCATTTCCGTGAAGGAGGAAAAACCTGGTGACCTACGCATACACTGCCACTGAGCGCAAGCGCGTCAGCTTCGGGAAAATCCCGGAGGCCATGGAGCTCCCCAACCTTATCTCTGTTCAAAGGGAATCCTTTGAGCGTTTTAAGGACGAGGGCCTTCGTGAGGCGTTTAAGGAATCCAGCCCCATCCAGAGCCAGAACCATGTTCTCGAGGTTACCTTCGGCGAGCATCAGTTTGGCGACCCCGCGCATACCGTCGAGGAGTGCCGCGAGAAGGATATGACCTATCAGGCTCCGCTTCTGACCGACGTCCGTCTCACCAACAAGGAGACCGGCGAGATCAAGGAGCAGCTCGTCTTTATGGGCGACTTCCCCATGATGACCGATCAGGGCACCTTCATCATCAACGGTACCGAGCGTATCGTCGTCTCGCAGCTCGTCCGTTCCCCGGGCGTGTACTTCAGCTCCGAGATGGATTCGGGCAAGCAGATCTACAAGGCTCAGATCATCCCGTCCCGCGGTGCCTGGCTTGAGTTTGAGGTCGACAAGCGTGACCAGCTCATGGTCTCCATCGACCGTAAGCGCAAGCAGAGCGCCACGATGTTCCTGCGCGCCCTTGGTATCGCCGTCACCAACGACGACATCATCGAGCTGCTCGGCAACTCCGATGTGATCAAGCGCACCCTCGAGCGCGATACCGCCCTCACCCGCGAGGATGCTCTTATCGAGATCTACCGTCGCCTGCGCCCGGGCGAGCCTCCCACCGTGGATGCTTCCCGCAGCCTGCTCGAGGGCCTGCTCTTCAACCCGCAGCGCTACGACCTGGCCCGCGTCGGTCGCTACAAGGTCAACAAGAAGCTCAACCTCACCACCGAGGAAGAGGTCACGGTGCTCACCGACGAGGATATCGTCGCTACGTTGCGCTACCTTCTGTCCCTCGCTGCCGGCGAGCAGGGCTTCAAGGTTGACGACATCGACCACTTTGGCAACCGCCGTATCCGCACCGTCGGCGAGCTCGTCGCCAACCAGTTCCGTATCGGCATGAGCCGTATGGAGCGCGTCGTCCGTGAGCGCATGAGCTCCCAGGACATCGACGAGATTACCCCGCAGTCGCTCATCAACATCCGCCCGATCGTGGCCTCCATCAAGGAGTTCTTCGGTTCCTCGCAGCTCTCGCAGTTCATGGACCAGGCGAACCCTCTGACCGGTCTGACCCACAAGCGCCGTCTGTCCGCACTCGGCCCTGGCGGTCTTGCCGGCCACAAGTCGGGCTCCAGCCGCCGCACCAACGTGCCGACGGCCGTCCGCGACGTTCACAACTCGCACTACAGCCGTATGTGCCCGATCGAGACCCCCGAAGGCCCCAACATCGGCCTGATCGGCTCGCTTGCCCTCTACGCCCGCGTCAACGAGTATGGCTTCATCGAGGCCCCGTTCCGCCGCGTCGAGAACGGCGTTGCCACCGACCAGATCGACTGGATGACCGCTGACGAGGAAGAGAAGCACGTTATCGCGCCGGCCAACACGCCGCTCGATCCCAAGACCAACGAGTTCATCACGACCGATGCCGAGGGCAAGATCGTCCGTCCGCATTCCGTGATCGCCCGTACCCGCGACTTCGACGGCTCCTTCGGCGCTCCCGCCGACGTGCCTGTCGAGGACGTCGACTACATGGACGTCTCGCCGCGCCAGATGCTCTCCGTCGCAGCCACGCTGATCCCGTTCCTCGAGCACGACGACGCTAAGCGTACGCTCATGGGCGCCAACATGCAGCGTCAGGCCGTGCCGCTGGTTCACCCCGCCGCTCCCTATGTCGGTACCGGCATGGAGCGTCGCGCCGCCCTGGACTCTGGCGAGGTCACCCTGGCCAAGAACGCCGGCGAGGTCATCTTTGCCGACGCCTCCAAGATTATCGTCAAGCATGCCGGCGGCATGGACGAGTATCACCTGGCCAAGTACCAGCGCTCCAACCAGTCCACCTGCATCAACCACCGCCCGCTCGTGCGCGTCGGCGACACCGTTGAGCAGGGTGAGCCTCTGGCCGACGGTCCTTCGACCGATCACGGCGAGCTCGCACTGGGCCAGAACCTCACCGTGGCCTACATGCCGTGGGAAGGCTTCAACTACGAGGACGGTATCGTTGTGTCCGAGCGCCTGGTGGCCGAGGACCTGCTGACGACCATCAACATTACCCGTCACGAGATCGACGCCCGCGATACCAAGCTCGGCCCCGAGGAGATCACTCGCGAGATCCCGAACCTCTCCGAGGACATGCTCGCCAACCTCGACGAGGACGGCATCATCCGCATCGGCGCTGAGGTCGGCCCTGGCGACATCCTGGTCGGCAAGGTTACCCCTAAGGGCGAGAGCGCTCTGACTGCCGAGGAGCGCCTGCTGCGCGCCATCTTCGGCGCCAAGGCTCACGACGTTCGCGACACTTCCCTTAAGATGCCTCACGGCGCTTACGGCCGCGTCATCGACGTCGTCCGCTTTAGCCGCGAGAACGGCGACGACCTGGCCCCCGGCGTCAACGAGCAGGTGCGCGTCTACGTCGCCCAGCGCCGTAAGATCCAGCAGGGCGATAAGATTGCCGGCCGCCACGGCAACAAGGGTGTTATCTGTAACGTTCTGCCGGTCGAGGACATGCCCTACATGGCTGACGGTACCCCGATCGACGTTATCCTCAACCCGCTGGGCGTTCCTTCGCGTATGAACGTCGGCCAGCTGCTCGAGTGCCACCTTGGCTGGGCTGCTGCCTGCGGTTGGGATACCGAGGATGCCGATTCCGACAAGTACGTCCCCGGTCCGTTCTTTACCGCGACGCCCGTCTTCGACGGCGCCAAGGAGGACGAGATCGCCGAGGTCATCCGTCGTGCCAACAAGAATATGCTCAACAAGGCTACCGCTGCCTTTGGCGATCACATGCGCCCCGAGTTTGTCACCCAGCTTGACGAGCGCGGAAAGACCCGCCTGTTTGACGGCCGCACCGGCGAGGAGTTCCGCGAGCCCATTACCGTGGGTACGTCCTACATCCTCAAGCTCGGTCACATGGTCGACGACAAGATCCACGCCCGTTCGACTGGCCCTTACAGCCTGGTTACCCAGCAGCCGCTGGGCGGCAAGGCCCAGTTCGGCGGCCAGCGCTTCGGCGAGATGGAAGTTTGGGCACTGTACGCATACGGTGCTTCCAACGTCCTGCAGGAGATCCTGACCGTCAAGTCCGACGATACCGTGGGCCGCGTCAAGACCTACGAGTCCATCGTCAAGGGCGAGAACGTCCCGGTTCCGGGTATCCCCGAGTCCTTCAAGGTTCTCGTCAAGGAGATCCGTTCCCTCGCACTGGACATCGAGCCCATGCGCGATGCCGACGAGGACGCCTCCGCCCCCGTGACCGCCGAGGAGACCTCTGCCCTCGATGACCTGGCTGCGCTCGCCGGCGTTGACGCCGACGTCGAGGCCCAGGATGCCGAGACCGCCGAGGCACCCGAGGCTGTCGCCGCCACGACCACTGATAAGGAGTAGTTGACTGTGGCAGATTTCGAAGCTACTGAATTTGACTCGGTAAAGATCTCCCTTGCCTCCGCCGACCAGATCCGTTCCTGGTCGCACGGTGAGGTCAAGAAGCCGGAGACCATCAATTACCGTACCCTCAAGCCCGAGAAGGACGGCCTGTTCTGCGAGAAGATCTTCGGTCCCGCCAAGGACTGGGAGTGCTCCTGCGGCAAGTACAAGGGCATCCGCTTTAAGGGCATCGTCTGCGAGCGCTGCGGCGTCGAGGTCACCTCGGCCAAGGTGCGTCGCGACCGCATGGGCCATATCGAGCTCGCCGCTCCCGTGTCCCACATCTGGTACTTCAAGAGCCCCACGAGCTTCCCGATGAGCCGTATGCTCGACATCAAGTCCAAGGACCTCGAGAAGGTTCTGTACTTTGCCAGCTACATCATCACCGAGGTCGACTACGAGGCTCGCGAGGCCGACGCTGACGATCTGCGTGAGGAGCTCGCCGCCGATCTGGAAGAGATCGATGCCGAGTGCGCCCGCCAGATCGAGTCCCTCAAGGAGCAGGGCAACCCCGAGAACTTTGACGAGTTCTCCGACGAGGAGCCGCTGACCCCCGAGGAGATCGCCTCCGGCATCGTCGACATCGAGGAAGAGTGCAAGGACGAGAAGCAGCTCCGCACGGACGCCTTCAACGCCTTCATGAAGCTCACCGAGCGCGACCTCATCTCCGATGAGCCGCTGTTCCGCGAGATGACCCGTTACTACTCCATGTACTTCAAGGGTGGCATGGGTGCCGAGGCCGTCCGCGACCTGCTCGCTGCCATCGACCTCCCCTCCGAGGCCGAGAAGCTCAAGGCCATCATCGCCGACGAGGACTCCCAGAAGCAGAAGCGCGAGAAGGCCGTCAAGCGCCTCGAGGTCGTTGACGCCTTCCTGAAGGGCGGCAACAGCCCCGCGAACATGATTCTGGATGTCATCCCGGTCATTCCGCCCGATCTGCGCCCGATGGTCCAGCTCGACGGCGGCCGCTTCGCCGCGTCCGACCTCAACGACCTGTATCGTCGCGTGATCAACCGTAACAACCGACTCAAGCGCCTGCTCGACCTGGACGCCCCTGCGATCATCGTGAACAACGAGAAGCGCATGCTCCAGGAGTCCGTGGACGCCCTGTTCGACAACGGCCGCCGTGGGCGCCCGGTCTCTGGCCGTGGTGGTCGCCCGCTCAAGTCGCTCGCCGAGGCCCTCAAGGGCAAGCAGGGTCGTTTCCGCCAGAACCTGCTGGGCAAGCGTGTCGACTACTCTGGCCGTTCGGTAATCGTTACCGACCCCAAGCTGCTGCTGCACCAGTGCGGTCTGCCCAAGACCATGGCGCTGGAGCTCTTCAAGCCCTTCGTCATGAAGCGCCTGGTCGAGCTTGGCAAGGTCGAGAACATCAAGGGCGCCAAGCGCGCTATCGACCGCGGTGCCACCTTTGTGTGGGACATCCTCGAAGAGGTCATCGACGGTCGTGTCGTGCTGCTCAACCGTGCACCGACCCTGCACCGTCTGTCCATCCAGGCCTTTGAGCCGGTGCTGGTCGAGGGCAAGGCTATCCACCTGCACCCGCTGGTCTGCGCGCCCTTCAACGCCGACTTCGACGGCGACCAGATGTCTGTCCACGTGCCGCTGTCCAGCCAGGCTCAGGCCGAGGCCCGCGTGCTCATGCTCTCTGCGAACAACCTGCGCTCGCCGGCATCCGGCAAGCCGGTCAACATCCCCTCGCAGGACATGATCATTGGTGTGTACTACCTGACCCAGGTCCGCGACGGTCTGCCGGGCGAGAACCACGTGTTCTCGAGTTTCGACGACGCGCTGCACGCCTATGACTGCCGCTCCGAGGTCGACATGCAGGCCAAGATTCAGGTCCGCGTGTCCGCCGAGAACGCCAACGTCATCAACGAGGACGGCACCCGTATCTTCCGCGTCAAGAACGGCAAGAACGAGTTCGTCGACTACGATGTCACCGGTAACAAGACCGCACGCTTCGAGACTTCTATCGGCCGTATCATCTTCAACCGCCAGTGCCTGCCCGAAGACTACGAGTTCATGAACTACAAGATGGTCAAGGGCGATGTGGCCAAGCTGGTTGCCGACTGCTGCGATCGTTACCCCGAGGCCAAGGTCGGCCCGATCCTCGACTCTATCAAGTACTCCGGCTTCCACTACGCTACCCGCGCCGGCCTCACCATCTCGGTGTGGGACGCTCTCATCCCTGCCGAGAAGCAGGAGCTGCTCGACCGCGCCCAGGCCAACGTCGACCAGATCAACGAGTACTTCGAGGAGGGCTTCATCAACGAGACGGAGCGCCACATCGAAGTCGTTAACGAGTGGACCGCTTGTACCGATAAGGTCGCAGCGCTCATGCTCGACATGTTCGACGAGGAGAACCCGCTGTACATGATGGCCGACTCCGGCGCCCGTGGTTCTAAGACCCAGCTGCGTCAGCTCGGCGGCATGCGTGGCCTGATGGCAGATATGTCCGGCGAGACGATCGACCTTCCCATTAAGGCGAACTTCCGCGAGGGCCTGCTGCCGCTCGAGTACTTCATTTCGACCTACGGCGCCCGTAAGGGCCTGGTCGATACCGCATCCCACACCTCGGACTCTGGCTACCTGACCCGTCGTCTGGTCGACGTGGCCCAGGACGTCATCGTCCGCGAGGAGGACTGCGGTACGCACGAGGGCGTCACCTACAACCTCATCATTCCCGGCACCACCGACCTCAACACCGATCTTGTCGGCCGTTGCTTTATTGAGGACGTCGTGGCTCCCGATGGCACCGTACTCTTTGAGCAGGACGGCTATATCGAGAAGGTCGCCGACATCCAGAAGATGGTCGATGCGGGCCTTAAGAAGGTCAAGCTTCGCGCGCTGCTCACCTGCCGCTCCAAGTACGGCGTGTGCCAGAAGTGCTACGGCTGGGATCTTTCCACCCGTCGTCCGGTCGCCATCGGTACCGCAGTCGGCATTATTGCCGCCCAGTCCATCGGCGAGCCCGGTACGCAGCTTACGATGCGTACCATTCACTCCGGCGGCGTCGCTGGCGTCGACGATATTACGCAGGGTCTGCCTACGGTCAGCCGTATGTTCGATATCGTCGGCAACGTCAACGAGAAGATCCTGGGTCGCGAGGCCGAGCTGGCTCCGTACTCCGGCCACCTCTCGATTAAGCCCGAGAAGTCCGAGTACGTGCTGACGCTCACCGACTCCGAAGATCACACCCGTGTCCTCGACGAGCGTCGCGTCCCCGCTTCGGTGCGCTTTATGCCCGAGATCGAGGACGGCTGCGAGGTTCGCGCCGGCGACCAGATCACCAAGGGCTTCGTCAACTTCCGCAACCTGCGCAAGCTGACCGACATCGAGTCGACGATGCACACCTTCGTCGAGAGCGTCAAGGACGTCTACACCAGCCAGGGCGTCGACCTGAACGACAAGCACATCGAGGTGCTCGCACGTCAGATGCTGCGTCGCGTTCAGATCACCAACCCCGGCGACTCCAAGTACCTGCTTGGTCAGTACGTCGACCGCTACGAGTTCGCCGACGAGGTCGAGCGCGTTGCCCGTCTGGGCGGTCAGGCTCCCGTGGCTGAGCCCGTCATCTTGGGTACGCTCAAGGTTGCGTCTAACATCGACTCCTGGCTGTCGAGCGCTTCGTTCATCCGTACCGCCGGCGTCCTTACCGAGGCTGCTATTGAGGGCAAGGTCGACCACCTGCTCGACCTTAAGTCCAACGTCATCGTCGGTAAGAAGATCCCGGCTGGTACCGGCCTCAAGCCGTACGCTAACGCCAAGCTGACGTATCGCACGGCCGACGGCTACGTGGACATCGATGGTCCGGCTTCGCCCAACGCCAAGTCGCTGCCCGAGTGGGCTCCCGTGGAGCTCAAGGACCTGGACGAGCGGCTCCCACAGCAGCTCGACTGGGCCGGCTACGACGAGTTTGGCGGCGCCGACGGTTCGTTCACCCGCAACGGCCACACCATCTCCGCCGAGAAGGCTCGCCTGTACCTGTTCGACGACCTGGGCGTGTCGCAGCGCTGGACCAACAAGTTCAGCGAGGTCGGCATCGAGACGGTCGGCGACCTGATTGGCAAGTCCGAGGAGGATCTGCTGCGCATCGATGGCATCGGTGCCAAGGCGATCGAGGAGCTCCGTGACGGCCTCGAGGCCCACGACCTGCTCTACATCCTCGAGAACAACGACGACGTTGCCGACGAGGAAGACCTCTCGCAGCTGCTGCAGATGGTCTTTAGCCCCGACGGTCCGGACGACATCCTGCTGGGCACCTCCGCTCCGACGCATCACGCCGATGCCGACGAGGAGCTCCTGGGCGCCCCGATCGACGACAAGAAGGCTTCCGCCAACGGTGCCATCAACGAGGACATGGCTTCCCTCGACGAGCTGCTCAACCAGCTCGTGGACACCGACGACGCCGAAGAGGCCAAGGACAACGACGGGGAGTAATTTCCCAGTACGTTAACCGCCCTTCCAAAGACCCGCTTCCCAACAGGGAAGCGGGTCTTTTTTGTTGGGGAACGTTGCCCTGACGAGCACGTAGGATTCCCGGGACGGGCGGCCCAGGGGTTAAGTTTGCTGCTCTACAGTCCTGCGCAAGACGGAAAGCACATTAAGTGCTTTCCTTTGCGTGCGGAACTCGCGACAAACTTA
>NZ_JBQHUO010000011.1:0-84243 GCF_052065125.1 Collinsella sp. HCP28S3_G2
AGACGTTCAGCTCTCCCATTACGTTTCGCTCCATATCCCGCTCCTCCCGGGTCGGATACCCGATCGGAGCATAGTTCCGTTAGCGCAGTTGGTGAAAGTACGTTAGCGGGGTCGGCGAAAGCGCGTTAGCGCATTCGGCGAGATGCGTTTGCGAAAGTGGTCAATTTTAGATTAGCGCTAACAACTCCGTGCGGCTCGGAGGCATCAGCGGTGCGGGCAACGCGCTCGTGAGGAAGCTGGCCGTTGAGGGCTCATGGTGCTACGCCGCGGCACGGCACCAGCCGAAGCTCATGCCGAGGGACACGGGCGTGCCCCTCGAGATAAGGATGCACGGGAGGAAGGGGTCCGAGCGGCTCCTGCGGCGGCGCGAGGAGATGCTCGCCCGCGGCATGCCCGCGGCGAAGGCCAACACGGCCACCGCGGCCGAGCTCGTGAGGTGGCTCTGGGCCCTCGGCATGATGTGCCGGGAGGGCGCGGAATAGACATAGCCCCCCGTCCCGGCGAGCCGGGCGGCCTTCGGGGATACCCCCTATTTCGCTGTGCGCGCGGAGCCCTCCGCATGCGCCTCGACAGAGTTGGGGAACCCCGCCGAAGGAATGGAGTGCGGGCCGACAGAACGGTATCCGCGGATATGAGACTGAGCCGAAGGCGTCGACGACATGCCGGGGGCGGACCGGGACGGGTTCAACGGCAGGCCCCGCCGACCGATTGCAAGCGGTCGGCGGGGCCATTGTGGCTCTTGACAGCGGATTGGGTCATATGAGCGAAAGCCCGCCAGAGCGAGCAAGGTGCCTTGAAACAAGGCGGCATTGACCTTTTGGTCATGCCGCCGAAGTTGAAAGGCAGATTGCCGCTCTGGCGGGCTTGCAGCGTCGGCCCGTTACGGCGTTTGGTAAAATGCCGTAACTAAAAACGGTTGCCGCGGAAGCCACCGCCGTTGCGGCCGCCACGGTCGCCGCCTCGACCGCTGCGGTCGCCGCCACGGTTGCCGCCGAAGCCGCCACGGTTGCCACCGCGGTCGCCATAGCCACCACGGTTGCCGCCAAAGCCGCCGCGACCGCCACGATCGCCGCCACGGTCACCAAAGCCGCCACGGCCACCGCGACCACCACGGTCGCCGCCACGGCCACCGCGGTCGCCAAAGCCGCCGCGACCGCCACGGTCGCCGCCACGGCCACCGCGGTCGTCACGGCCGCCGCGAGGACCGCGATCCTCGTCCAGACCCATGGCGACGAGCGGAGCGATAACCTTATCGAGCGCGGCCATCAGCTCGGTGGCCTCCTCGTAAGAAAGCTCGGGCAGGAGCTTCTCCTTCTTGTTGGCAAGCTCGACCAGGCCCTCAGCGGCATCCTCGGCAGCGAAGACGACGATCTTGCGCATATCGCCCTCGGCGTTGTCGATGCGGCCGACCAGATCGGCAGCCTCGGCCTCGGCCATCAGGCCATCGAGCTCACGAAGACGCATGCCCAGCAGATCGGACATTTCCTTCTGCTCCATCTTGGGCTTGAGGTCAAGGAGCTTGATGGCGCGCTCGATGTTCGCCATACGCTCGGCCTTAGCCTCCTCCTCCTTGGAAATAGCAAAGCGACGGCTACGCAGCAGGCGGGCGGCCTTCTGCATCTTGTCCATCAGCTCTTCGTCATCGTAATCAACGGCGGCCTCGACAACCTCGGCCTCCTCCTCGGCGGAAACCTCGTCAGCAGCCTCAACCTCGGTAGCTTCGGTCTCCACGGTCTCGACTGCCTCGACCTCGGCAGCCATGGTCTCGTTCTCGGTCTCGTTCATGATCTCTTCGTTCTCGGACATGAGACTCCTTCTTGGCCCTCTCGGGCATCATCGCCCCATTCGCGGGGCCCGTCGCGCACTCTTTGCGCTTTAAACATTCATGCCTCTCGGCAAAACGTCCATTAGTTTATGGTGTCGCCATCCAATCTAGCTGCAGAATCTATGTGCACACATTAATGCGACATGTCGCGGTATCATGGCCTGAACCAAACGTGTCCACCTTAAGGAGCCCGCCATGATTAAGCCCATCATGAAATCCGAGTTCTTTTTGCGCCTGCCTTCCGAAGACGCAGGGCCCGACGATGCCGTGATCGGGCAGGACCTCCTGGATACGCTCCACGAGCATGAGCACGAGTGCGTGGGGCTCGCCGCCAACATGATCGGCGTGCGCAAACGCATCATCTGCGTAAAGGACGGCAACAGGACGCTCCTGATGTACAACCCTCAAATTCTTGAGCAGGTCAATGCCTATCAGACCAGCGAAGGATGCCTCTCGCTGATCGGCGAGCGTCCCTGTACCCGCTATCGTCGCATTAAGGTGGAGTATTTGGACGAGAACTTCGTCCACCGCATCAAAAACTTCTCGGGCTACACCGCCGAGATCATCCAGCACGAAATCGACCACTGTAACGGCGTCGTTATATAGTTCCGCGAGTCAAGGAAAATGATCTGTTTTCCTCCGTCCCCTTTGGATCATGGTAACGACGCAGGCTGAGCACACGACAGCGAGCGAGCCGCATTTGCGCCAAGGTGACGTGAAATGAGAGGGCGCTGACCTTCTGGTCGCGCCCTCGAAATTGAACGTCAGATTGGCGTGAATGCGGCTCGCGTAGCGTCAAGCGGTCCGCCGTTCGGTAGAACGGCGGAACCAATTAGGACTGGCGGTAGTGATCAAAGAAATCGGCGAGGTCTTCGAGCGACTCTTTGAGCACTTCCATGCGCGGCAGGTACACGATGCGGAAGTGATCGGGCTCAGCCCAGTTGAAGCCGCCGCCACGCGTGATGAGGATCTTCTTCTCGTGCAGCAGGTCGAGGGCAAACTGCTCGTCATCGGTGATGTTGAACTTTTTAACATCCATCTTGGGGAAGATATAAAACGCCGCACGCGGCTTGACCACCGAGATGCCGTCGATCTTGCTGAGCGCCTCATACACAAAGTTGCGCTGCTCGTAGACACGACCGCCGGGGCGGATGTAGTCGTTAACCGACTGATGGCCGCCAAGCGCCGTCTGGACGATCGACTGGGCCGGCACGTTGGAGCACAGGCGCATGTTGGAGAGCATGTTGATGCCCATGATGAAGTCGCTCATGCAGCGCTGGTTGCCCGAAAGCACCATCCAGCCAATGCGATAGCCCGCGATCATATGCGACTTGGACAGGCCGCTAAACGTAATGCAGGGCAGGTCGGGGGCGAGCGATGCAATGGAGACGTGCTCGTAGCCGTCCATGCACAGGCGGTCATAGATCTCGTCGGCAAAAATCATGAGCTGGTGCCTGCGCGCGATCTCAACGATGCCCTCGAGCACCTCGCGCGGATAGACCGAGCCCGTGGGGTTGTTGGGGTTGATGATGACGAGGGCCTTGGTCGCGCTCGTGACCTTGGACTCCATATCCTGCAGATCGGGATACCAATCGGCCTGCTCATCACACAGATAGTGCACGGGATGTCCACCGGCAAGAGTTGCGCACGCCGTCCACAGCGGATAATCGGGGCTGGGAATCAGAATCTCGTCGCCATTGTCGAGCAGCGCGTTCATCGAAAGCTGAATGAGCTCGGACACGCCGTTGCCCGTGTAGATATGTTCCATCTGAACATTGGGCAGGCCCTTGATCTGCGAATACTGCATGATCGCCTTGCGCGCAGAGAACAGACCGCGCGAGTTGGAATAGCCTTCGCAGTCGGGCAGCTGCTGGCGCATGTCCTTAATGACTTCATCGGGCGTGCGGAAACCAAAGGGCGCCGGATTACCGATGTTGAGCTTGAGGATGCACTCGCCTTCGTCCTCCATACGGGCTGCCTCGTCGACAACGGGGCCGCGCACGTCATACAGAACGTTCTCGAGTTTGGTGGATTTAGAAAAAGTACGCATGGTGGTGCTCCTTGCAATTTGAGCTGAGGGATAGGGTTCGGGCTTGGAAACGTTGTGGGTCGATGATGTCTCGCCTTGATCGGCGTCACCGGCGAGCAGCCAGGTAACATCGACCTCCAAAATGCGGGCGAGCAGCTCTGCCACATCGCGCCGCGGAATCGTCTTGCCGCTCACATATTGGCTCATCTGACTCTTGCCGAGTTTTTTGCCGAGCATCTCCGATGCGCGAATTACGTCCGACTGGCGAACGTCGCGATCGGACATAGCCTGTCGCAGGCGATCGCTAAACGTCTCTTGGGTCACAGGAACCTCCTTGCTGGCAAAGTTCAATTTACAGAACACGAATTGAACCAAGGTTCAATTTAGCAAGCAGTATAGCGCCGTGCTTTTTCTAAAAGTTCAATTTCAAAAATAACATGACCTAAACCTCAAGATTTACCCCAAGGCGGTAACGACGTGCGCCCATTTAGAGGTATTCGAGAAAACGGGCGGCGGCAAGCGAAACATCGGCCGTTCGATATATGGCGTTGATCTGCCGATGGGGATGCCCTTCGAGCGGACGCACGGCAACATCGAACTGACAGCGGCGCATGATGAGCGCGGGAAGAATGCTCACACCCAGGCCGTCCTCGACCATAGCCATAATCGCATAGTCATCCCAGGTCGACAGTTTTGAGTGCACTGCCAGTCCCGCCCGACGAAACAGCGGCGTAATCTCGTCATCGGTGCCGCGTTCTAGCAGAATAAACTGCTCGTTGGCCAAGTCGGCAAGAGAGACGACCTCCGCCGTTGCAAACAACGAGCCTGACGGCACTACCGCCATTAACTCGTCACGCACCAAAGGCAGCGATGTCATGCCGTTTTCTCGGGGCTCACGAGGGATAAAGCCCAGATCGCAGCGACCCTCTGCCACCCATTGTTCAATCTCAGAATAGTCACCCATCAGCAACTCGTAATCGACGTCTGGATGATCAGCACGAAAACGCGCAATCACCGGCGGCAGCACGTGGGTCGCCACGCTCGAAAACGTACCGATGCAGATTTTGCCGCGCATGAGCCCGCGCATCTCATCCACCCGTCGCTGCAAGCGAACGAATTCCTCGCAGAGCGCCTCGACAGCCGGCATGACCTGCCGCCCGTCGGCAGAAAGAGCAACACCTTCACGACTGCGGTCGAGTACCTTAAAGCCCCAATCGGCCTCAAGATCGGCCACCATGCGGCTCACGCCCGATTGCGAGTAGCTCAGGCGCTCGGCAGCACGCGTAAAGCTTCCAGCGCGCACGGTCTCCAGCAGCACCTGCATCTTTTGAATATTCGTTTCCACGACATACCTCCACCTTTGCATGAGTTTTTGTCATGTTTTCCATGCATTATATTCGCTTTTCTTCTAAAGCAAGTTCAACCATAGTGAACATGCACGGATATAGAGGAGACGGCAGCGCATGAACAACGGATTGATTACGTATTTAGCAGCATTGTTGTTGTTTGGCTCCAACGGCATCATCGCTGCGGCCATCGCACTCCCGAGCTCCGATATCGTGCTGCTACGCACTTTTCTGGGAGCCCTTTCGCTTGTCACCATCCTCGCCATTACCCAACGCCATAAGCTGCAGGCGCCTTCTCGCCCCCGCGAAGCCGCAGCCCTCCTCCTCTCGGGAGCCGCGCTAGGCGCCAGCTGGATTTTTCTGTTCCGTGCTTATCAGACGATCGGCGTCGGCGTTTCTTCGCTGCTGTACTACTGCGGCCCCATCATCGTCATGGCCCTCTCGCCGTTTATCTTTGGCGAAAAACTAACCGGTGGCAAAATCGCCGGGTTTATCGCAGTCTCCTGCGGCGCTTTTCTCATTGCAGCGCAAGGTCTAGGCGGCAACATGCCCATTGCGGGCATCGTCTGCGGAATCGCCTCGGCCTTCTGTTATGCATTGATGGTCATCGCCAGCAAGGGCGCGCCGCACATCGAAGGCCTCGAGAACTCCGCGCTCCAGGTGAGCGCCGCCTTTGTGACCGCGCTGGTCCTTACACTCGTCACCCAAGGCACCCCCTCATTCCTGTCCGCCAGCATCGCCGCAACCATCGATTGGCGCGCCGTCGCTATGCTCGGCGTCGTCAACACCGGCATCGGTTGCCTGCTCTACTTTAGCGCCGTCGCCAAACTGCCCGTGCAGACCGTCGCTGTCGTCGGCTACCTCGAGCCGCTTTCGGCCGTCGTGTTCTCGTCCGCCCTTTTGGGCGAAGTCGTAACACCGGTCCGCCTGATGGGCGCCGTGCTTATCATCGGCGGCGCGATCTTTTGCGAACTCGCCGGTAAACGCTCAGGCGCCAAGACCGGTATCGCTCAGGCAGCACGCGTCTAAAAGTTCCCTCTTCAGTTTCAAAGCAGGAGCGCGTCCGCGGTTATTACATTGCAGCAAAGCCATACAGCGGATGCGCCCCTTTTTTGAAATGCTACCTGCGTACATAAATAATCCCCAGATGGGGATTATTGTCTAAAATTACCCGATGTGCCAAACAGCTCTTGTATGTATAAAGACGGCATAAAAGTTATCTGTCCAAGACAGATAACCGGATGTCCAAGGGAGTCCACGTGGCGCACGCCAAACTGGAGGCAAACCTCCAAGACCAGCACGGTCAAGTACGTGGTAATCGCCATGAAGGCCGACAACCACAACGAGAGCGGCATCTTCGCCCTGTTTAGCCTGATGCGCAAAGTGGCGCCGTGGCCGATCCTACCTGCCATGATCGGCGGCGCGGCGCTGCTCGCCAATAACTCCAGCTCGAGGTTCAGATCAAGGAAGCCGAAGAAATGGATGTCGATATCTTCTCGAACGACCTTGTCAACGGCAACGAAGCCGGTAGGGACATGAACGTCGACCCCACCGAGCTGCTCAGGAGCGTCGCCGATACGCCCGAACAGCAACAGCTCGACGGCCTCGAGAGCGAACAACTCAACGACGCCAACTTCTAACGACGTCGCGCGTCGACGACAGCGGCCCCCGCCCCCCCCCCGATTTCCTTGGAATAAAAACCGCCGGCAACCAACGACACGGCTCGGGAACCACGAGCCTATCGGGGCTCGCGCCCTCAGCATCCATCAGGCTCACGTAGCGAATCGACGGATCCTCATACGTTGAGTAATAGTAATTGCCCGTGCGCGCGCTAAAGCATCCGGTGTAGATAGTCTTCTCGAACTTGCCGTCACCCATCTTGGACGCACCCTCGATCATCGCCACCCCCTCGAGCGAGCGGAACATGCGAATGACGTTCTCGGCCTCGCTGTCTTTTTGCGGGTAATTGGCATTGAGGTATGCCGCCTTTACAAAACGGCTCGGCGAATAGCAGTCACCCGGAATACCGCGCATGCCGGCACCCGCGCCATAGGGCTTGAGCTCGGCGCCACGCCATGTCGCCGTCTGAGGAAAATCGCTTGTGGCGGTGATATAGGTGCGCAGGTTTTCCATGTGCCACGGGAAGGTCGGTTGATTGGCAAGGGTGTCGACCGGATCGTCGTATACATGCAAACCGTCAGCCATCATCTCGACCACGATGCTGCGTCGGCTGTCGCCGATAATCCAATGGAGCAGCGACACACCCAGCCCCTCTCCGGCAGATTTGGCAACAATCACCGTGTCGCGCAGCGCAGCCTCGACCTCGTCGACCGTCGAGAACGTCGCTGCCACCCACAGGGGAAACTCATAGGCCGCGATATTGGTCTTGCCATCAACCGGGTCCTCGGCATACTCGGCATAACCGGGAAAGTTGAGCCCTGCCACAGCCAGACCCGCATCGTTACCACAGTCGAAAAACATAGGATAGTTCTTGTAATCGATGCACATGCCGATTACCGCGTGTGCCGCCGACGCATCGTCGATAAACGAATACGGGATATGGAACCCGCGGGGCATCACGCGAACCTGTTGGCCGTAGCTAAAGCTCCAGTCGAGGTTGCGACCCAGATACATGTTGCCGGAATTATCGGTAAATCGAATGCTCGTGCACATGGCGCCTCCTAGCCATTCGTCCTTGCTAAGCTCATTGTTACCAAACAAATAGGCGCTAAACACAAAAGCCCGGACATGACAATATCGTCACGCCCGGACCACACAAGCAAGATAAACTCAACCAAGTCAACCTCGCAGGTCGTCTAAGGGGTCAAAGTACCGCAGATTGCCACGAAAGAAGAGCGAAGCGTACTTAAGGTACGCGAGCGACGATTGAGCGGCAAGGTGCGGGCTTTGGTCCCCTTAGACCAACTTTCCAAGACAGTGATCGATCATATGCTGGATCATTTGTGCCTCAAAGCCCGTGTAGTCGCGGCGGCACTCCTTCATCTTGCCGTCGACGATCTGGTCAAAGGCAACCTTGCACTTGATATAGCGCGTGGACTTGGTGATTTCGTCGTGCGTCAGGCAGCTCTCCTCCATCTTGCTGGCGCCCAGGCCAAACACCAGACGGGGGTTGTAGAGCACGTGGGGCTCGCCGGCGTCGTCCAGATAGACGCAGACCTTCTTGGTGACGCCAATCTGGTTGGCGGCAAGGCAGCCGGCGTCCTCGAGCGACTTGATGGTATCGATCAGGTCCTGTGCGACCGACTCGTCCTCGACAGTCGCAACCTCGCAACGCTGGGACAGGATAGCCTCGTCGCGGCAGAGCTCTTTAATCATACGTTCCTCCAAAGAGTTTAATGTAACTGTTTAAGTATACGGTACCTACACATTTTCATGCGAAAAATACCGTCCGCCTGTTACAAAGCGCCGAACTTCAACATGCGAGACACATCGACCTTCCAAAGGCGATATAGTAGGTAAGTTCGTGTCAATCGGCCCAAACTCGGGGCCGAACAAGGAAAGGGTATGCATGGACGAACTTTTTCACGTCAGCGAGCGCAAGTCCACAATCGGGACCGAACTTCGCGCTGGACTGACAACATTCCTGGCGATGGCCTACATCATCGCCGTCAACCCTGCGGTGCTCTCGGGCGCTGGCATCGATGCGGGAGCGCTCGCCTGCGCCACCTGTCTGGGCGCCGGCATCATGACCATCTGCATGGGCATCTTCGCCAACCGCCCGCTCGCCTGTGCGTCGGGCCTGGGCATCAACGCCATGATTGCGGGCATCACCGCCACCATGTGCGGTGGTGACTGGCACGTTGCCATGAGTGTTATCTTCCTCGAAGGTATCATCATCTTGCTGCTCGTCCTTTGCGGCCTGCGCGAGGCCATCATGGACGCCATCCCCGTGGTCCTGCGCCATGCCATCTCGGTGGGTCTGGGCCTGTTTATCGCCATGATCGGCCTGTGCGACGCCGGCATCATCACCGCTGGCGCCGGTACGCTCGTCGGCCTGGGCGACATCGCCTCCCCCACCTTTATCGTCGGCATCATCTCCATCGTCGTGACGGTTGCCCTTGCTTCCCGCAACGTGCCGGGCTCGCTGCTCATCGGCATCATCGTCGCCGTTATCGCCGGTATCCCGCTGGGCGTCACCCATGCGCCCGAGGGTCTCATCGCACCGCTCGACTTCTCGACCTTTGGCGCCCCGTTTGCCAGCACTGCTGATGGCAACATGGCCATCGTGAAGGTCCTGACCGACCCGATGCTGCTCGTCGTTGCCTTCTCGCTGCTCATGAGTGACTTCTTCGACACCATGGGCACTGCGATGGCCGTCGCCAAGCAGGGCGAATTCTTGACCGAGGACGGCAATGTCGAGGACATCCGTCCCATCCTGGTGGTCGACTCCGTGGCCGCCGCTGCCGGTGGCTTTATGGGCGTCTCCTCCATCACCACCTTCGTCGAGTCCACCTCTGGTGCTGCCGACGGTGGCCGCACCGGCCTCACCTCCGTCACCACCGGCGTGCTGTTCATTCTCGCCGCGTTCTTCTCCCCCATCGTCACCATCGTTTCCAGCGCCGCCACCTGCGGTGCTCTGGTCTACGTCGGCTACCTCATGATGAGCGAGGCCTCCGAGATCGACTGGTCCGACGTGTCGCAGGGTTTCCCAGCGTTCATGATTGTCGCCGGCGTGCCCTTCACCTACTCCATCTCTGCCGGCATCGGTCTGGGCTTTATCGCCTTCGTGGTTGTCGCGCTCTTTAAGGGCGAGGCCTCCAAGATCAAGCCGCTCATGTGGATCGCAGCACTCGCCTTCCTCGTCTACTTCTTTGTAGCGTAAGGGCAAAGCTGCCAAAGCAAAACCTCAAGGCGCAGAGTCGTATCAAGCGGCTCTGCGCCTTTCTTTTAGCGACGGTCCCTACGCCGACGTGCGACAATCGTATTTGTAGATGTCGAAATGCAGAGAGAAGCTTGTCATGGAAGCGCGTCAAAAGCAGATAACCATTCATTCAAAGCATGTCGAAAGCGCGCCCGTCATTTACCTTCCCGCGGTCATGGGTGACGGCACCGAGGTCTATAGCCGTTGTCTTGAGCTTGATTGCCCGCCATTCACCCTGGTCGCCATTGGCGGGCTCAATTGGAATCGCGAGCTGAGCCCTTGGGAATGCGACGGAACCGTGCGCGATGCCGAGCCCTTTGGTGGACAGGCGTCCGAGTTTCTCGATGAACTGCTGAATCGGATAATCCCAGAGGTCGAGCCATCACTTCCCTGCCCGCCTACCTGGCGCGGCATTGCCGGTTACTCATTGGCCGGCCTCTTTTCGCTTTGGTCGCTCTGGCAGACCGATGCCTTTGACCGCGCCGCAAGCGCATCGGGGTCCCTATGGTTTCCCGGATTTCTCGATTACGCACACGGGCACACGATGCCAGCCGCGCCCAACGCCGTCTATCTATCACTCGGCAAAAAGGAGACCAAGACGCCCAACCGCATGATGCGGCACGTACTCGACGACACACGCGCAATGGAAAAACTACTCGGCGACCGAGGCATTCCCGCGACCTTCGAGCTCAACCCCGGTAACCACTTTGCCCAAACCGGTCTGCGCATGGCCCGCGGCATACACTGGATACTGACGCATTAAAAATGGCGCCCACGCGTACGCACGGGCGCCATTTTTTTTGATTTAGCTGAACACAACTACTACTCGACCGTCTCCTCGAGTTCAGAAACGGCGAACTCAAAGTCGTTGCCAGGCAGAATCGCGTTGAGCACGATGCCCACCAGCGAGCCCACGGCAAGGCCCGAAAGCGAAATCGTCACGCCGCCCAGCTCCAGCACGATGGCACCGGCGGCGCTGTAGGCAATGCCGAGTGAAAGCACGAGCACCAGAGCGGCCACCAGCACGTTGCGGTTGTTCTGGAAATCGACCTGGTTCTCGATGAGGTTACGGACGCCCACGGCGCTGATCATGCCATAGAGCACGAGCGACACACCGCCGATAACGCATGCCGGCATGGCGGCGATCACGGCAGCGAACTTGGGGCAGAACGAAAGCACGATGGCGCAGCACGCGGCAATGCGAATCACGCGCGGGTCAAACACACGCGTCAGGGCGAGCACGCCGGTGTTCTCGCCATACGTGGTGTTGGCCGGAGCGCCAAAGAGCGAAGCCAGAATCGTGGCGAGACCATCACCGAGCAGCGTGCGATGCAAGCCGGGATCGGCGATGTAGTTGCGCTCGCAGGTGGAGCCAATAGCGGATATATCGCCGATATGCTCGATCATGGTTGCAAAGGCCAGCGGCATGATGGTGATGATGGCCGTCGTGGCAAGGCCGCTATCGAACTGCGGCCCAAAGAGTGCAAACACCGTGTTGTCCCACACGACAGGCAAGCCAAGCCAGGGAGCGGCTGCGACGCCGGAGAAATCGACCTCGCCCAGCGCAGCCGCAACGGCATAGCTCACCACGACGCCCAGTAAAATCGGCACGATCTTGACCATGCCGCGACCCCAAATATTGCAGATGACGATTACGGCGACGGCAACCACGGCAACGAGCCAGTTAGTCTGGCAGTTGGCAATAGCGGAACTCGCCAGGATCAGACCGATCGAAATGACAATGGGGCCAGTCACCACCGGCGGGAAGAAGCGCATGACGCGCTTGGCGCCAAACGAGCGGAAGAGCGCCGCAAGCACCGGGTAGAGCAAACCGGCGCAAGCAACGCCCAGGCAAGCGTAGGGCAAGAGCTCGGCCTCGCCGTTGGGCGCGATTGCGGCATAACCGGCAATAAAGGCAAACGATGAGCCCAAAAATGCGGGGACCTTACCGCGTGACAGGAAGTGGAATAGCAGCGTGCCCAAGCCGGCAAACAAAAGCGTTGCCGATACCGAAAGGCCGGTGAGCACGGGCACCAGCACCGTGGCACCAAACATGGCAAACAGGTGCTGCAGACCGAGCAGGAACATGCGCGGGCGGCCGAGCGACGAAGCGTCGTAGATGGCATCGGTGACGGCGGGCGTCGAGGACTGGGACATGGATGTCCTTTCGAATGGAAGGGCGCTCGGGCATAGCGGATAACCTGCCCGAACGATACGGTCCGAACCATTGTACGCGATACGCCATGTCTCGCACGCGCCGTCACTTGCAAACGGTACCGCTATTTCCAAACACGCTCGGCAATACGCTTGACCAGCGCGATCTTTGCCCACTGCTCGCCTTCGGTCAGCTTGTTGCCAATCTCGCAGCTGGCAAAGCCACACTGCGGAGACAGATACAGATTCTCAAGCGGCACGTACTTTGCCGCCTCATGAATACGCTCGACGGTCGCGTCCTCGTCCTCGAGCTCGGCTGCCTTGGTGGTCACCAGACCCAACACGACCTTCTTACCGGGCGCAACGTACTTGAGCGGCTCAAAACCACCGGCGCGCGGAGTGTCGAACTCCAGATAGAACGCGTCAACGTCCTCATGCGCAAACAGGTACGGGGCGATGGGATCATAGCCGCCCTCAAAGGCATAAGTAGAGTGGTAGTTGCCACGGCATACATGCGTATTGATCACCAAGTCGTCAGGCTTGCCCGCGATGGCGGCATTGTTGAGCGCCACGCCCAGCTCGCTCACCTTTTGCAGGTCAACCGGGCTCATGCCGGTCTTGGACACAAAGTCAGTATCGCAATAGATGCCCCAGGTGCAGTCATCAAATTGGATGTTGCGGCAACCCGCGGCATACAGATCGGCAATCACGGTGCGGTATGCTGCGGCGATGGCATCGGCGAGCTCTTCGTCGGTCTTGTAGACGGCGCGCAGGCTCTCCTGCTGGCCATCGCAGCGGTCGAGCGTGACTTCGGAGAACGTCTGGATCGGCGCCGGGATGGTTTGCCGCGCAACCTGGCCCTCGCCCTCAAGCGCCTTGACAAACTTGAAGTGCTCGACGAACGGATGGTTCTCGCCGCTAATAGGCCCGGTCACCACGGCGGTGTCGGCGGTAGTCTCCTCATCGTGGAACATATAGCCCGTACGCGAGGTGCGGCGCTCGATGCCGTTGAGACCCCACATAAAATCGAGGTGCCAGTAGCTGCGGCGGAACTCGCCGTCGGTGATGACCTGCAGACCGGCGGCCTTTTGCTTTGCCACCAAATCGCGAATGGCCTCGTCCTCGACTGCCTTAAGTCCCTCGGCATCAAGCGCGCCTGCCGCATAGGCAGCGCGGGCGTCCTTTACGGCCTGCGGACGAAGAAAACTGCCGACGATATCGGCGCGAAACGGCGCTTTGAGCTGGGTGGAATTGCTCATAGGAATCTCCTTTTGCATGGACTGCTTTGGCGAGAAAGAGTATGAGCGCACTCCTGGTTATCGTAAAATATGCGTTTATATATGTTTGCCATATAGTTTTCCTATAGCCATTTCGACAGCTCAAGACAGCAACATCAAACGCTACCGGTTAGATATGCCTCCGGATGGCCTCGACATAAGCCCGTCCATAGCGCGTGAGCGTCGTATTCTTGCGCGTGATAATGCCAATCTCCATGTATTCATCTACATCGAGCGGAATCGAGATAATACCGGGGCCATTAAGCTCGTGGCTAATCACGCCCGAACACACCGTGTAGCCGTTGAGGCCCATGGCTAGGTTGAACAAGGTCGCACGGTCGCGCACGCGGATATTCTTGCGGCGCTCAAACGTCGAGGTCAGTTCCTCGGAATAGTAAAACGAGTTGTAGCTGCCTTGCTCGTAGGACAAAAACGGATACTCCTCGAGGTCATCGAGCGTCACGCTGGCGTGGTCCGCCAGTGGATGGTCGGCGCATACAAAGACGTGCGGCGTGGCGCAGAAGAGTCCTTCGAATACGAGCTCGTTGGCCGCCAGCATGCGCTCGATAACCTCGCGGTTATGTTCGGATAAGTACAGAATGCCCAGTTCACTCTTCATGTGCGCGACATCTTCGATGATCTCGTGAGTCTGTTCCTCGCGCAGGGTAAAGTCGTAGCGCGCGGCATCGAACTCACGGATCACGTCGACAAACGCATTAACGGCAAAGGAATAATGCTGACAGCTCACACTAAAGTGCGGCACTTGCTCGGATGCGCCCTTGTACTTGCCCTCGAGCAGGTCGGCCTGATCGAGTACCTGGCGCGCGTAGCCCAAGAATGTCTCGCCTTCCTCGGACACAATGACGCCCTTGTTGGTGCGCTCAAAGATGTGCACACCCATCTCGTTTTCGAGATCGCGAATCGACGCGGTAATCGAAGGCTGCGACACAAAGAGCCGGCGCGAGGCCTCGGTAATGCTGCCGCATTCGGCAACTTTAACGACATACCTGAGCTGCTGAAGCTTCATGACTTTCTCCCTAGACGTTCGTGACGCCATGACCCGTCGCGTCCACCTGGCGCATAAACGACGGCATCGCCCCCGTCGCGGCGCAGGCGGCAATCTCATGCAGAGCCCCGGCAACCGCATCGTCTGCCGCAGCACCGATATGCCAACGCGCGGAAGCCGTGACGGCCTCATTGGCATTGGCGACTGCAACGGAGTTGGGAACGGCATTAATCATGGGCAGATCGTTATCGGAATCGCCGAACACCGCCACCTCGTCGGGCGTTAGGCCCAAAGCACGCGCCAGCTCCAGCGTGGCACAGCCCTTGTCCCAACCAGCCGGAAGAATGTCAAACAGGCGCACTCGGTTGTTGGGAAACACAAGCGAGAGTTCCGGCACCTCGGCGGCAACGCGCTCGCGTAGCTCCGCGAGCCCTTCACGCGAACGGGCACTCCAGATATTCGCCTTGAACACCGGCGCGTCACCGACAACGGGACGGCACGGGGCCTCTTCGCCTTTGAGCCACGCGTTGCCGCCCGACTCCATAGCGCGATGCACGCGCTCGGGGTCGCTCGTCACACAATAGGCGTCATTGTCCCAAAAGTCATCACCCAGGCTGTAGACCTTCAGATAGGTATCATCGGTCTCTTGCTCCAAGTAGTCAGCCAAGCGAATAAGGGCGGTATTGTCGGTCGCATGCGAGGCTACCACCTCGCCGTCGACAAACATGACCTGGCCGTTGCAGAACGCACCGGTCGAGAAGCACTCGGAGCGATTACGAAACATCCAGCCCATCGCGGACGGCTGACGGCCCGAAACCGGGCCAAAGTGCAGGCCCGCCGCCTGCATGGCATGAATGCCCTCGATGGCGTAGTCGCTGGCGCCGTCATGCCCGGCTGGAATCAGCGTATCGTCCATATCGGTCAGCACAAGTTTGATCATAGAGTCCCCCAGTCATTTTCACCGTATCCATTGTAGCGACCTGCCAATAAGGGACAGGTTTATTTTGGCAGGTTTTATCTGGGAAAATGCGACGCCCCAGTTGCCACCTACCAAAATAAACCTGTCCCTTTTTGGCAGGTGCGCTAGTATAGGGAACAACAGATTCGATGCGGGAGTGCCGGCGGTGCAAACCACAAGGCTGAGAGGGCATGGGGCCCAATCCTTTGAACCTGTCAGTTAATGCTGGCGTAGGGAGCATGCCGCCTTTACAGGGGCGCTGTCTATGCACAGCGCCCCTTTTCTATGCCAAGGAGGCATGTGCAGTGATTGATTCGAAACAGCTTAAACAAAATGTGGTCAAGGCCGTGGAGGAGATTCGCGCCACCAACCCGATGGCCGGCTCCATCACCAACACGGTGACGATCGACTTTGTCGCCAACGCGCAGCTCGCCGTAGGCGGTTCGGCCGCCATGGTCTATCTGCCCGACGAGGGCGAGGCGCTCGTTGCCGGCGGCGGCGCCATCTATCTCAACATGGGCACGCTCTTCCCCATCTACGAGCAGACGATTCCCCGTGCGGCCAAGGCGGCACACGACGCCGGCAAGCCCTGGGTGCTCGATCCGGTGGGCCTGGGCATCGGTAGCCTGCGCACCCAGCTGGTAAACGAGCTCAAGCAGTACAAGCCCGCCATCGTGCGCGGCAACGCCTCCGAGATCATCGCGCTCGCCGGCCTATGGGGTCTTGAAGGCGAGGCGGCTGACCTGAGCCGCGTGCGCGGTGTCGATACCACCGATACGGTCGACGCCGCCCGCGGCGCTGCCGTGGCACTCGCCCGCTACACCGGCGGCGCCGTAGTGGTCTCGGGCGAAGTCGACCTGATTACCGACGGCACGACCGTGGCCAAGTCCCACGGCGGCAGCCCGCTCATGTCCAAGATTACCGGCTGTGGCTGCTCGCAGGGCGGCGTCCTGGCCGTGTACGCTTGCGCCGCCGATCCGTTTACGGCAGCCATCTGCGGTACCGCTGTCTACAACGTTGCCGGCACGCGTGCCGCCTCTGTCGCCGATGC
The DNA here is from genome assembly GCF_052065125.1 of Collinsella sp. HCP28S3_G2. Classification (NCBI taxonomy): domain Bacteria; kingdom Bacillati; phylum Actinomycetota; class Coriobacteriia; order Coriobacteriales; family Coriobacteriaceae; genus Collinsella; species Collinsella sp. HCP28S3_G2. The sequence continues at coordinate 16,529 of NZ_JBQHUO010000011.1, forward strand.
CCCGGCAAGCTTTAAGGTCGCCTTTATCGACGAACTCTACCGCGCGACCGCTCAGGATATTGCGAATAACCACCTCGAGCTCGAGGAGGCATAAGCCATGTCCGAACCCGCAACCGCTGCCGACATGAACACGCTCGTCGCCGTAGCCATCGCCCCGTGCGGCACAGGCGACGAGCTGTCCGCCGAGGTCGCCGAGGTCGTGCGCGTCATTCGCGAGAGCGGCCTTCCCAACCGCACCACCTCGATGTTCACCGAGATCGAGGGCGACTGGGACGAGGTCATGCAGGTCGTACGCGACGCAACCTTTGTGTTGGCAAGCAAGGGCATCCGCACCGAAGTCGTGCTCAAAGCCGATATTCGACCCGGTTTTACCGACACCATGACCGGCAAACTCGAGCGCATGGAAGCGCAGATCAAAAAGCAGGAGGAAGCACGATGAGCATCCGCGACAACCTTGATATCTCGGCCTATCTGGTACTCGGCCCCGAAAACACGCTGGGACGTCCCGTGGGCGATGTGGTAGCGCAGGCGCTGGATGCCGGCTTTACCTGCATCCAGGTGCGCTCCAAGGTGGCAAGTGCCCGCGAGATCATCGCGCTGACCGGCGATGCCGCGCAGGCTATCGCTCGCGCCGGCAAGACCGGCAAGGTCGCCCTGCTTATCGACGACCGTCTGGACTGCGTACTCGCCGCACGCGAACAGGGTATCGCCGTCGACGGCGTGCATGTGGGCCAGAGCGATATTCCCGTCGAAGTCTGCCGCAAGCTTCTGGGCCCCGATGCCATCGTGGGCCTTTCGGCCCGTTGCGAGGAAATGCTCGAGTACGTCAAGACCGCCGACATGAGCCTAGTCGACTACCTGGGCATCGGCCCGCTCCACGAGACCGAGACCAAGCGCGACTGTGGACGCGCGGCAGATGGCTCCATCATCACCAAGAGCTTTGAGGACCTGGCCGCGCTCCATGCGGCAAGCCCCGTTCCCATCGTGGTCGGCGGCGGCGTCAAAAAAGACGATCTGCCGCAGCTCAAGGCCACCGGCGTCGAGGGCTTCTTTGTGGTGAGCGCCGTCTGCAGCGCTGACGACCCCCGTGTCGCAGCCACGGAGCTTGTCGATGCCTGGCAACAGGCATAGGCATAGGCCGAGCAGCTGATTCGCAGCCTCATATCTTCAATAGCGCAAAGCGCATCCCAGTTTGGACCTCCATTCTGGGATGCGTTTTCCATATAGAGAGTCAGCGGGAAACTGTGTCCCAGTCTAGACGTAGATTCCGGGATGCACTTTCCGGAATCCGCCGTCTGGGAAACTGTGTCCCGTTCTGGGCGCAAATTCTGGGACATGCTTTCCGAAATCCGCCCAACGGGAAACTGTGTCCCAAACTACGGCCGAAAAGTGGGGCACGCTTTCCCGAGCGGTCTCCATGGGAAACTATGCCCCATTTCGAAGGCTCATTCTGAGATGCATTTTCCGCCGAGTCAGCGACCGTGGCTCTACCCTGCCAGATACACCTCTAGTGCGGGCAACGTGGCCTCCGCATCACGCCGACCGACCTGGTAGATACGTTCGAGCTCCTCTGGCTCACGACACAGCGATGGCACCTTCACCGATTCGCTCGGACGCACCACAAAAACCTCGTCGCCGGCCTCGCGACGCGTCAGGTCATCGAGCGTGGCGTTATAAACCTCGTGCCGGTGCTCAAGCGCCGCGACAAACTCTGGATAGCGGCGAAACACGCGGCGCAGCATAGGCATCAAGCTATTGGGTTGTTTCACAAAGCCCGCCGGCTGCGTCAGCACCACGATGTTACGGTCATACCCCTGCGCAAACAGCCATGCGCTGGGAATAGAATCGGCCACACCGCCATCCAGATATCGATGTCCATCAATCCAGACGGGCTTGGTCGCCACGGGAATCGCCGACGATGCCCGAATCCACTCGATATCGCGCTCGTCGCCATACGGCAGATCGTGATAGACGGCCTTGCCCGTCTCGATATCGGTACACACGCACGTAAATCGCATGGGGCAGGCGCGATACGCCTCCAAGTCGATGGGATCGCGCTCGATAGGCACCTCGTGATAGGCAAAATCGGCATTGAACATATCGCCGGTTCGCAGCCAGCTGGTCACGCTCGCATAGCGCTTGTCGGCACAATAGGCTTTGTTGTAGCGAATGGCGCGGCCGATCTGGCGCGATTTAAAGTTGTAGCCAAACGCCGCGCCCGCCGAGACACCCACCATATGATCGCAGGTCAAACCGTGCTCCATCCAAACGTCGAGCACGCCCGCCGTATACATACCGCGGTAGCCGCCTCCCTCGAGCGCAAGCCCCACTGTGTGTGATGTCTCCGGCTGTGCCATGCAACCATCTCCGTTCCCATGCTTTTGAACTCAACAAGTATATCTGTCAACGTATGCCGTCAGAAACGTGTTTATAAGCATTTATCGAACGTTTCCCAATGCATTCCCCATGCCGTACCGCAATGCCCCTAGATGGCCTTAGGCATGAACGCCCTTAAGAACGTTGCGGGATAAACATCGCCCGCACCATGCCAACGTCATCGCACGCAACGTGAGATAATTCTCAGCAGAAGTCACCGACAGCAGAGGGAGTTTGTGATGAAGGTTCTTTTGGTCAACGGCAGTCCCAAGGCAAACGGTAACACCGCCCGGGCGCTCGCCGAAGTCGCCGAGCAGCTCAATGCCGAAGGCATTGATACCGAGGTGTTTCAGCTGGGCGCCAAGCCCATTCGTGATTGTATCGGTTGCGGCCAGTGTGGCAAGCTTGGGGGTCGCTGCACCTTTGACGACGACGTGGTGAACGAGCTCATCGCTGCCGCTGAGCAGGCAGACGGCTTTGTCTTTGGCTCACCCGTCTACTATGCGCACCCCAGCGGACGCATCCTTTCGGCCCTCGACCGCGCCTTCTATGCGGGCGGGCACGCCTTTGCGCACAAACCCGGCGCCGCGGTCGCTGTCGCCCGTCGCGGTGGCACGTCGACCACCTTCGATGTGCTCAACAAGTACTTCACCATCAACCAGATGCCCGTAGTCGCCTCCACGTACTGGAACAACGTCTTTGGTCGCGTGCCCGGCGACGCCGATGGGGATGCCGAGGGCCTTGCCACCATGCGCAACATCGGCAAGAACATGGCCTGGCTCCTGCAATGTATCGAAGCAGGACAGGCCGCCGGCATCAGCGCGCCCGAAGCCGATCGCGAGCGCACCAACTTCATTCGATAAGTCCAGCGGTGGTCACCTCGATGTTCTATCAATGTCAGCGAAAAGCCAGCTGATGAGGCAAGGTGCCCTGAAAGAGGAGGGCGCTGGGCTGTTGCCCGCGCCCGACGATTGAAAGGCAGATTGCCCATCAGATGGCTTTGCAGCGTCGAGGTGACCGCCGTTCGTTAGAACGGCGGAACAGATACATGAACGTGCAAATCTTCGGCACCAAAAAGTCCTTCGACACCAAGAAGGCCCAGCGCTATTTTAAGGAGCGCCGCATTAAGGTGCAGTTTATTGACCTTAAGGAAAAGGAGATGAGCAAAGGCGAGCTCACGAGCGTGATGCAGGCGGTCGGCGGCATCGACAAGCTGCTCAACCCCAAAGCCAAGGACGAGGAGACACTCGCACTTATCCAGCACCTCACTCCCAGCCAGCGCTTTGATAAGCTGCTCGAGAATCAGCAGGTACTGGCCGAGCCCATCGTGCGCAACGGCAAAAAGGCCACCGTCGGTTATTGCCCCGATGTATGGGGAGCCTGGGAGTAGCCTGTGTTATTTGCCGGCGCGTGGGTATAAGAGCAGGCGTTTGGCATATGATTTTACTGTAAGCCATGTCTAACAAAGGAGGGCACATGCCCAACAAACCCGTGAAGATCATCATGCTTACCGGATACCTCGGTGCCGGCAAGACCACGCTGCTCAACCATATCCTCGCCAACGACGGCGGTATCCGCGCCGCCGTGATCGTCAACGATATCGGCGAGATCAACGTCGACGCCAGCCTTATCGCCGACGGTGGTCTTTCCGAGACCGACGACCTCATCCCACTCACCAACGGCTGCATCTGCTGCACGCTTTCGGACGACCTGGCCAACCAGCTGCAGGGCATTGCCGATTCGGGCAAGTTCGACTACATCATCATCGAGGCCTCCGGTATTTGCGAGCCTATCCCCATCGCCTACACCATCTCGAGCTTCTGCGACGAGGCCAAAGTGGGCGGCGAACCCAAGCTCGCGCTCGACAACATCGTTGCCGTGGTCGACTGTGCCCGCATGTACGACGAGTTCAACGGCGGTCGCGACCTGCTGGCCGAGGATATCGACGAGGACGACATCGAGAGCCTGCTCATCCAGCAGATCGAGTTTTGCTCCACGCTGATCCTCAACAAGACCGATACCGTGAGCCCTGAGCAGATCGCTGAGCTCAAGGCCATCGTGCGCAGCCTGCAGAAGGACGCCGTGATTATCGAGGCTCAAAACGGCGAGGTCCCCATGGAGGAGCTGCTCGATACCGATCGCTTCGACTTTATGCGCGCCTACAACTCCGCCGCCTGGATCGAGGCCATGGAGCATCCCGAGGAGCACGACGACCCCGAGGTGCTCGAGTACGACATCGAGACCTTTGTGTACTCGCGCCGTAAGCCGTTTGACCTGCAGAAGTTCACTGATTTTGTTGAGCAGGAGTGGCCCGACGAGGTCATCCGCGTCAAGGGTCCGCTGTGGCAGACCGGCAATCCGGACATGTGCTACATGTTCGAGCAGGCCGGCCGCCAGATGCGCCTGATGGAGAACGGCCTGTTTGTCGACTCGGCGCCCGAGGGCGAGAAGCAGAAGATCATCGACGAGAACCCCGAGATCATGCAGATTTGGGACGACGAGACGGGCGACCGCATGACGAGCCTGTGCATCATCGGCCGTCACATGGACAAGGATGCGCTCATCGCCTCCCTCGATGCCTGCCTGACCGACTGGCACCGCGCTTAGGTTATCCAAGTGGGCGTTTTCCGCCCACGCAACCATCAAACCACCACGAAGGCGACTGCCCCTTCGTGGTGGTTTTTCGTTCTATGCCAAGGAGATTCATGTTCAATATCGTGCTGTATGCGCCCGAGATTCCGGCCAATACGGGTAATATCGGCCGTACCTGCGTGGTCACCGGCGCCCGCCTGCATCTGGTGGAGCCACTGGGCTTTTCGCTCGACGACAAAACGGTGCGTCGCGCCGGCCTGGGCTACTGGCAAAACTTGGACGTGACGACCTATGCCAGCTGGGAGGATTTCCTTGCGCGCAATGACCTTTCCCCCGCCGACGACCGCTTGCATCTGCTGACCAAAAAGGCACGCCGAACCTATGCGCAAAGCACTTACCGCGACGGCGACTATTTGGTCTTTGGCAGCGAAAGCTCGGGGATTCCCGAAGGGCTGCTCGCCGCAGCGCCCGAGCGCTGCGAGCGCATCCCCATGCTGCGCGATTGTGACTCACTCGACAACGCCGAGGCCTGGGAAGCCCACGAGGAATCGCTCGGACATACCGAGGACGGCCATGAGGCCATCCTTCGGCAGGATATCTGCGGCAACTTCGTCAATCCGGACGACTACCGCATCAGCGCACTCAACCTCTCCAACAGCGCCGCCATCGTCCTCTACGAAGCCCTGCGCCAGACAGGTTTTGCTGGCATGTAGCAAACCTGCCATTTGGAGACGGGGTAGAAATGGTAGATTTTCAAACCCTCTAACCCTTGAGAAATTGGTTTTGGCATCAAAGCGACAAAGGGCTGCCCCTTTGTCGCTTTGCCTATAGGTAGCGGCCAGTAATGCTCTTGGAGCAAGCAGCGATATCCGCCGGCGTACCGGCGCAGACGACTTGCCCGCCCGCATCGCCACCGCCCGGCCCCATGTCGATCACATAATCGGCATTGCGGATAAGGTCGAGATCGTGCTCGATCACGATAACCGTGGCGCCCTTGGCGACGAGGCCGTCAAACACGTTCAGCAGCACCTGAACGTCGAGCGGATGCAGGCCGATCGTGGGCTCGTCGAATACGAATACGGCATCGTCCTGCACGCGGCCCATCTCGCTCGCAAGCTTTAAACGCTGCGCCTCGCCGCCCGAAAGCGCCGGCGTGGGCTCACCGAGTGTAAGATAGCCCAAGCCCAGGTCGTGCAAGGTCAGCAAGCGCGCCTGAACCTTCTTGAGCCCCACCGTGGCGTCGAGAGCCTCGTCCACGCTCATGTCCATGAGCTGCGGCAACGTAAGCTTGCTCCCGTCCTTGCCCTCGCGATGGATATGCGAAGCCGTGTCTGCATAACGCGAGCCTCGACATGCTGGGCAGACGATCTCGACGTCGGGCAAAAATTGCACGTCGAGCGATATCGAGCCCGTGCCATCGCATGTAGGGCAGCGCAAGGCGCCAGTGTTGTAGCTAAAGGCACCCGCCTTGTAGCCGGCTGCCTTGGCCTCGGGCGTACGGGCGAAAGCGCGACGCAGCTCATCATGGATGTCGGCATAGGTCGCTACCGTCGAGCGCACGTTGGCGCCGATAGGTGTAGCGTCAATCAGGTTTGCGCGTGCGATGCCCTCAGCGTCGACCCAGCGCACATGGCTTGGCAGGCGCTCGCCAGCTGCCTGGGCCTTAAGCGCCGGGATGAGTGTCTCGAGCACCAACGTCGTCTTACCCGAACCCGAAACGCCCGTCACCGCGACAAGGCGACCGCGCGGTATATCGACTTCGAGCGGTTTGACGGTATGGATGGCATCGGTTGCCATGCGGATGTGGCCCTGATCGAACAGTTCCTCGTCAGTCACCTGCGGACGCATACGCTTGGGGTCTGCGCGCAAAAACGGGGCGATGCGGCTGCCCTGCGATTGTTCGACCTCGTCCACCGTGCCAGCGGCAATCACATTACCGCCGCCTGCTCCGGCAACGGGGCCCATCTCGACCAGATAGTCGGCTTCCACCAGCACACGTGTATCGTGGTCGACAACAACCACGGTGTTGCCGTCATCCACCAGATCGCGCATCACGCCCACCAAGCCGTCGACATTGGCGGGATGCAAGCCAATCGAAGGCTCGTCCAACACATAGAGCACGCCCGTCGATCGGTTGCGCACCACGCGGGCGAGCTGCACGCGCTGACGCTCGCCCGTGGAGAGCGTGGCACCGGCGCGATCAAGCGAAAGGTAGTCGAGACCCAGATCGACCAGGCGACGGGCCACGCTCAAAAACGAATCGCAGATATCCGCCGCCATGGGCCGCATCTCGGCCGGCAAGGATGCGGGCACCCCGTGCACCCACTCAACCGCATCACCAAGCGTCATGGCCGCGGCCTGCGCCAGATTGATACCGCGCACCTGGGGCTGGCGCGCAGCCTCGGAGAGGCGCGTGCCGCCACAGTCACGACATGGCCCCTCGCGCAAAAAGCGCGCCACGCGTTTTAAGCCCTTGTCGTCCTTAACCTTGGCGAGCGCGTTCTCGACGGTATAGACGGCGTTGTAATAGGTAAAGTCGAGCGGCGTGGCGCCCTCGCCGTTTTTGGGAACGTAGAGAATGTGCTTCTTAACCGCCGGGCCGTGGAACACAATGTCGCGCTCTTGAGGCGTGAGCCGGTTAAACGGCACGTCGGTACGCACACCTATCTCGCCTGCCACTTGCTTCATCAGATCCCACATGAGCGTGCCCCAGGGAAGCACCGCGCCTTCGTTGATGGTCTTGGACTCGTCGGGCACCAGGCTCGCCTCGTCCACCTCGCGCATGACACCGGTGCCGCCGCAGGTGGGACACGCGCCGCCGCTGTTAAAGGCAAGGTCCTCGGCACCCGGCGCGTAGAACTCACGGCCGCACTCGGGGCACGTGAGCGACAGGCCCGCGGCCACGTTAAGGCTCGGCTCCACGCGCGCCCCGCAGTGCGGACACACGTGATGGGCGCAACGGCTAAAGAGCAGACGCAGGCTATTGTTGAGCTCGGTCATGGTACCAAAGGTCGAGCGCACACCCGGCACGCTGGGGCGCTGATGCAATGCGAGCGCCGCCGGTACGTGCAGCACCTCGTCCACCTGGGCATGTTCGGCCTGCGTCAGACGGCGGCGGGTATAGGTGCTAAGCGCCTCCAGGTAGCGACGCGAGCCCTCGGCGTAAAGAACGCCCAGTGCCAGCGAACTCTTGCCCGAACCCGATACGCCAGCAATACCCACGAGCTTTCCCAGCGGAATATCGATATCGATGTCCTTGAGGTTGTGCACACGCGCGCCACGTACCTCTATAGCCTGCGGGCTCATCTTCTGTTCCGTCACCTTTATCACCCTACTCATGCCATAAAACGCGGTCGCGAATGTATTCGCCCAGCATGGGCACGGTAAACCGGACGAGGCCGTATCCGGCAGCCTCGATGACGCGCTCGCGAATCAGGCTTGCGCGATATTTACTCGCCCAGCTTTGGGTGCGGTCGCAGCGCTCAATGATGTCAGCCATGCGCGTCGGCTTGCCCCCATCAGCCGCCATGGCCTCGATAAAGAGGCGCTGCGGACTGCGCAACCCGTAATACAAAGGAGCGTCCACTGCTTCATAGAACTCGGAGGTGGCATCGGCGTAGCCAGCCTCGACATCGCACACTTCAATGACCCGCGAGTCACGCCGGACAGCAGACCTCCACATGTAATATCCCACCAGCTGAACCATATAGGGATACCCCATGCTCTTGCGCGCCGCAAGGTCCGCCGTCTCCGCATCAACGCAAAGACCAGTGCCTTTGACCGTCTGGATATATGAATCGCGCACTTTGGGCAAAGAAATCGCCCCCAGCGTACGCTGCTGGGCGCGGCGCAAAAACGTTACGCTCGGCTCTTCGAGCAAGTCATCAACCATGCTGGGCAAGCCGGCAAAAACCAGCGCAAGACCGCGCTGGTCGCTATCGGGCAAGCCCGTAGCATCCTGGTCTCCGAGCACCTGCTGATAGAGAACGGCCAGCGCCGCCAGCTCCTCGATAGATGCCGATTGGGCCTCGTCAATCGCAAACAGTAAGCCCTTTCCCGGCCCGAGTTTCTTGAGGCGTTCGTTGACTAACCCGCGCAACGTCTCGCCTTTTGCCCGCGCCGCCTCGACCGACATTCGGCCAAACGACGGACCAAACTCCATTGACGTCACAACGGGTTTATTCGAGCGAAGCGCGTCGGCCAAGCGGTCGCATAGGCCAAGCGAGGCGGAATCGGAGACAACCGCCCATCCGCGCTCGCTAGCTAAACGCTGCAGCTCCCGCAAGAGAACTGTTTTGCCACAGCCGCGGTTTCCCGTAATGAGCATGAGCCTGCCCGGCGCTCCGGCGCCGTTATCGAGCCCTTCCTCGAAATCTTCGATGACCGACTCGCGGCCGATGAGTATCGGAGGCCGCTTGCCAGCCGTGGGCTTAAAGGGATTTGGATTCATGTCGGCCTCCTCGGATTGGCAAACCCTGGTAACAGTTATACCAACTTATACCGAGTTATACCAACAGGATGCGACAAAGAGACTGACCCTCTATCACCTATGGCCGAAAAACTCGACGTCCGCCGCTCGCCAGGGGCGGAAGGTGGCGGGATCGACCTTTACGTGGGCTGCCTCGGGGACGTCGTACCACTTGACCGTGTAGCCAGCGCCGTGAGAGCAAAAGACCGAGTCGGGCGTGTTGGGTAGATCGGCCTCGGGCTCATAGGCGACAGTCTCGATGACGCGCTCGGCATCATGGCATGCCGCATAGCCGGCAAACTCCAGGTACAGATGCCCGCGACCGCTCGTGTAAGCGGCCACCTCCAGCGCATAATCCTGCACCTCAGATGCCGGCACGCGACCCACAAGCTTTGCCCGTTCGCCCGCCATCGTCGGCGGCTCGTAGTCGGCTCCCATACGCGTGGCGTCTGACAACGCCCTGCCCACACACTCCCCCGGCACCTCGAGCTCAAAGCGATACCACGGCTCCAACAGCACCGCCGCGCCAGCCTCACGCGCCTGCATGAGCCCCTGGCGAATCGCGCGGTACGTGGCCTGGCGAAAGTCGCCGCCCTCGGTGTGTTTGGCATGCGCGCGGCCGCCCGTGAGCGTAATGCGCACATCGGTGATGGGCGAGCCGGTCAGCACGCCCAGGTGACCTCGCTCCATGGCGTTTGTGAGCGCCAGGCGCTGCCAGTTAAGATCGAGCTCGTCGGTCGAAGTCACGGTGCCAAACTGCACGCCCGAACCCGCCGGCAACGGCTCCAGGCTCAGATGCACCTCGGCATAGTGGCGCAGTGGCTCAAAGTGGCCCACGCCCTCGACCGGCTGCGAAATGGTCTCCTTATAGAGAATGCCGCCGGGCTCAAACGAAATCGAAAGGCCAAAGCGATCGGCCAACACCCGCTGCACGACCTCGAGTTGCACGGCGCCCATCAGCTGCAGGTGAATCTGCTCCAGATGAGTATTCCAGCTTACGCCGAGCATGGGGTCTTCGTCCGCCAACTCAGTCAGCGCTTTAAACACCGCATGGACATCGTGTTCGCCCGGAAGCACCGTATAGGTGAGGACCGGAGCGATGACGGGCGCATCACACACGGGCTCCGCACCCAAGGCGTCCCCTGGGCGAACGTGCGCAAGACCCGTCACGGCACAAATACCGCCAGCAGCAACTTCTTGGGCAAGCTCATACTTTTCGCCGTTATAGATGCGCACCTGATCGACCTTCTGCTCCCATGCCTCGGCACCGGAACGTCCGCTGATCATCTGTTTTGCACACAGCGTGCCGCCGGTCACTTTAACCCATGCCAAACGCTCGCCGCGATCCCCGCGGCTGACACGATAGACGCGCGCGGCAAACTCCGGAAGCCATATCTGTTCGCGCATCAGCACGCATATGCCATCCAGCAGCTCGCTCACGCCCTGGTCCTTGAGCGCCGAGCCGGCAAAGCAGGGAAAGAGCTTGCGCTCGGCAACCATGCGCGACAGCGTTGCGACGGAAAGCTCACCTGCCTCAAGAAACTCCTCGAGCGCCGCCTCGTCCAACGCAGCAGCGTCCTCCTGAACGGCGCCGCCCTCCAGCAGTTCGTTGGCATCCAGGCAGCCTTCGGAAAGACGCCGCCCAAGTTGTGCCAGCAAAACATCGCGGCCGGGATTCTCCAAATCGATTTTGTTGATATAGATGAACGTCGGAATGTCATAGCGTGCAAGCAGGCGCCACAGGGTTTCGGTGTGCCCCTGCACGCCGTCGTTGGCGCCCACAACTAAAATCGCGTAGTCGAGTGCGCGCAGCGTGCGCTCCGCCTCGGCAGAAAAATCGACATGCCCCGGTGCATCCACGAGCATGACGCGGGTATCACCGTGGTCGAGCACGGCCAGCGACGAGAAAATCGTAATGCCGCGCTCGCGCTCGATCGCGTTAGTGTCCAGATGCGAATCGCCATCGTCCACGCGGCCGCGCTTACGAATGCGACCCGCATCGAACAACATGGCCTCGGCCAGCGTGGTCTTGCCAGCATCGACATGCGCCAAGATTCCAACGACCGCTTGCTTCGACATGGCTCTCCTCTTATTGCAAGCCCGTCGCACGCGGAAACGGGCGCTCTCGTTCCACACTGGATGATACAATTTACGGGCCGGCGGGCGAAGCGGGCCCTATCCCCCGACCGAGCTCATCGCCCCGCGTTGCCGTGCGGCGATTTTCGTAGGTTCGCGCCTTGCGAAAGCCGGCACCTCCCCTTTTTGCCTGCCCGAGCTCATCCGGGGCGGCAACAACGCGAACCCCACAACAGCGAGGAGTCACCATGAAGACATTGCTCAACGAGTTCAAGGAATTCATCAATCGCGGCAACGTGATGGACATGGCCGTCGGCGTGATTATCGGCGGCGCATTCACCGCCATCGTGACCTCACTTACCGATAACATCATCAACCCGCTTATCTCCGTGATTGCCGGCGGTAGCGCTACCGAGATCTCGGGGCTGGTGGTGCCGGGCACTAATATCGACTTTGGCGCCTTTATCGGCTCGTGCATCAATTTTTTGATTGTGGCGGCAATCGTCTTTGCCATCGTCAAGGCATTCAACAAGGCGCAGGAAATCGGCGACAGGCTCGCCGGTGCCACCGCCGAGGAAGCCGCACCGGCGCCCGTCTGTCCGTATTGCCTGGAAGAGGTGCACGAAGGCGCGATCAAGTGTTGCCACTGCGGAAGCGAGCTGCCCCGAGCGTAGGTGCCTTAGAGCCGACAGCGAGCGACATCTACCACCTTGCAAAACAGCGCAGCGATCAAAAATGGCCCCACCCGGGGCCATTTTCGCTTACAAGGAGCGTAGATACGCGCCCCCGCTCTTATGCCTCGCGCAGCCAGTCAAACGCAACACGCGGCGTGCCGTCCGACACATACACGACGCCGGCACGCTCAAACCCCGCTTTAATACTCGCGCCCTGCATGGGCAGGTTGTCCCGATGCGTATCGATACGCAGATGGTCGGCACGCTCTTTGGCAAAGGCGAACATCGCAGCCGCGATACCGTGCACGGAGCCGTCGGACGCCACACGGTGCAGCACGGCGTACGGAGTGTCGCTACGCCATTGCCCGTCCTCAATTACGTCATAGCACTCGTCCGGGCCCGGTAAAAAGGCAAACGTCGCCACCACGCGGCCGTCGACTTCGCACACATAGCTACCACCGGCGGCGATATCGGCAGCCAGCTGCTCGGCAGAAGGCGTGCCCTCGGGCCACTGCGTGGCGTTGCCATGCGCGCGCATAAAGGCACGGGCCGCGTCATAGATAGCCATGACGGCGGGAATGTCGGTATCGAGGGTTTTTCTGATCATCACGCAGCGACCTCACGTTTATTGGTATCACTTTGATTGAGCAATGATACCAGCGTTTGAAGAGGGGCGAGAAGCAGATGGGAAGCAAAAAGCGAGCCGCCTGGTCAAAGGCCAAAAGCGAGTTTTTGGGCGCTGCCACCGGCGGCGCTATGAGCGACCTGTTTGCGCGCGAGGACGAGCGCCGCGACGCCCTGGACGCCGAGCGCGATGAAGCCTGGCGCTACAAGTCGTGCGAGCGCAAAAACCGTTACGGCACACGCGCCGAGGCCGAGGCCGTTATGGCCGACTGCGAAAGCCGCGGGCGGCGTGGTTTGGCCTGCTACAAATGCGAATACTGCGGCGGCTGGCACCTGACGTCGCACCCTTGGAAATAGACCCCGCATCGGCACGACACTGACCGAGCGCCAACCATCGCACGCAAGCTACGGGCGCGGCGGCACCAAAACATCGTAACGAACGGCCTTGCCCGCAAGTTGATAGCTCGGCTTAACGCCGGCAAGCAGCGGCCCCTTCACCGGCCGCTTGATAACGACCTTGCGCGGGCGCACCTCAAGCGCAGCTTCGACCAGCGTCTCCTCATCGGCACACGGCTGTTCCAGATGATGCAAGAGTTGGAACTTCTTTTTAACCGCCGCGCTCTTTGTGCGCTCGGGAAACATGGGGTCCAGATACACCACGTCGGGAGCGGTGAGCTCGCCCTGCCCGATCAACTCAGTTATATGGTGAAGGCCGGCAATGCTGTCCTCGCCCGCATGTAAGCGCATGCGGGCCACGGCAGTCGCAAGCGCCGGATCATCTGCCGCGCGATCCAAGGCATCCTTGAGGAGCGCCGCGATCACGCAATCCTGCTCATACAGATCGACGGTAAAGCCCGCAGCCGCCAGCAGCAGCGAATCCTCGCCAAAGCCTGCCGTGGCATCAATCGCCCATGGGCGCTCGACGCCTTTTGCGCGCGCAGCCTTTACCAACAGCTCTTGCTGCAGACGACCCTGTTTGAGCCGTGGCAGCATGCGGACAAAATCGGCACGCAACTCCATCGTGCCGTCGGTGAGCGTGAGGCCCGCGGACTTCCCGATCAGCTCAAGCCCCGCGGCCCGAGCAACAGAAAAGGGATCGACGACGCCCATGGGTACTCCTTAACAAGCAAAATGAATACGTGAGCGCCGTTTATGCCAGCACCCAACCGTCCGCTATTGTCCCACATGCGACATGGCCCACAGCATCCCAATGCAAAGCACCGCCATCAATCCCGTGCACACGGCAGCGATCACAGAATCGCCCATGCGCCTTCCCAACGACCGCGGCTCATGCACTCGCCCTGCTCCGTACATCATGGCTCCTCCTTAAGAACAGCTCCTTGTTACGGTCTCATCATCGCAGCGCCGCACATGAGCTGCCATCGATTTGGCTTACGTCCAGCTTTCCTTTTTGAAAGGTCGAATTGGGCTGCGCGGGCTCAAGGCGCTTTCAGGCGCACACATCGCTGCGTTGAACTACAATGTGCTTCACCATATGTGCAGCACATGGGCTACGCCAGATCGGCGTACTCGTATCGAAAGGACCAGCCATGAGCTCCGCTCGCAAGACTCTCAAAATCCTTGCCCTCATCTACTTTGTTTTGGGCATCGCCAGCCTCGTCATCGCCGGTATCGGTATCGCCAGGGGCAGCCTCGATTCCACGTACGGGTCGAACGCCATGCTCGCCGCGGTCGTGCTTGTCGTCAAGGGCATTGTCGATCTTTCCGCAGGTGTTGCGGGCATCAAGGGCGCCAACAAGCCCTCGCAGGTGGATAGCGCGTTTAAGCTCGGCATCGTTGCCGCAATCGCCACGATTGCGCAGGCCGTGCTCACGCTTCCCGCACTCGGCGGCAGCGCCGTCAATATCGGCGCCTTTGTCATCGTGGTCTACGACCTGTTCTTTGTTCAGCAGGCGCACGCCGTTAAGGCCGAGAACAAGGACCGCCTGTAGGCACTCGCTTCTCATAACCCCTGCAGCCAAGCAACTAACATGGGCCGATCGCGCAGTAACGCGGTCGGCCCTTTACATTTGCCCAGATAAAACCTGCCAAAATAAACCTGTCCCTTTTTGGCAGGTTGGTTAGCTGTGGCGGTACTCGGCAATGATGAAGTCGATGTCGGTTTTAAGGGTGTCCAGGTTTGCCAGGCGCTCTTTGTCGGTAGGGCGTGTGCGGTAGTAGTACGGCGTCATCTGGAACACCGCCTCGATGTCGGCCTGGGTCTGGAGCGTAATATTCGCGGACACCCGCTGTGTGCCGACCAGTTTAAGCTCCATCGTCTTCGGAAGCTTTTCGTCGTTGAGGTACGGCGTGTCGTAGAGCACCTCCTTGAGCCCAAAGAGATGACGGGCACCCGGCACCACGGTGTAGAGCGAACCCTCCGGCGCCAACACGCGGGCAAACTCGCGCTCGTTAAAGGGAGCAAAGAGCTCGGTCACCATATCGAAGGCGCCATCGGCCACTGGGATGTCTTTCATGTTGGCCACAAAATAGGTCGCATCGCCGCGCCTGGCGGCCAGGCGTACCATTTCTTTGCCCAGGTCAAAGCCATAAGCGTCCACGCCCGGCACCGCGCCCATGGCGCTGGTGTAGTAACCCTCGCCGCAGCAAATATCGAGCAGCGTCATGGGACCGCCTGTAGACGCAGCACGCCCAGAAACCCGTTTGCGCACCAGCTCGACCATTGCATCGCGCAGCGGCGCATAGTAGCCACGGTTCAAAAAGTCACGACGGCTGCGTGCCTGCGACTTGGGATCGCCCATGGAGTCGCCGCTCTTGGACGAACGTAGCAGATATAGATAACCCTCGCGCGCACGGTCAAACCGGTGTCCGCCCGCGCATGCAGCACCGCGCTCGTCGTCCACCAACGGCTCATGGCAAACGGGACACAACAACATGGCAACTCCTTAGCGCGAACAACACAACGTACACCATTGTCGCACGCCTTCCCCACCTAGTCATTGGGGACGTTCTTGAATGACTAGTCGTTTAAGAACGCCCCCAATGACTAGGTGATTAGGAGTATCATCGTCTGCGCAAATAAGCACGAAATAGCACGTTAGAGATTGAGAGCGTATGGCTGATACCGCATCTAAGCACATCGACATGACCACCGGCTCACTGTGGCGCAATATCCCCCTGTTCGCCTTGCCCGTGGCCGCCACGAGCATCTTGGAGCAGCTGTCAAACCTCATCGCCACGGTCATTATCGGTAACTTCTCGGGCGACCAGGGAACCCTCGCCATGGCGGCAGTCGGCTCCAATGTTCCGCTTACCAGCCTTATGCTCAACCTGTTTATTGGCATGTCGCTTGGCTCCAACGTGGTCATCGCCAACGCTATCGGCCGCAACGATCAGAATATGGTCAAACGCGCCGTCCATACCTCGATTTTAATGGCGCTCGTGGGCTTTGTCGTCATCGCTCTGGGCGAGATCTTTGCCGAGCCCATGCTCGCCGCGCTCAACGTTCCCTCCGAAACCATGCCGCTCGCTTCGCTCTATCTACGCGTCTTTTTGCTCAGCATGCCCTCAATCTTGCTCTACAACTTTGAGGCCGCGATCTTCCGCTCCGTCGGCATCACCCGCATGCCGCTGCAAGCGCTTGCCGTGTCCACCGTCCTCAACATTGGCCTGGACCTCATCTTTGTCCCCGTACTCCACTGGGGCGTCGCGGGTGTCGCCATCGCCACCGTCATCGCCTACACCGTCAGCGCCGCTACACTCTTTATCCGCCTGCTCAAGACCGACTCCGTCGTCCGCGTCACCCCGCGCGACCTTTCTATCGACCCCGTCGCCCTCAAGCGCATCGTCAAGATCGGCCTGCCCGCCGGCATCCAAAGCGCCGTCTTTGCCGTCGCCAACATCATCATCCAGTCCGCCATCAACAGCCTGGGCACCGAGGTCATGGCGGCCTCGAGCGCCGCCATGAGCCTGGAGTACGTGTGCTACAACCTGCTCAACAGCTTTAGCCAGGCTTGCACCACCTTTGTGGGGCAAAACCACGGTGCCCGTCAGATCGACCGCTGCACCAAGACCCTTAAGGTCTGCCTGGTCGAAGGCGGTATCGTCGCGCTCACCACGATTATTGTTATTGTCGGCCTGGGGCGCGAGATCTTGTCGTTGTTCAACAGCGATCCCAACATCGTCTCGATCGGCTATATCCGCGTGTGCTCGATCTTCCCTGCGTATGCCTTTAGCATGTTCTACGAGAACATGTCCGGCTACCTGCGCGGCTTTGGTATCTCGCTCATACCCGCCCTTATCACCATGATCTGCGTCTGCGGCATCCGCTTCTATTGGGTATTCTGCGTGTTCCCGCACTTCCGCACCTTTGCGAACATCATGATGGTCTACCCCATCAGCCTGGGCACCACGGCGTTCTTTATGGTCGTGGCGGTACTACTCTGCCACCCGGCACGCACCCATCGCGCTACCCAAGCCAAAGCGACAGCCTGCTAAACACCGCACTCAACGCCACGCCAGTCATTAATTGACAATATGCGAGCTCATATAGTCGATAAAGCGCCTCGTGGCGATAGGCATGGTGTCCCAGCTGCGCCAGGCCGCCACTACGTCGCGTGAGGGGGCGTGCACGATGGGACGTACGCGAATATCGGCCCGCATGCCCTCCACAGTACGACGGTAGAGCATACTCACGCCTAGACCCTCCTCCACCATCGCCATGATGGTGTAGTCGTCGGTCACCTCGCTCGTCACGTGCGGCGACAGCCCATGCGCCGCGAATGCATCGAGCACGTCTCGTAGACCCCGCCCCTCATACAGCCGCGGCATAAAGGCAACCGGTGCGCCTTTACAATAGATGCCAACATAGCATTTGCCATAAAGGAGCTCCATGGACACCGCAACTCGTGACCGCAACATAGCAACTTGGTTGGACGATGCGCCGCAGCCGGTACGTGACACTACGAACCAGCTGCTCGAGCGCATCGCCCTTTTGCGTGCCGAGCAGACCATCTACCCGGCACAAGACGACATCCTCAATGCCCTCGCCTACACGCCGGCCGACCAGGTCAAAGTTGTCATCTTGGGCCAAGATCCTTATCACGGGCCCAACCAGGCCATGGGGTTATCGTTCTCGGTCCCCGCGACGCAAACCAAGCTGCCGCCAAGCCTGCGCAACATCTATAAGGAACTCAAAGCCGATCTGAGTTGTCCCATTCCCGCCACGGGAGATCTGACGCCATGGGCACAACAGGGCGTCCTGCTCCTCAACACTACGCTTACCGTGCGCGAGCATGCCGCGAACTCACACGCCAAGCTGGGCTGGAGTACGCTCACCGACTACGTTATCGAACGCTGCTGCCAGCTACCCCAACCGGTAGTCTTTTTGGCATGGGGCCGCTTTGCCCAGCAGATGGTTGAGGGCAAGCTCGCCGCAATCGACGCGGGCAAAACAACCGGCAAGTTCTGCCTTGCCTCCACGCACCCCTCGCCGCTTTCGGCCAACCGTGCCACGGCAGAACTCCCCGCTTTTATGGGGTCGCGACCCTTCTCGGCAGCCAATCGGCTACTCGAACAGCACGGCTCGACCCCCGTCAACTGGACTTGTCTCGGCTAAAAATCGATACATCAAAAACGCGCCCGACGGCTTTCCATCGGGCGCGTTTCCTATTCGGGCCAAATAAATTGTGTGCGGCCGGCCTCGCCGCCATCAATGAGCAGGCTCTGCCCGGTCATAAACCGGTTGGTCACGCCCACAAAGTAGATCCACTCGGCGATCTCTTGGGCGGTTGCCCAGCGTTTAAGCGGCGTAAGCTCCATAATCTGGTTCCACAGGTGTTCGTCTTCCATCACGCAACGATTGAGCGGCGTGATAACGCCACCCGGGTCCACACTGTTGGCGATGGCCTGCGGTGCCAGGCGGTTTGCAAGGTTCTTGGTGTAGGCGATAACGCCGCCCTTGCTGGCAGCATAGGCGGGAAACTCCGATCCCGTATGCCCGCTCGCCGACCCCACATTGACCACGGATTTGATAGCGGGCGCCGGCTTGGCAGCAAGCCCCTCCCCCACAAAGGCGTAGCGCTCGGTCACGTTGATGGTGCCACACAGGTTGGCGGCGATATCGTCGACCGAATCCTGCGTACCCGCAACGTTCACGATCACTTGGGGTTCAAGGTCGCCTGGAAACGAGCCCGGCTCGCGGACATCAACAATCAGATGGCGGTAGCGCTCGTGTTCGATCACCGCCGGCAGCAGATCAAAGCCCACGACCTCGTGGCCCTCGTCCAAAAAGCGCCGCACGCACGCGGCTCCGATACCGCCCGAAGCGCCCGTAATCAAAACCCGCATACTTGCTCCTTAGGCGGTTGCGTGGCGCTTGAGGTACTCGGCGCCCACATTCTCACGCTCCCAGCCGCGCACGACCTTGTAGCCCACGGGGCTCAGGAAGACCTCGCACAGCAGCTCGGCGACAGCGCCGGTCAGCGAGCACATAAGGACCTGCACCCAGGTCCAACCAAAGAACGTGTGGCTCACCACAATGGCAAAGACCAGGTTGTCGATAAACTGGCCAACACCCGTGGACACATAGGAGCGGAAGGCGAAGCTCGCAAAGTTATTCTTTTTGAGCATACGGCCGAGCGACTGGTTGAGCGTGGAGTTAACCACGGCAGAAACGAACATTGCCAGCGAAGAGCCCAGCACCACGTACCAGGTGCCGCCGATGGTGGCGTTAAGGGCGGTGTTGACCTCGATCATGCCCGTGTCGTAGTAGGCGCCCCACATACCGGGTGTGAGCGAGCACGCCCAAAAGCACAGGCTCACGGCAAGGTTGACCGCCAGTGCGAGGATAGAGATTTTGATGGATGCCTTGGCGCCAAAGCGCTTGCAGATCATGTCCTGGCACAAAAACGAGACCCAGCTCACCACAAAGCCGCAATCGAGTGCCAGATACGGCAGGCTGATGAGCTCTTTGTTGGCCAGCAGGTTCATCATGATAACGCTCACGAAAAACAGCGAAACCGTTGCCGCGGGAATGCTCCGCAACAGGACCTTGTAGTCCTCCATGACCTTCTTGATCATTATGTACTCCTTTGGTTTTAGGTTTAACGAGCAGGATATCGGACCCGAACTGCTCGGACGCCCCGGTCTTGAGACGACGGTGGGCATGATAGCCGCTCACGCGGCATCAGGCAAGCAGGCAGCGCGGCAGCCCCGCAGGGCCACCGCGCCGATGCGTTAAAAGACTACGTTGCCAAACTCCGACAGGATAAGGTCGGGATTGTGGTCGGTTGCCCAATCCACGTTCCACGGGCTCGTAAACAGCAACAGCTTGCCACCGCGCATGTCCTCGACGCGCAGCGTGTCGCGCGTGAGCGAAAGGCCCGGGATATCGATGGTGTCGGGGTCGTTCTGGATCCAGCGAATGTCCGTATAGGGCAGCGGCTGGCGACGAACCTCAACACGGTACTCGGCCTTGAGGCGGCGCTCGAGTACCTCAAACTGTAGCACGCCGACCACGCCCACGATGACGCTCTCCATGCCGGCACCAAGCTCGCGGAAGATCTGGATGGCGCCCTCCTGGGCAAGCTCCTCCATGCCCTTGACGAACTGCTTGCGTTTGAGCGTGTCGACCTGCGTAATGCGAGCGAACATCTCGGGGGCAAACGTCGGGATCTGCGGATACTGCACATGGCGCTTGCCGGAGCACACGGTGTCGCCGACGCTAAAGATACCCGGGTCGAACAGGCCCACGATATCGCCCGCGTACGCCTCGTCCACGATGGCGCGGTCGTCGGCCATCATCGACGTGCCCGTGGCAAGCTTAAGCTTGCGGTTGCCCTGCACGTGGAAGGCATCCATGCCGCGCTCGAACTTACCCGAGCAAATGCGCACAAAGGCGATGCGGTCGCGGTGGTTCTTGTCCATGTTGGCCTGGATCTTAAACACAAAGCCGCTAAAGTCGTCGCGGCAGGGATCGACCGGTTCACTGGTAAGCGTATCGGTATAGGCACGCGGCGTCGGGGCCAGACGCAGGAACTCCTTAAGGAAGGGTTCCACGCCAAAGTTGGTAAGCGCCGAGCCAAAGAACGCCGGGCTCAGCTTGCCGCAGGCCACGGCATCCAAGTCGAGCTCGTCGCCGGCGCCATCGAGCAACTCGATGTCGTCCATCAGGTTCTTATGGTTCTCCTCGCCGATGAGCTCATCCATGGAAGAATCGCCCAGCTCGGCCTCGACCTCGGCGACCTTCTTGGTGGCGTTGGCGTGACCGTCGCCCTCAAAGGCAATGACGCGACGGGTCTGACGATCGAACACGCCGCGGAAATTGCGGCCGCTGCCAATCGGCCAGTTCATGGGATACGTATTGATGCCCAGGACATTCTCGATCTCTTCCATGAGCTCAAACGGATCGCGAGCCTCGTGGTCGAGCTTGTTCACAAAGGTGAAGATGGGAATGTGGCGCAGCGTACAGACCTTAAAGAGCTTCTTGGTCTGGGCCTCGACGCCCTTGGCGCCGTCGATGACCATGACTGCGGCGTCAGCGGCCATAAGGGTACGGTAGGTATCCTCCGAAAAGTCCTGGTGACCGGGGGTATCGAGGATGTTGACGCAGGCGCCGTTGTAAGTGAACTGCAGCACCGAGGAGGTGACGGAAATGCCGCGCTCCTTCTCGATGTCCATCCAGTCCGAGACGGCATGCTTGGCCGAGCTCTTGCCCTTGACCGAGCCGGCGGTCTGGATGCTGCCGGTATAGAGCAGCAGCTTCTCGGTAAGCGTGGTCTTACCGGCATCCGGGTGGCTGATGATCGCGAATGTGCGGCGCGACGAGATTTCATCCGACAGGCTTGCCATGCGGATCCTTTCTTGCATTGAGTGCATTACGTCGTTGTAACCGCACTATTGTAGCCGCGAAATTCCGCTCTAGGGCGCCTATCAGGACAAATTCATCAGTTGGGGCCTGTGTAGCAGTCGATGACGGCACTCCGCAGCAGTTTGTCTCGATCAGTAACATCTAGACGGTTTTTGAACCTCTACCTGTTACAGATTTAGACAAACAGGTGGGCGTCCCAGAAAGATCTCGATCTGTAACATCTAGCAGCCAAAAACTTCTCCAGTTGTTACAGATTGAGACAACCAGGTGGGGCCCACCAGCAAAATCTCAATCTGTAACAGGTAGCCGTCCAAATCGGTTCCAGATGTTACAGATTGAGATGAATGAACGAGCGGACAATCCCTATTTACCTCTTGCATAACTGTGCATAGTGTATATATACTGTGCTTACCGGTTATATACACGTGTAGCCCAACAGCTAAGGAGCCGCTGTGGACATCATCCTATCCAATTCGAGCGACAACCCCATCTACGAGCAGATAACCTCGCAAGTCAAAGCTCAGATCTTATCGGGCACGCTCGCTGCGGGAGCCAAACTCCCCAGCATCCGTGCACTCGCGAGCGACCTGGGTGTGAGCGTCATCACCACCAAGCGTGCCTACGCCGACCTAGAGCAACTCGGGTTTATCTGCACCGTGCAGGGCAAGGGCTGTTTTGTCGCCGAGGGCAACCAGGAGCTCTTGCGCGAAAACCAGCTATGCCATATCGAAGACCTGCTTGCGAAAGCGGCGAGCCAAGCCGAAGCCTTGGGCGTCACGCGCGACAAACTGCACGAAATGCTCGACCTGGTAGCCCCCGAAACCATGCAGTAGCCATCTGCAAGAAAGGCTATACCATGCAAAACTTGCTTGAACTCAAAGGCATCTCACGCGCTGTAAGCGACCGCTTTTCACTACGCGATGTCACTCTCGCCGTGGAGCCCGGCCAGATTGTTGGCTTTGTGGGCGCAAACGGCGCCGGCAAGACAACGACCATTCGCGCCGCTCTCGGGCTTATCAAACTCGATGCCGGCGAGGTGCACCTGTTTGGGCAGCACTGCGGCGCCGACGCGCCCGGTGAAGCGCAGCGTTGTCTGCGCACTCGTGTCGGCCTCGTGCTGGACACGTGTCCTTTCCCTTCCACACTCAAGGTGACCGAAGTTGAGGCACTCGTAAGCCCGGCGTACCCCACCTGGAGCCACGACACCTTCGCCAGCCTCATCGACCGATTTGGCCTTGATCCCAAGGCGAAGGTCAAGGACCTCTCCCGTGGCATGGGCATGAAGCTGCAGCTTGCCTGTGCGCTCAGTCACAAGGCCAAGCTGCTCGTTTTGGACGAAGCCACCGCGGGTCTTGATCCCATGGCACGCGAGGAGCTGCTCGATGAGCTGCTTGCCTTTGTCGCCGACGGCCAGCGCAGCGTGCTGCTCTCGAGCCACATTACGTCCGACCTCGATCGCGCTGCCGACCGCATCATTTGCATCGATAACGGCTCGATTGTGTTTGACCTGCCGCGCGAGGACATTACCGACCGCGCCGGCATCGCCCACTGTACCCAAGCGCAGGCCGCCGAGCTTATGGCTTGCGTCGAAGGCGCCCGTGCCTCCCACCACGCTTATAGCGTGGACGTGCTCGTGCCCAACCGTCGCGAAACGCTCGAGGCCTTCCCCGAGATTCCCTGCGATCGGGCAACCATTGACGATTATCTACGCCTCACGCTGAAAGGGGCTTCGAAATGAAACGCGCCTTTATGTCCGAGCTCGCCATCGTTCGCACGCTTGTCCCAAGCATAGCGGGCGTCGGCCTGTTCATATTCGTTGTGCTGACCCTCGCCAACACGTCAGGTGGCGACTCCGGCATGAGTGCCGGCGCCTGCGCGCTCAGCGCCATGTCACCCATCATGGTCATGAGCTCGCTGGCAGGCTTCGACAATCAAAACGGATGGGAGCGTTATCGGGCAACGCTGCCCCTCACGCGCAAAGACATCATCTGCGCACGCTACCTGAGCATCGTTGTCTTCTCGGCCGTCATGACGTGCGCCGCCACGCTTTTGAGCATCGCCTCCATCCCGCTCTTCAACAGCGCGGGCATTCCTTCGACCGGACAGACGGTCTTTGAAATCGCAATCGCCTCGGCAGCATCGATGCTTATCTCCCTCATGATGGTGTTTTTGGCGCAGCCGCTGTTCTTTCGATTTGGACACATGGAGGCGCTGCGCCTATCCGTTGGCCTGTTTGCCCTGCTCGGATGCCTTGCCATGGCCACGTTGAGCTCCTCCAACCCCATCAGCAACTGGCTCATGTCGATTGCCGGGGCGAATCCCGATCCCACCGTCCTTGGCTGTCTGTGTGCAGGAACTGCAGTACTGGCGCTCGCACTATGTGCAATCAGCTGCGCTGTCAGCACCAAGGTTTATCGAGTACGCGATCTGTAATCGACGGCTAAAAAAGCTTAGGTGGTACCCCGCTTATTTTTTCAATGAAACGAGGCGGCATAGCGTCACCACCGCCCTTCACAGCAGGCCGTCTAGTTCTTGGCAACCAAAAGACACCGTCAGCATATCGAAGGTGAATACTTTTCCGAGAAGTGAACGAGTAAAAACAGTGCCCTGTAGCATCGACATTTTTAAGGACTCAATTCCTGCGGTTTTTGTCTAAGAATCCTGCAGTTTTGTTCGAAAAAAGTGTGCATGTTCCAGGGGTCCAGATTTACTCGTTCACTTCGCGGAAAACCATTCACCTTCGATTCGAGCCTTAACCAAATGCCCTCTCGAACTATGTCCCCTGTCTCACCACAGCGATATCAAAGCTTCATGGCGGGACGGTATCATCGGACGAGCGCCGTAAATCTGGCGCGGTCGTTCTTTGGGGAGGCATTTCACCCGTGTCGTGGGTCGCAGCAGCATTTGTGTCGGCTTTCTTTGCCGGCGTCACATCAGTCCTGGCCAAATGCGGCATCAAGCAGACCGACTCCGATGTCGCGACGGCCATTCGCACCTGCGTGGTGCTCGTTTTCGCCTGGGCAATGGCGGGCATTTCTGGATCCATTGGAACCATCGGCAGCATCGAACCCAGATCTTGGCTCTTTCTCGTCCTCTCGGGACTCGCTACCGGTGCTTCGTGGATCTGTTACTTTAAGGCGTTGGGCATCGGAGACGTCAATAAGGTCGTACCGGTCGACAAGATGAGCACCGTACTCGCTGCACTGATCGCCATCGTGCTTTTTGGCGAGACGAGCAACCTTGCGGTTAAGCTCGTGGGAACCGCTGTCATCACCCTCGGCACGTTTTTAATGATCGAGAAGAAGCAGTCTGCCGGACCCGAGCGGCAGCAAGACCGGACCTGGCTCGCTTACGCCCTCGGCGCCGCCGTGTTCGCGGCGCTCACGTCCATCCTTGCCAAGGTTGGCATCGAAGGCGTCGAGTCCAACCTGGCCACGGCAATCCGTACCTGCGTGGTACTGGTTATGGCATGGGCAATCGTGGCAGCTAAAGGCAAGATGGGCCAAGCCGTGCACGTAGACCGCTACGAACTCGTATTTCTCGCGGCATCGGGCATTGCGACTGGCGCATCGTGGCTGCTGTGCTACTACGCCATCGCCACAGGCCAGGTGAGCGTCGTGGTGCAGATCGACAAACTATCGATTGTCGTATCGGTACTATTTGCGCGCCTGGCATTCAACGAAAAACTCTCACGGCGCAGCGCCATCGGTCTCGCCTTCATCGTCCTGGGCACCGCCGCGCTCGCGATTTGGAAATAGCGCCGGTGCCAAGCGAGATCTAGACGCTCGCAAATCCGTGACAAACGGCATATCCCGGCACGCCCGTGACGTTTTACAATATAAACGTCACGGGCCTCGGCTCAGTCTCGATCATCCAAGGGGATGTCTTTTTGGTCATTGTTCTTTAGGGAACGGTCAATCGCATAGAACCACGAAAACGGCCGTCCAACGGCCGTGGTTTGTTGCGCCGTTCCGCCTCCGTCATCTGCCATTTTTGCACCTGATAGGAAAGAACAATGCAAACCCAGGAATCTCAATCCTTCCCAAAAGCAACTAGCTTCGGCGCGACACTCGTACGCCCTAAGATTATGGGCCCCAATCCCCTCAAGCTCTGCGAAGAGCTGCTTCGCGATGTGCATATCCCCTGCGGCGTCCGCGTCTGCGACCTTGGATCGGGCACCGGTATCACCAGCGCCCTACTCGCCCGCGAATACGGGTTTGACACCTACGCCGTCGATCTGTGGAGCGACCCCGTCGAAAACCGTGCGTTCTTCGATTCGCTCGGTATCTCGCGCGACACGATTCACCCTGTTAAGGCAGACGCCTCGCAGGGGCTGCCGTTTGAGCACGACTATTTTGATGCGGTCGTAAGTATCGACTCGTACAAATACTACGGCCGTGACCCACACTATCTGGGTGAGCGCCTACTCCCCTACGTAAAGCAAGGCGGGATGCTCTACTTAAGCATCCCCGGCATGGTTTACGACTGCCACGACAACCTGCCCGTTTGCCTGCTCAAATCCTGGACACCCGAGCAGCTCGACTATATGCACGACATAGCCTGGTGGCGCGCCATGATCGAGCCGACCCCTGGCGTCGAGATTGTCTCGATGCAGCCTATGCTCTGCACGGACGAAGCATGGAAAGACTGGCTCGCCTGCGACAACGAGTACGCAGCAGGCGACCGCGCTGCCGTTGAAGCCGGCGCGCTCGAATACCTCAACACCATCGCCATTGTGCTGAGGAAGCTCTAAACATTAGCCGCGCGAGGCCGTAAACAAATGGCCTCGCGCGGCTTCTTCAAAACGAGTTCTGAACAAACGCAAAGCGCAATATGCTACTTGCGCAGCGGCTTGGGCAGCGGAATGCCGGCGGCGATGGCTGCGGCGATGATCATGCAGACGATGCCCTTGAGCGGGAAGCACATGAGCAGCAGGCCCACGACCATAACGGGTTGGCGCATGACGGCGCCCATCGTCGAGGCCGTGCAGACGGCGACGCAAAAGACC
This sequence comes from Collinsella sp. HCP28S3_G2, assembly GCF_052065125.1. NCBI lineage: Bacteria > Bacillati > Actinomycetota > Coriobacteriia > Coriobacteriales > Coriobacteriaceae > Collinsella > Collinsella sp. HCP28S3_G2. The sequence goes on from NZ_JBQHUO010000011.1 coordinate 43,177, forward strand.
GGATCGGCGCCGGTGAGGATGGCAAGACCATAGCCCAGGCTTACACCCGAGAAGATAACCGGGAAGAAGTGACCGCCACGCCAGCCCATATTGATGAGGGCGGGGGTCAGCATAGCCTTGACAAGACCGGTCGCGATAAGCACGCCGGCGGGAATGGTCAGATAGGTTTCCATGAGCACATCGGCCTGGGTCTCGCCGGCAAACATGGTGTAGGGCAGGAGCGTGCCACAGATGGCGAGCGCCAGACCGGCCAGCATGGCCTTGACGACAGGACGCTCCCCTATTGCATGGGACAGCGCTTCGCTCGCGTGCTCGGAGACAAAGTACAGCCAACCGCAAACGGTGCCGAGCAACGCCAGCGGAATGAGCCAGGCAAGCTCCAGGTTGCCCACCTCGGCGGACTCGAACCTGGGCATGCCCATGCCGCCGCCCACGAGCTGGCCAAGCAACAGGTAAGTGCCCAGACCGCCGGCAATCGCAATGCCGTAGACCACGGTCTTTTGCGCCTTGGGCAGCTTGATGGTGATCTCGTCGGACGCAGACTCATCGTCGGCATCTTCGCCCTGGCCGTCGGCGCTACCGGCGAGCGGCGCCACAAAGCCAAAGACAGGCGCGGTAAAGAGCGCCGTCAGGGCAGCCTGGGTACCCAGCAGCGTGAGCTCCCTAAACTCGGCGCCAAAGCGACGCATGCGGTCGCCGACCCAGCTGCACAGGCCCGCGATAACGCCGGTCAGGCCGGCCTCCGGTCCAATACTTCCGCCAAACAGCAGCGGCAGCAATGCCGCAAGCGAAAGCTTGCCCAGATTGTCGTACGGGTAGCGCCCATCTTGCTTGACCTTAGCCATCACCTGATTGAGGTTATCGGTCTTGGTGTCTGTCATCTTTTCGTACAGACCGATTAACAGGCCGCCCAGCAGGCAGACAAAAAACGGGTACGGCAGAAAGCCAAACGGGCCGCTGGCGAGCTCGGGCGAAGCGACGCCCAGTGCGTGCGGAATCTCGGTCCATAGATAGTCGATGCCATGCTCCATCACAAAAAAGAACAGCCAGACCGCGGCACCTGCGAACGCACCGGTCACGGCAACGCTAACTAAAAACAGCGCGCGGTTTGTAGGTTTAGCGAGCTTATCCATCGGGTCCTCCCGCGGTCAAAGTCGACATAGATACGTTTTATTGTAGAGCGAATGTGGCCCAGACAAGCCAACCGTCTGCGCTGCAAACGGAACCACCGGGGGCCACAGCGGGACAGGCTCAAGGCTTATCCGTTGATAATTGATGCGATTTCGTACAGATCCTCGGCAAAGTAAATGCCTTGCTGGCGCCGTGGGCTTGATAAACCCTTATCAATCATGTGTCCGAGCAGCGCCTTGAGGTCGTTGTAGTAACCGTCCAGGTTATACAGGATGCACGGAGCACTCAGGTGCCCCAACGACACCGCGGACATAACCTCGGCAATCTCCTCGAGCGTGCCCGTCCCACCGGGAAAGGCAATGAACGCATCGCCGAGCTCGATCATCTTTGCCTTACGCTCCACCATATCGCTCGTCACGATGAGGTCGTCGATACCGTCATGTTGAAACTCGGCCTCGATAAAAAAGCTCGGCTCCACACCCGTCACGTGCCCGCCGGCATTAAGCACACTATCGGCGAGCGCGCCCATCAGGCCCGATTTGGATCCGCCGTACACGAGCGCGTGCCCGTTGGCGCCAATCCAGTTGCCCAGCTCCTGCACCGCAGGCAGAAACGCCGGGTCATTGCCGATACTGGCACCCAGATACACGGTGATATTCAAATTCAGTCCCCCTCATCGTGACGCGCGGCGCCCGTTTTAGCGCTGGCGCCGGCGATATTCACGCACGCGGCGCGACAGATCGGCGAGCTCGTCACGATCGAGCTCTTCCAAATGCTCAAGATCATCCATAAAGCGCGCCATAGTGTCCTTTTGATGCATCTTGATGAGCATATTGCAGTAGCTCACCGCCACGCCCGTGAGCATGGCAATGTAAAAAATGCTGATAACGCTCAGGACGACCGTGATGACACGGGCGACCGGCGTTTCGGCCGGAATGTCGCCAAAGCCGATCGTCGATACGGTCTCAAAGCTAAACCAAAGGCCATCGCCAAACGTAAGAGTTGTTGGCTCAGAAAGCCAAACAGCCATTGAACACAGAAGATAAAAGACGAGAAAAAGGCCCGTGATGCGCACGAAACCGGCTTGACGCAACACATCGGCCAGCGTCCTCAGCTTTTTCATCGAGACCCCCTTTTTTCAGGACAAGCAATCGCTTTTGGTCGGTATTGTCCCACGCCTCCCCCGCAAACGGAACCAGCCATCGAGAATGCCCCTAGACGACGAGTTGTGAGGGACAATCCTTCCACAACAAAAAAGTGCGTTTCAATCTGCGACAAATAGGATGTTCCCGTCGGCCTCGCAGCCTGAACTAGTATCTTGATATAGACATACCACCCACCGCCGTGCACGCAACACGCGGAAAGAAAGGAAACCCACGATGTTTAGACCTCTTCGTAGAAAGAAGCGTGCTATCACCGATCAAGAGGCACGAGAGCTGCTTGTTAATTGCAAACGCGGCATTTTTGCCGTCAACGGAGACGACGGCTATCCTTACGCCATTCCCGTTAACTACTACTTTGACCCCGAGCACGACAAAATTTACTTTCATGGAGCCAAGGCGGGGCATAAGGTCGATGCACTCAAACGCAGCGACAAAGTCTGCTTTACCGTCTATGGCAACGATTGGTACAAAGACGACGACTGGGCACCCTATGTTCAAAGCACCGTGGTTTTCGGCCGTTGCCGCCTCGTGAACGATGACCCGGCGTTTGTCGAAGACAAAGTCCGACAGTTTGCCCTCAAGTACTATCCTTCTGCCGAAGAGGTCGAAGAGGAGATCAAGCAAAGTATCAGGGGCGTCCAGCTGTATGAAATTACGGTTGAACACCTTTGCGGCAAGCAAATTCAAGAAAAGTAGCAAACGTGGAAAACGCGCTCGCAACCCTCTGCGCCCTATGCGCCCACGCACGTTGACGACGCGGGCGCAAGCCGCAGTACCCGAATCGTGCGACCCCTATACCCCAAAAACGTAGCGGTCTAGGCGGTCGCACGCTTCCCTTACGCGCGAAAGCGGCAGCGCCAGATTCACGCGAATGTGGCAGGGGCCATGGAACGGACGTCCATCCTGATACCCCACGCCCACGCGTGCCCCCTCGTCGAGCAACCACTGAATATCACGGCCATGCTCGCGGCACCACTCGGTGCAGTCCAGAAACACCATGTACGTGCCCTGCGGACGCGAATAGGACACGCCCTCAAAATGCTCGTCCACGTAATCGCAGAAGTACTCGATATTGTCGGCAAGCACCTGGTTGAGTTCGTCCACCCACTCGTAGCCCTGCGGTTGGTAGGCACCGATAAGCGCATGCATCGAAAGGACATTCATCTCGTTGTAATGGGTCTTGTTAGACACAGCGCACATGCGGTCGCGCAGCGTCTCGTTGTAGACAATGTGGTAGCTGCCGACCAGACCCGCCAGGTTAAACGTCTTGCTCGGCGCATAGAGGGCAACCGTGCGCATGCGGGCATCCTCGCTCACCGACTGCGTCGGGATGTGCTTGTGTCCCGGCAGAATGATATCGGACCAAATCTCGTCCGAGATCACCACGCAATCGTGCTTGCGATAAATGTCCATGGCGCGCTCGATCTCGTCGCGCTCCCATACGCGGCCGCAGGGATTGTGCGGCGAGCAGAACACTGCGGCATGGATGTGGTTTTGGGCGAGTTTGCGCTCCATGTCCTCAAAGTCCATGCGCCACACGCTCTGGTCGTCGAGCTGAAGCGGGCTGTGGACAATGCGATAGCCCGCGGCCTCGATGGACTTGGTGAAGCCGATGTAGGTGGGGCTGTGGACCAACACCGCATCGCCCGGCTGGACATACGCGCGCAGTGTCGACACAACACCGCCCAGCACGCCGTATTCGTAGCCGATATGCTCAGGCGCCAGGCCCTCGACGCCATTACGGCGGCTCTGCCATTCGATGATGCGGTCGAAGTACTCGGAACGCGGATTGAAGTAACCAAACATGGGGTGCTGGGCGCGCTGAATGATGTGCTCCTGGACTGTAGGCACCGTGGCGAAGTTCATGTCCGCCACCCACATGGGAATGCGGTCGAAGCCCTCGTCGGGTGCGTTCGGAGCCATACCGGGGATCTCACCCCAAGAGTCAACGGCGATGGAGTCCATGCCATGGCGGTCGATGATTGAAGTGAAGTCGTATTTCATGCTGAGCCCCCGTGCAGAGCGGAATGATTCGGTAAGCGTTATTGTCCACCAGCGTAGGCGATTTTGGCATGGGGTTTGGCGCTTAATTTGATGGGTGCGGACGAATGGCTGGCTAGTCTCGCGCGTCGTTGATTGCGGTTACCGTCAACCTGGCCCCGTCAACCGTAAACGATATGTCGAGTCCGGCGTAAGCCAAGTGGTAAACGCGGTTTGGCTCGTGCTTGCTGCCCGCGCGGCGCGGATCTTGGCGAAGAACCTCGACCAGGCCGGGGAGCTTTGCGGGCGGGACCATGTCTTGAAGCGCTTGCGGGAACTCAACATCGAGCTCTTGCCACGGAGCACCCTCAATCCAGCCGCCGGTCGCATCCGGGTGGCAGTCCGCAAACGGGATGTAGGGCTTAATGTCGTAGATGGGCGTGCCGTCACGCAGGTCGGCCCCCAGTACATGGATGATGGGGCCGTCGTCGGTGCGCTCAACGCGGCTGAGCTTGACGCAGGTAAGACCGATGGGATTGGGGCGAAACGGACTCCGCGTGGCAAACACGCCCACGCGTTCGGCTCCGCCCAGACGCGGCGGGCGCACAGTCTTCGACCACTTGACGTTGGTGCCGGACCTGTCCTGCGTCTTGGCATCGGCAGCTATATCCTTAGCCGTGCCGCCGGGCGTTCCGTTTTCGAAGCGCCACAGCAGCCATAGGTGAGAGAAGGAGTCCAGACCCTCAACTGCTGCGTTGGAGGCAAATTCCGGCTCAAAGACGATGCGTCCCTGCAGGTGGGGCGCCAAAAAGCTGTTGCGCGGAATGCCGAACTTCTGCGGCAGGTCGGTATGCATGTGTGCGATAGGTTCCATGCCGGTCATTGTACGGCATGGAGGTGTGGGGTGCAGCGCGCAATTCTTCGCCGCGGTCTCCCGTCGTGCAACCAACGGTTGCTTGGAAGGGCGCCGGCCGCCGCGTATGCTTAAGCCATCAACCAGCAGAAAGGAGTCGCTATGGCCTTTGCAGAAAAGCTCATTGCCATTCGCCGCGCCCATCACCTTACCCAAGAGCAGCTCGCCGCCAAGCTCTTCGTCACACGCCAAGCCGTCAGCCGTTGGGAACGCGGCGAAGTCACCCCGGGCATCGACATGATGAAGCTCATTGCCGCCGTAACCGGAGAACCGCTGTCCCACCTGCTCGAAATGCCCGAGCACTATTGCCAGAGCTGCGGCATGATACTCACACCCGACGACTGCGGCACCGATGCTGTGGGCGCCACGACCGACCATTACTGCAAGTGGTGCTACGACCACGGCAAGTACACCTACGACACCACCATGGAGGCGATGATCGAGGATTGTGCCCCGCGGCTGGCGCAAAACACCGGCATGTCGCTCGACGAAGCCGTCTCGCTCATGGGCGCCGTCCTGCCGCAACTGGAGCGCTGGCGCTCCGTGCAGGAAAACGAGGAGCGCTACGGCGCCGAGGCGCGGGCGCGCTATGGCGACGAGGCGATCGACGCAGCAAACGAAGCACTGCTGGACATGGACCCCGAGACATGGAACGACATGAAGGAACTTGAACGCGCTATTCTGGGCCAGCTTTCGATTGCCATGGGCGACGGCGATGCGGATGGAAGCGAGGCCCGCAAACTTGTCGCGATGCACCGTCGATGGATTGGCCTTAACTGGGGGCACAAGCCCCAAGACGAAGCATACCTGGGCCTCGCCCACGGCTATCTTGCTGACCAGCGCTTTATCGACTACTACGACAAGCCCTGCGGCACCGGAGCCACGGCGTTTCTGGTACAGGCCATCGAGTCGTCGTCAGCTCATGCATAGACCGCGGCGGCTTTGGGTATTTCAATCAAAACCTCAACCGATTGGAGACCTATGGCTACTAATCATGAGCTCACGCTGTACGTTATGACCGGCTGCCCGTATTGCATGAAGGTCAAGCGCTTTTTGGCGGATAACAGCGTGACCGTTCCCGAGCGCAATATCTCGACCGATACCGAAGCCGAGCAGACGCTCATCGCCGTCGGCGGAAAACGCCAGGTTCCCTGTCTGTTCATCGACGGCAAACCACTCTACGAATCGAGCGACATCATCGCATGGGTACAGGAGAACCTGCTCTAGCGTGCGAGTACTCATTGGGGACGTTCTTAAATGAGTGGGTAGGGCTTCGGTTTCTCAAATATATAGAACATATGTTTGCTCTCTGTGTTATACTCATCCCAAGGCATGAGACTGGTCGAGAGCTCCTGCGGAGGTCCCCAATGACACGCTGGAGCGAGCTCGGTAAGTAAGATCGGTGGTTACCGCACTCGCCCATCTCAGACAGGCTGCGCTCCTGTTCGCCGTCGCCATCAAAGAACGGCACTCACAATCAGACTGTTTCTTTTCCGTGAGTCACACAGGAGCGCATCGCTATGGCAAAAAAGATACCAACCCTTTCACCCGACATTATTTCAAACACCTGCTCGGATATCAGCAGGATTGTCGAGGCCAAACACCTCGGCCAGAAAGGCACCGACCATGAGGCCTCTTCGGAAGGGGCTCTGCTCATCGGGCGCCGTCTCGAGCAAGAGATTGCCGGATACCCCATTTCCAATCTAAATGGCCTACTCTCGCCCATCGCTTGCCACCTCAAGCAGCACTTTAGCCCAAGCCTGGGCCCGACCTATCTCAAGCGTTGCATAAAGCTCGCACGAACTGTTCCGGAAGACATGAGTTTTCGACCGGAGCTTGATCTAGAACACTATCAGTCGCTCGCTCGCATCGCCGACAAAGATCTGCGCTTGGATCTGATGAACGTTGCCGCTGATAACCGTTGGAGCGCATCGCGCATCGATCGTCATGCCCGCTATCGAAGTCCGCAGGACGTTTTGGATGCTTGGGAGCGCCGTGTGCTTGAATCAAATCAAGAAGTACGGCGCTTCGCCCGCGCCTACACAGATGCCTGTGGAATCATTTCACTCGATGAACTTATTGAGCTCTACAACTCCTGTGCCCCCAATCCAGTCTCGAGATTTGAGATAAATGAAACTATTTGGCAAATCAGGAACGAATCGGGGCAAATCGACAATCCCTGCGTCATATCCAGAGATGGAAAACTCTATCTCATAGCGCCTGAGCTCGATGACGCTGTCGATGAAGCCCCTTATTACTACGATGACTACGGATACTCCTATCGAAAATATGAACGACGCAGCGAATACACCGGTGAGATGCGCGCGCTGCGCGAACGGCGCGTTGGCATCAGAGTGGCAGCCATCTTCGCCGGTCACGAACGTCTCCCAATCAAAAGGCTCAGTTATGACGAAGTCATCTGCGGGCATATAAAGTGCAGTCGATCTGTCGAACGACTCAAGCAGTACGTCCTGAGAGACCCTGAGATTAAGGCATCCGATCTCCATGCAAGAGAAGATGAGTTCGATTTCATCATGACAAAGCTTTTGCGTTCCGTTGGACTCAACGGTATGCCGACAGCACAGCAAATTACCGAAGACGCAGCTTTCTTATTGATTGTCGTACGGCCCGAGTTTTACGAACGCAAGAAAACAGCCGAAGTCTCCAAGCTCCTCTCGATAATCTATGAAAACGCTCCCCTCTGGGAGTTCAACGGACGTTCACATACCGAACTAAAAAGCGAAGGAGTAGTGGAGCCTCCGATGTCGGCTTTACATCGAAAAGTCCAATCAAAACAAGTCGCTTAAGCCTATTAACTGCTTGCATTTTTGTTTACAAAACTGTATACAAAAAGAGAGGCCCTTATGGAGCTCATCGCAATCCACCCCCACGCCCTCAAACACGGGCTGACGGAGACGGATATCACCTGCGCCTGGAACTCCGCTTTTGCATGGTTCAGGCGTGATCTTGAAAACGGAGGTATCGATTACGTTCTCGTTGGACTTGATGGAAGAAGCCGTCTCATGGAGCTCATCGCTCGATATTGCTCCAATCGAGATGGCTATATCATTTACCACGCCCTTGTCCCTCCTACGCGCAAGGTGCTCAGGGAAATCGGGATCGATCGATAGGAGGCGCTATGGACGCTAAGCAACTCGAAAAGATGATCGGATTTGCCCCCGGAGAGTTGGAGAAAGCCGCGGAGGCATACGAAAAAGATGAGTGGCCGAAGGGTCGCACCATCAAGCTGGGAAGGCCGTCGATCTCTGATGAGCCAAGCGTTGTTTTATCGGCACGTGTGGGTGAATCGGTTCTTGAAGCGTTTGACGAGAAGGCAAAGCGCCATGGGCAAACACGCACAGAGCGACTCAGAGAACTCATTACCCTTGACGCAATGATTGCCTAGTCCCCCACCGAATCCAAACATGTACGCCAGCATCCAAAGTCGACATTTTTCGATATCTTTGGATGCTGACGTACAGCTTTTGCAACATAGTCATTGGGGACGTTCTTAAATGACTAGCCGTTAAAGAACGTCCCCAATGACTAGCTAACCGTGGAAGCGGGCTATGGGCGCAAGTGGCTGCTCGCGAAAGACGCGCTCGACGGCGGCACGGTATTCGTCGACCTTTTTAGTCTTGCGTACGAGTTTGTGAACGGTAGCAGGATCGGCGAAGGCGCATTTAGCGTAGAACCACCACTCCTTCATGCGAAAGACCGCGTTGCCGCCAATCTCTTCTGCATATGCCGCAAACAGCGTGTCGTGGAAGCGCTGCAGTTCGGCTGCCGTGGCAGCAGGGCCGCCCTTGACCATGTGAGCCAGCGCGGGGTTCGCAAGCAAGCCACGCCCCAGCATCACATGGCGTGTACCGGGATAGACCTCCACCAGCGCCTCCATGTCCTCAAGATCAAAAATATCGCCGTTGTATGCCACCGGAAACGGCGCGCGCTCCAGCGTCTCGCCATAAAACTCTTTGCGCGGCGAGCCCGTATAGCGATCCTTCTGTATGCGAGGATGCACGATCAACTCTGCCAACGGCATGCGACAATACAGATCGAGCACGCGCTCGTATTCGTCGTCGCTCTCCAGCCCCAGCCTGGTTTTTACCGACACCGGCAAGGGCGATCGCTCGCACACGTCGCTCAAGAACACCTCGAGCTCATCGAGGTTGCATAAGAAGCCCGATCCTTTACCCTTGGCAACAACCGTACCCGAGGGGCAGCCAAGGTTGAGATTAACCTCGCGGTAGCCCATGTCGGCGAGCACGCGCGCCGCCCACACAAACTCATCCGCGTTCTTGGACATGAGCTGGGGCACCACGTTAAGCCCTTGGTTGTTAGCCGGATCGATTTCCTTAAACGCCTTGCCGCCAAAGCGGTTGCCCACCCGCGGCGGCGGCAAAAACGGCGTGTAATAGCAGTCGAGCGCACCGAAGCACTCCGCATGCACGCGACGGAACACATGCCCGGTAATCCCCTCCATGGGGGCCAACGATAGAATCATCAACATCTACTCTCAAATCAATGCGGCAAAGGGACTGCCCCTTTGTCACATGCATTATGCCTTGTCCTTGAGGCGGCCCACAAGGCGGAGGCGGTTGCTTGACATCAACCAGCCCTCCGACCATCCCTGTGCAACGAAGGTGAATGGCGCCCACAAACAGCAAGCAGGGCCGCCCCACAGCAGCTCCCTCACTCGCCACTTTTTCCTTGTCCAAAAGAGGACGTTCGCGATCAAGCGATCACCAACAGCACGCTGCTGACCGCCATGTCTGAACAAATCAGCATCAAGACGGAGGACGAATCTATCAAGTCGTACTACACCTTTGACACCGAGCCCAAAGAAGAGTTCGACAAGTACACCCATCCGGTAATTAGCCTCATGCTCTCCGCAAAGGAGGACTAGCAACTTACGCTCTAATTGACGCTCGCAAACGCCGTCTATATCTCAAGGTCTAATACTTTTCCCGAGAAGTGAACGGCTATATTTGGACCCCCGAAGCATCGACATTTTTAGACGCCAAACCCGCAGGATTTGGCTGGCAAAACCGCAGGAAACCGCCTTCAATAAGTGTCGATGCTTCGGGGGTCCATTTTGACTCGTTCACTTCTCGGGAAAAGTATTAGACCTCGATTTACATGTCACTCAATGTGACAAAAGGACAGTCCCTTTGTCACATTATTCGGAGCGCAGGGCTTCTACGGGGTCTTTCTTGGATGCACTGCGGGCCGGCAGCAGGCCGGCAACGACCGTCAGCAGCACCGAAATTGCAATGAGCGCCAGCGCATCCTGCACGGGCAAGCTCATCAGATTGGGTACCTGTTTGGCAGCAAGCGCCCAGGCATTAACCGGAAAACTCACGGCCACCACAACGACAATGGCAAAGACACCGGCAATGAGGCCCTCGATAAAGGTCTCGGCGTTGAACACGTTTGCCACGTTGCGCTTCGACGCGCCGATCGCGCGCAGGATGCCAATCTCCTTTTTGCGCTCCAGCACGCTGATGTAGGTGATGATGCCGATCATGATGGAGCTCACGACCAGGCTGATGCTCACGAACGCGATGAGCACCAAGCTGATGGTATTCACGATATCAGTCACCGAGCCCATGATGATGCCCATGTAGTCGGTGTACGAGATTGCCTGCTCGTCGTGGCCGGCGGCTTTGACCTGCTTGTTGTACGCATCGATATGGTCGAGTACGCGCTCCTTGGCCTCAAAGTCACGCGGGAAAATCTTGACCGAGATGGGATCCGCTTCATCCGCGTAGCCCAACGTGGTCAGATTGTTGTCGTAGGTGAGCTTCGACGCCTTGGCATAGCTCATCATGAGCGAGCTCAGGTCCTCGGCGTCCATGTTGAAGTGGATGGCACGAGCAAAGGCGCTCGCATCCACGCGCATGGCGCTCGCCAGGTTGGCAAAACTCGAAGACATCTGCGTCACCATCTGGTCCATGAGCCCTGCCGCGCCGGCCTTGAGCTGGGTCGACACGGTCGTTGCCACCTGCTCGCTGATCGCCTTCATCACCTGATCCATAGCCTGCTGCAGATACGGAGCCAACTGATTTTGGACATAGTCGGTCATCGCCTGTTGCAGGCGCTCGGCCAGGGCATCGCCGCCGAGCGCCTTGAGCTGCGCCAGGCACTGCTGCGCCACAACATCGTTCTCGAGATACGCCGAGAATGCGGCAGCAAGCTTTGACGCGTCTTTGAGATCTTCGGGTGACAGCGCCCTAAACTGATCAGACTGCAAAAAGCCCTCAAATAGTTGGTTGGCAAGCGTTCCCACCTGTTGCATTTGCTCGGGCGTGAGCTCCAGACCGTCAAAGATACCCGAGAAATCGGGGGTCGGCGCTTTGACCATGATGTCGCTTAAGTCGATGTCTTTGCCAACGCCCGAAAGATCAATATCCAGGCCCGACAAATCGATGCCCGAAAGATCCATGCCACCGGCAGCACCCGAGAGTGCAGACGCATCGAACGAGAACGCGCTCTTGAGCGCCGCCTCGTCCACGCTGAACATACTGCCCAGATCCACGCCTTGCTTGGCCTCGCCTTGCAGTTCGTCGAAAGTTTTGCCCGTAAAGACATCCGTCTCGGGGTGGGCAAGTTGCTCTTGCACGATCTGCGAATCGGCGGCGCGCTCCATAAGCTGGCGAGTCAACGCATGCGTATAGGCAATGCCCGGAGACAACGCGCTCGCATTGGCCGTCTCGTTAGGTCGCACCACGCCCACAATGTGCACGTCAATACCGTCGGCAACCTTGGCCGTCATAAAGTCGGCGTCGCCGGACATGTCAGTCCACATGCCGGTCTCTTCGTTTTTGCGATAAGCATCGGCCGGCGACAACACCTTAAACGTCGTGGACAGCGCATCGTCGTAAGTAAAGTCGGCGCCGCTCTCAGGCGTCTCAATCTTACCGTCGGCGGCCATGGCACTGTTCACCAGGTCGTTGAGCTCATCGATATCCAGCGCACCGATGCTGTAAAGCGTATAGTCGCCCACCGTTCCACGGCTCGAAAGCACCATTACGGCTTCGTGAACAGACGTAGGCCAATGGCCGGCGACGACATCGTACTGGCTGTCGAGCAGACTCTGATCGTCGATCATCTCGTTGAAGACCGAGGTCCCCATGGAGTCCATGCTCACTGTTGCCGCCGAGCTCGCACCACCGCTCATGGCCTCGGTCATAGCGTTGGGCACCAGCCGGACAGGCTTCTCATCGCCCTTGCCGGCACGATAGACAACCGGCGTCACGCCGTAACCGTACTGGATGGCGTTGACCTCTTTGTCGATACCGTCGCCGCCGGCATCGAGCCATGCCTTAAAGCTCGTCATATCGTTGGACTTAACACTTGCGAACATATCCTTTACGGCCGTGACCACGGGAATCTTTTTGGTTCCCTGAGCCTTGCCGTCGGTGCCGTCGTCGGACGAACCCTCGTTCTTGGACGTATCGTCATCCGTGGCCCCCTGTTCGCCCATCATGGACGACAGGTCGTAATCCTGCTTGGAAATGTAAGCGGGTAGCTCGAAAGCGTATCCTCCTCGACCTTTTTGATGTAGCCGTTTACGCCATTGGACAGCGCCAAAATCGCCGCGATGCCAATAATGCCAATCGAGCCCGCAAAGGCCGTCATGGCCGTACGGCCCTTCTTGGTCATAAGGTTTCGGGCAGAAAGCCCCAGCGCCGTCACAAAGCTCATCGAGGTTTTGCGCGTAGGCTTGGCCTCGCGGCGCGTGGCATCAGCGACATCGAAAGGATCAGAATCGTCGGTGATCTTGCCGTCCGCCAGGTTGACGATGCGCGTGGCGTACTCGTACGCCAGATCGGGATTATGCGTGACCATGATAACCAGACGGTCGCGCGCGACGTCCTTGAGCAAGTCCATGACCTGCACGGACGTTATGGAATCCAAGGCGCCAGTCGGCTCGTCTGCCAGCACAATCTCGGGATCATTAATCAGGGCGCGGGCGATGGCCACGCGCTGCATCTGTCCACCCGAAAGCTGACTCGGGCGCTTGTTCACGTGCTCGCCCAGACCAACGGCCTCGAGCGCCTTGCGCGCACGCTGGCGGCGCTCGGCGTGTCCCACGCCCGTGAGCGCAAGCGCCAGCTCCACGTTTTCCAAAATGGTCTGATGCGGAATGAGGTTATAGCTTTGGAACACAAAGCCGATGCGGTTGTTGCGATAGGCATCCCAATCGCGATCGTGAAAGTCCTTGGTCGAAATACCGTCGATCAGCAGGTCACCCGAGTCAAAGTGGTCGAGTCCGCCGATAACGTTGAGCATCGTGGTCTTACCCGAACCCGAGGGCCCCAGAATGGCCACGAACTCGTTATCCCGAAAAGACAGGCTCACGCTGTCGAGCGCCACCTGCGTAAACGACTGCGTAACGTACCTTTTGCAAATTCCTTTGAGCTCCAGCATGGACGGCAACCTCTCCTGCGCAGGCACCTTGCCCGCTCTCCCCCGCCGTTCGTATTCGACGCGTTTGTCCTACTCTATCCCCATTTTTTACCGGCGCAAGTGAGGAATGTAACGAAGCGCGCCAAAAAACGAGCAGGACGGCACATCGCGTGACGTACCATCCCGCGCATACCGCCGATAATGTGACAAAGGGACTGTCACTTTGTCACATCTGCCCAACCCTTATTGGGGCACCCGGTTCCCTATTGGATGATAAAGGACGGATGATACGGACACTTTTCGCCCATGCACACTGTATTGACCGCATAGCTATCGCAGGTTGGCGTCTTCTCCCATGCTTTAAGCTGTGGTCCGCCGAGCGCGTTAAAAAACGAAACGGCCTCACGAATCGCCACGCGCGCATCTCGCTTGCAGCACCGTGGGCTTCCCGAGCGCGCGATGGCGGCAAGCAGCTCCGAAACCATAAGCTGCCCCTCCTGCCAGCCTTCACTGCGCAGCGGCGCATTGCCGCGCACGATTGCATATGCCATGCCCGCAGACGCAGCTGCCCCGCACACGCCCCAACGGGCACACGTCGCCCCCGGCACGCAATCCGACCGAGACATCAAATCGGCAAGATCGTCTTTGAGCATCGCATCTCGCTCCCCAGATGCTTCGGCGTTGCGCCAGCACGCAAGCAGCACCGCGCCCACAATAAAATGGTGGATGGGGCCAAAATCCACGCAGCGCTCATCTGCCATAACCTCTTCCAAAAGAGCCGCGGGCGCCACCGACACACTGGCCATGAGCATCTCAACAATCCAGCTTGTTTGTTCGTCTTTTGCCATGCGGCATCCTCCTCTAAAACAAATTGTGCGCACTCCATTATGGCCCTCTTCTGCCCGGAGCGCTCAATGCGAAACAACCTGCTTCGCTCGTGCCGCCAACAAGCCCTGCTAGTTCTCGTCGCAAACCAGCCCTGCTCAGGAACAACACCAGAGGCGATGGCAAGCACGATGGACAGTGGCAACAACACGACGGCAGCTCTTTTCGAAAAAGAAGGCCCCGCGCAATCGCGCGAGGCCTCCCCATTCATGGAACTATGATCAAAGCAGCCCAAAAAGCTTACTCCCACTCAACGGTGCCGACGGGCTTGGGCGTGAGGTCGTAGCACACACGGCAGATGCCGGGAACCTCGGCTGTGACGCGAGCGGTAATACGCTTGAGCAGTGCCCAGTCGAGCTCAGGCACCTCGGCGGTCATCACGTCGACGGTGTTGATGCAGCGGATGATGCAGGGCCAGTCGTAGGCGCGCTTGCCCTCGCGCACGCCGGTGGCACGGAAATCGGGCACCACGGCGAAGTACTGCCAGATGGTCAGGCCTGCCTTGTCGATCTCCTCGCGCACGATGGCGTCGGCTTCGCGCAGCGCCTCAAGACGGTCGCGGGTGATGGCACCAAGGCAGCGGACGCCCAGGCCGGGACCGGGGAACGGCTGACGCTCGACCATGTTCTCGGGCAGACCGAGCTCGCGGCCCACGACGCGGACCTCGTCCTTGTACAGCAGCTTGACGGGCTCGCAAAGCTCAAACTGCAGGTCCTCGGGCAGGCCACCCACGTTGTGGTGGGCCTTCACGCCATCCTGGGACTCCAGGATGTCGGGGTAGATGGTGCCCTGGGCGAGGAAGCTGACCTCGTCGCCAACCTTGCGGGCCTCCTCCTCGAACACGCGAATGAACTCGGCGCCGATGATTTTGCGCTTGGCCTCGGGCTCCTCGACGTCCACGAGCTTATCCAAGAAGCGATCGGTCGCGTCCACATAGACCAGGTTGGCGTCCATCTGGTTCTTGAAGACGTCGACGACTTGCTCGCTCTCGCCCTTACGCATCAGGCCGTGGTTCACGTGCACGCAGATAAGCTGCTTGCCGATGGCCTTGATGAGCAGGGCCGCGACAACCGAACTGTCGACACCACCGGAAAGGGCCAGCAGGACCTTCTTGTCGCCGATCTGCTCGCGGATTGCAGCGACCTGCTCATCGATGAACACCTGGGCAAGTTCGGAAGTGGTGATACGCACCATGTCGTCGGGACGCTTGTTGGAATCCATGCAAAGCTCCTTTTCGGTTCGATGGGAATGCGTCACACGTATGCAAACGCACCGTCATATGACCTCATTATATGCAGAACAAGATGTGTTTCCCATCGCTGCGACAAAGCTTTTTGCAGGGGTGGCAATTTTTCCTACTGTCGAGCTCAGCTAGGCTTCGGTAGCCACCTTGGCAGCATCGCCAATAGACTCTTCCTTTATACGTTCTGCGTAATCGTATGCCATACCCGCAAATTCCAGTCCCGAGTAACAGGAGTACAATTGCTGCTATTGTTGCCAGCTGTTGGGAGATGGAAGATGGACTGCGATGGCTACCCATGCGTTCCCATGCCGTTGATGTGCACCGCCTTTGTGCCGGGGCAGATTGACGCTGCGGTTGCAGGCATTTCCGACCCCGATTCGCGCGCCATTGCCACGGCAGAAGCGCTGTACTTTCGCGGACAGGCCACCCTCGCTGCCAAGACGGCGCGCCCTTATCTTGACGCCACCGACCCCGCACTGCGCTATTCCGCATGCTTTATCTGCGGATACGCCAGTCTGTCGCTCAACCGTATCGCCGATGCCCGCCGGTGCCTTACTGGCATCCTCGATACGCCGGCCGACGAGGAATCGCCTGCCGTCCACGCCATGCACATCCTGCTCACCTCGGCCGCGAGCGTCCTGCTGCACTTGCCTTCCCCGTATTCCGCCGAAGAGTTTTATCCGCTTGCGGCGCATTTGCCCGAAGGCCTGCGCCTGTTCGCCAGCTACGTGATGGCGCACGCCTTGTATCTGCGCGGCGAATACGGCCGCAGCCTGGGCATGGTGGAAAATGCCCTGATCATGAAACAGGGAAGCTATCCCATCTCGGAACTGTTCCTGCACCTGGCGGCTTCCATGGCATGCATGAGCCTCAAGGACATCGACGCCGCAAAGGCACATTTCGGAGCCGCTTGGGACATTGCGCGCCCCGACGGCCTTATCGAGCTCATTGGCGAGCACCACGGCCTTTTACAGGGGCTCATCGAGGCGTGCCTAAAAGCGCAATACCCTGACGATTTCGCACGCATCATCGAGATTACGTATCGATTTAGCTACGGCTGGCGGCGCATCCACAACCCCGATTCGGGCGAGGACGTGGCCGACGATTTAACGACCACGGAGTTCACCATGGCCATGCTCGCCTGCCGCGGATGGACCAACGCCGAAATCGCACGCCACATGGAAGTATCGCCGGGCACTGTTAAAAACCGCCTATCAGGAGTGTATGCCAAGCTTGGTATCGGAACTCGCGCCGAGCTGGTCGCGCATATGTTGCGTTAGCGACCGGGCTGCCAAGCGCATCGAACGCGTTCCGGAACCCGGCGCTTCGCTCGATCAATTTGGACATTTTGACCCTTGAACGGCACTACCGCCACGGGGCACCTTCTCGCAAAATAGGATTATTTCCTCCGATATTTGCGGGATGGGAGCCCAAAATGCTTGATCGTCGTTCGCTACTTATCGCCGGAGCATCCTCGCTGGCAGGCATCATGCTGCCTCGCGTGCCGAGCAGCGCAAACGCCTTCATACTGCCATTCGCCCCCACCGAGGCCTATGCCGACGAAGAAGACCCCTTCAAGGTGCTCGTTCTCTCGCGCACCATGTTTGGTGTGGTCGTGGTCGACGTCGCCAACAAGAATATGCCCATCAAGGGAGCCCAGGTCACGCTCGCGTCGCGTTATGCCGCGGGCAAGCAGATCTCCGCCACTACCGACGACGAGGGCACGGCCATCTTTGAGGTCGCGCCGCTTTCGGAAGGCTACGTGGACGAGGCAACGCTTCTCGACGCGTACGACTTTAACGGTGGCATCTCCATCAGCATGGCGGGCTACCGTGATGTCGAGATCCCCCTCACGCGCATCCAGGGCGGCACCGCCATTACCGCGCCCACACGTCCGCTTTCCGACGGTGAGCCGTACTTTCGCCAGCTTACGTTCGACGAGTGGGACATCCAGTACGCCGACGCCACGTTCATGGCACTGCCGAAGGACGACGCCGGAAACGACCAACCCGACACGCACGCCTTTACCGTGCAGGCACATCTGCCACAGGGTGGACAGGCAACGCTGTGCATCAACAAGGTAATGCCCGCCACGAGCAGCTCATCCGAAACCGTCACGCAAATTGGCCAAGTCAAGGCCAGTGCATCGGGTTCGGATAATCTGGCAACGTTCACACTCGAAGACACGTTCCTCGATGCAGCTTCGGGCCTTCTGGAGGAAGGATGCAAGCTGCGCTTTGTCCTCGACTATCAGGGCAAGACCTATACACTCTCCTCCCCCATGGCCGTTGTCACCGCGCCGGCCGCAAAGGCAGAATCGGGCTCGACCACTATCGTCCCCACCACCATGGACCAAGAGATTACTCCGTTTGATTTCCCGGCGGCGTTTCCCGGCATCGGCGGCAATAAGTTCACGTGCTGGATGCCCTCGTTCCCCATTTTGTTCGATTTCTCTTTTGCCGGATACGTGCTGTTTGGCGGAGGATACAAACCGGTCGGCTACATGAACGATTCGGGCAATCCGGATCCGGAGTACTGGAAGAAGTCACCGCGCGAGTCGGGCGCCAAGCAGGCAAACCGCTACCTCGACGAGATGGAGGGGAAGTGGAATCAGTACAAAAGTATGAGTGCCGGTTCGGGCACCGATCCAAGGAACACTAAGCTGCTTCGTCACCACTGCACGCCGCGTTTTACGATGGATATCGCCACACAGCTGTACGGATCGCTCGCCTACGACTGGGTGGGCAAAACCTGGGGTGACAACAACGACCCCGCATTTGGCAATATTAAGGCCCTCTTCCAGGTAAGAACCAACCTCAATTGGACCGAGCAGTTTACCCTAGGACCGGTGCCGTTTTTCCTAAACGTCAACCCCTGGGTGCTGGCGAAGCTGGCGCTCGCCGTGGGTGCCCACACGCACGGCAGCGGCGCGGCGTTTTTTAAAAACATTTCGCTCGACTATTCAAA
This sequence comes from Collinsella sp. HCP28S3_G2, assembly GCF_052065125.1. NCBI lineage: Bacteria > Bacillati > Actinomycetota > Coriobacteriia > Coriobacteriales > Coriobacteriaceae > Collinsella > Collinsella sp. HCP28S3_G2. The sequence continues at coordinate 61,871 of NZ_JBQHUO010000011.1, forward strand.
CACCTCGGGCTCGTTCACCATCCAGATCGGGCTTGCCGTCACCTTTGGCGCCGGCGTTGCAGGTGTCGCTTCGTCTGCCGTGCGCGGCGCCGCATCCCTCACGCTGTTCATTGGGTACGAGAAGGCAGATGGACACCAGCTTCCGCGACTGCGCGTAGGTGCAGACGTCGATGTCGATGTGATACTCCAGTTCGTAATGTTCAAGTGGACCACCAAGGCTTGGTCGGGGTCGTGGCCCACACTCCTCGATTCGTGGAATATGTCGGTGAACAATGGCAACCAGTATGTGCTCCAGCGCTCTGAGCTCGCATTGGGTGGAGATACGCCTTACACGTTGGATGCCCGCTTCGGCACGGCCGGCAACGCCGAGGCAGGCGGCGTGCCGCAATTTATCGCATCGGCCACCATCGTCACCAACGCCGAGCTGCTCGCACGCGCCGAGGTTAAGGCCACTGCCGTAAACGTCGCGCCTGTCGTGCGCGATTGGAATCAAGCGGTCACGCGCATTGAGCTCGAGGCGGATGCAGAAAGCGGCGGCACGGGACAGATCGAGCATTTCGTCCATACACTGATAGAGAACGACGAAAACGCCGCGCCGATGTATGACTACACCTATATCGGGCAGGCGACGAACGCCGTTGCGGACCCCAACGCCAATTCTGCTGGTGTATCGGAGGACGAGCGTGGCGGCATCAAGCCCTCGAGCGACAACGTGCTGTTTGCTGGCGTGCTCAGCGAAGCCCACATGAAGCTGGCAATGATTGCCGGCGTAGAATGTCTGTTCCGTATCGCCTCGGTGCGCTACGGCGACAATGGCCGCTCGCGCCTGGTGGTGCACACAAAGGCAAACGGCACGTGGTCCGCTCCCACTCCCGTGGACTTTCCCCTTGGGTTTGGCGAGGGCGACGTGGAGCGCGACGGCATATTCGATTACGACTTCGACGTGGTGGAATATACGGACGGAAGAGGAAACCAGGACGCCTACGTGCTGCTGATCTCGGGCGAGCGCCCCGCCGGTGACAACACCCTTTTCGATACGGCAAGCACAGCCGGCATACTGTCCGTCGTGCGCCTGCACATAAGTAATAGCAAAGTTCGCGTGGTGTCGTATACGTCGTGGCGCAGCATCTCGCGCGGCCGCCTTCAGGAGGATGGCTACCATTGTCTGCAGTGCCCGCGTATCACGGTAGGCAAGACGCTCGTCGACGGGCGCCTGTCGGGTGCCTACCTCCACCGCCGCGGAACCACCGCAGAAAAGGCGCTCGGCAGCGAGGCCGAGGTTGCGCTGGAATGCTTTACCTTGTGGTCGGATGATTTGGGCGACAGTCTCACGTTCCGTCAGGTCCTCTGCTTTCCGCAAGCACCGTCGAGTATCGAGCTGGGCAAGCCCGAGAATATCAACGGCAAAATGGTGGTGTCCGTTGCGTACGAGACCGCAGACGGTTGCGGCTGCGCATCGTACGCCGTGATCGGCCAGTCCATTGCGTGCTGGGACGTTATGTCACCAGACGCCACGGTACCTCATGCGGTGCCATGGCCACAACATTCGGGCTTTTTGGCAACCGTCAACGAGCAACTGCAGCATATTACTTGGACGCGAGGCGCATCGGCATTTGCAACGCAGCCCGTGGGTGCCGCAGGCTGTGGCCCGGCATCGTTTAGCGTAAGCAACAACGGCAGGTGCGTGCTCTATGTAGAGAACACCGATGGCAAGGTGGGACAAACCTACGACGAAGAAGGCAACCCGGTAGCAGTGATGGGCAAGCACTTCCGCATCTTCGCCAGCACCTTGGCAGGCGATCTGTTCACGGAGCCGTTCGTGATGTGCGAGCTGGACCATCCCGTCGATCAGATAACGACATTTTTGACGTCGGGAGGCATGCTCTCCGCACTCGCCACGCACATTGTGAGCGCGGAGAAGAGCGAGGCAGAGCTGCACGGCATCGAAGTGCCCTTGGTGGCGTGTGCCACTCCGACGGGCGCGGTCGCTACCTCGGGCGCGGTGGTACCCGGAGCAGCAGGCGAATCCTTCATGGTCACGGTGCGAAACGACGGCAACACCTTGCTGACCGCCGGCACGATCGATCTGTACCGAGAGGGCTCCAGCCAGCCGTTCTCCAGCGCATCCATCGGATTCGGACTGAACGCACGCATGGTTTCGATCTACGATCCAGAGCTTGCCGAGGATGCTTCGGCCCAAGACATGGCACACGTGAAGTACGCGCTCGAGACGCTGGGCGCACGTTTTGCAACGCACCCGCTGGTAGCCGACAACGGCAACGCCGTGCTGGCACCGGGTTGCACGGCACAGTTCCGCATGAGCTTCGCCATCCCCGAGAGCTGGAGCGACGATGTGGGCAAACGCGTAACGCTGTATGCGAAGGCGCATAACCTGGTGGCGCTCGATCCCGTAACGCTCGAGGAAATTCGGCCGGGTGCAAACTCGGCGCTGGGTGCCGTACTGCACGAGCTTCATGTGCCCGACGCGGCATGCGAACGCTCAGAAGTTCAGGTCGGCGTATGCGACAGCGCGGATACGACGGGGCTTCACGATGCACCGATGACGGTGGACGACGGTGGCGGCTCGAGTGGCGGCGGTACTGACAAGGGCGGCGGCTCCGGCGGAAGCAGCTCCAGCAGCGGCAAGGACCACAACAATAGCAAGCGCCCCGGAAAAGCGGGCGCGCTTGCGGGCACGGGCGATACATGCGCTCCCCTTACGGCAGCCGCTGCAGCACTCGCCGCGGCAGGCGCCGGCCTCGTCGCCTACAGCGCCCGCCGCACGGCGCTCGAAGCCGATACCGCCAATGAGGTCAATTCGGATAGGCCCCGCTAGCTCCTAGTTACTTTTGTGAGAGACGCCGACTCGGCTCATTCGTCATCGCTATGCGGACATTACAACTTCGGTTCGCTATTCAAACTTGCTCGCACAATACCGACTCGGTTTTGTGCGAGTAAACGAAACCTTATCGAACTCCGAACGATTGTTCGATGGATTTCGTGTTGGTTGGAATCGCCCAAGGGCTGGGCTATGCTACCTTGACTATCTATATGACTAAAACGCAGCAAAGGAGCATCGAGAGAGCGAGCATGGCAAAAAACACCCCAAACTATGGTAACGACAGTATTCGTCAGCTCAAGGACGAGGAGCGCGTACGCCTGCGCCCTGCCGTCATCTTTGGCTCGGACGGGCTCGACGGCTGCGCGCATGCCGCCTTCGAGATCCTGTCCAACGCCGTTGACGAGGCGCGCCAGGGCTACGGCAAGCTCATCACCCTTACCGCCTTTCGCGATGGCTCCATTCAGGTAGAGGACAACGGCCGCGGCTGCCCGCTTGACTGGAACCCCTCCGAGAAGCGCTTTAACTGGGAACTCGTCTTTTGCGAGCTTTACGCCGGCGGTAAGTACAACAACAACCAGGGCGGCGACTACGACTTCTCGCTCGGCACCAACGGCCTGGGCTCGTGCGCAACCCAGTACGCCTCCGAATACATGGACGTCACGGTTTGGCGCGACGGCAACAAGTACTCCCTGCACTTTAAGAAGGGCAAGGTCGTCGGCGCCAAAAAGAAAGCACTCGAGGTTGAGCCCAGCGACGAGGACCGCACCGGTACCACTATCAAGTGGCGCCCCGATCTTGAGGTCTTTACCTCCATCAGCATCCCCCACGATTGGTATCGCGAGACCATGCGCCGCCAGGCCGTGGTCAACGCCAACGTGACCTTCCGGCTGCGCATCGAGGGCGACGACGGCGAGTTTTCCGAAGAGGACTTCTGCTATCCCAAGGGCATCGAGGACTACGTGCTCGAGAAGGTCGGTACCGACTACCTTACCGAGCCCTTCTTTATCGAGGCCGACCGTCGCGGTCGCGATCGCGAGGATCTGCCCGATTACAACGTAAAAATCACTGCTTGCATGTGCTTCTCGCGCACTTTCACGATGCAGGAGTACTACCACAACTCCTCCTGGCTCGAGAACGGCGGCTCACCCGAAAAGGCGGCCCGCAGTGCCCTCACCAGCGCCATCGATGCCTACATTAAGCAACAGGGCAAATACAACAAAAACGAGAGCGGCATTAAGTGGCAGGACGTCCAGGACTGCCTGGTGCTGGTGACCAACTGCTTCTCCACCCAGACGTCCTACGAAAACCAGACCAAGAAGGCCATCAATAACCGCTTTATCCAGCAGGCCATGACGGCATTCTTTAAGGAGCGCCTCTCGACCTATTTGATCGAGAACAAAGATGCCGCCAACAAGATCATGGAGCAGGTGCTCATCAACAAGCGCTCGCGCGAGAATGCCGAGAAGACGCGCCAGAGCATCAAGACCAACCTGCAGCAGAAGACCGACATGGCCAACCGCGTGCAGAAATTCATCGACTGCCGCTCCAAGGATAAGAGCCGTCGCGAGATCTACATCGTGGAGGGCGACTCGGCAGCAGGCGCCATTCGCACCTCGCGCGATGCCGAGTTCCAGGGCGTTATGCCCGTCCGCGGCAAGATCCTCAACTGCCTAAAGGAGGACTATCCGCGCATCTTTAAGTCCGACATCATCATGGACCTCATGCGCGTGCTGGGCTGCGGCGTGGAGATCAAGGACAAGCGCATCAAGAACCTGGGCGCCTTTGACCTGGACAACCTCAACTGGAACAAGGTCATCATCTGTACGGACGCCGACGTCGACGGTTATCACATCCGCACGCTCGTGCTCACCATGCTCTATCGCCTGGTGCCCACGCTTATCGACGAAGGCTACGTGTATATCGCCGAGTCGCCGCTCTACGAGATCAACTGCAAAGAAAAGACCTACTTTGCCTACACCGAGCTCGAGAAGAACGGCATTCTTAAGGAGATCGGCGACCAGAAGTGCTCCATCAACCGCTCCAAGGGTCTTGGTGAGAACGACCCGGACATGATGTGGCTCACCACCATGAACCCCGAGACGCGTCGTCTGATCAAGGTAGAGTCCGAAGACGTCACCAAGATGGAGACCATGTTCAACCTTCTGCTGGGCAGCGACGAGGCGGGCCGCAAGCGCCATATCTCGGAGCACGGCAAGGAATACCTGGACCAGCTGGACCTGCAGTAGCAGCAAATCGATAACGACGGCCCATAAGAAGTTCAAGAGGAAATCGTGGCAAAGAAGAAGACGAAGAACCAGCCAAAGAAAAAGCAGGTCAACGCCGAGAACGTCATCGGCCTGCACTCCGAGGTCACCAATCAGCCGATCACGCAGACGCTCGAGGTCAACTACATGCCCTACGCCATGAGCGTCAACGTCTCGCGTGCGTTCCCCGAGATCGACGGTTTTAAGCCCTCGCACCGCAAGCTGCTCTACACCATGTACAAGATGGGCTTGCTCAAAGGTGAGCGCCAGAAGAGCGCTAACATCGTGGGCCAAACCATGAAGCTCAACCCGCACGGCGACGCCGCAATCTACGAGACGATGGTGCGCCTGGCCACCGGCAACGAGGCGCTGCTCGCGCCGTTCGTTGAGTCGAAGGGCAACTTTGGCAAGTACTATTCGGGCGACCTGAGCTACGCCGCCTCGCGTTACACCGAGGCCAAGCTCTCCCCCATCAGTGCCGAGATCTTCAAAGACATCGACAAGGACCCGGTCGACTTTGTCGACAGCTACGACGGCGCCATGAAGGAGCCGCGCCTGTTGCCCACCACGTTCCCCAACATCCTTGTCTCGGCCAACAAGGGCATCGGCGTCGCCATGGCGTCTGACATCTGCGGCTTCAACCTCAACGAGGTCTGCACCGCCACCATGCACTACCTGCAGGATCCCAACTGCGATCTGCTCGAGTACATGCCCATGCCCGACTTCTCGACCGGCGGTGAGATTATCTACCGCCGCGAGGAGATGGAAAAGATTATCGAGACCGGCCTTGGCAGCTTCCAGATCCGCTCCCGCTGGCGCTGGATTCCCGAAGAGCGCATCATCGAGGTCTACGAGATCCCCTACACCACCAAGACCGATGTCATCATCGATCGCATCGTCAAGCTCTCCAAAGAGGGCAAGGTCAAGGAGATCGCTGACATCCGCGACGAGACTGACCTCTCGGGCCTGCGTATCGCCATCGATCTTAAGCGCGGTGTTGACCCCGACAAGCTCATGGCGAAGCTTTATCGCTCGACTACGCTGCAGGATTCGTTCTCATGCAACTTTAACGTGCTGGTCGACGGCTATCCCCGCGTTATGGGCGTACGCCAGATCCTGCACGAGTGGGTCAAGTGGCGTATTGAGTCCACGCGTCGCCGCATTAACTTTGACCTAGGCAAAAAGTCCGAGCGCCTGCACCTGCTGCACGGTCTTGAGGCGATTCTGCTCGACATCGACAAGGCGATCGCCATCATCCGTGGCACCAAGCTCGAGGCTGAGGTCGTGCCCAACCTTATGAAGGGTTTCGACATCGACGAGACCCAGGCCGAGTTTGTAGCCGAGCTTAAGCTCCGCAACATCAACGAGGAGTACATCCTCAACCGCACCAAGGACATCGCTAAGCTCGAGGGCGAGATTGCCGAGCTAGAGGAGATCCTTTCGAGCGAAGAGAACATCAAGAAGGTCATCAGCGACGAGCTGGCCGCGGTCAACAAGAAGTACGTGATGCCGCGCCGCACGGGCAGGATTGAGCCCCACGAGGTCATCGAGGTAAGCCTGGAGCCCGAGGTCGAGGAGTACCCGGTGACCATCATGCTCTCGCGCGAGGGCTATCTCAAAAAGATGACCGACCGCGTGCTCAAGAAGGCGGCCACGCTCAAGTACAAAGACGGCGACAAACCCTTTATCGAGTTCCCGTCCTCCAACACCCACGAGCTGCTGGTCTTTACCAACAAGAGCCAGGTATACAAGTGCAAGGTTGCGGCGTTTGAGGACACCAAGTCGGCCCAGCTGGGCTCGTACTTGCCCACCGACCTCGAGATGGAACCCGACGAGAGCGTCATCTGGGTCATCGACCCTGAGGACTACAAGGCCGACGTGCTGTTCGTCTTTGAGAACGGCCGCGTGGTGCGCGTCGCGCTTTCTGGATACGTTACCAAGACCAACCGCAAGCGCCTTAAGAACGCCATCTACGGCGGAGCCAAGCTGCTGTATGCCCAGGTGCTCAAGGAGGATCGCGACATCGCGCTGGTCTCGAGCGACTATCGCCTGATGAACTTCAACACGTCGCTGCTCAAGACCAAGACGACCACCAACACGCAGGGCGTCCAGGCCTTTACCGCCAAGAAGGGTCGCTCGGTCACCACCGTCGGCACGACCGAGGAAATCCTTGGCGCCGGCGTCTCGGCCGAAAAGTTCACCGCGCAGAGCCTCCCCTCCGCCGGTGCCCTCATGAAAGAAAACGACATGCCGAGTTTGTTTGACTAGGACGACGGCAGAGCCGCCATAAACTCTCAAAACAGTGGGGCCCGGAGCGCAGTAAATGCCGCGCTCCGGGCCCCATGCATTACAGCAGCATCATCCCTATAGACAAAATGTCGCATAAAGTGGAACAGACATAAGCCCATCATTCATTCCAAAGGGCACGGCGGACAGCCTTTAGAGGTTCGATATCGACGAAAACGCCCGCTTTGAAACTCAAGTGCCTTTTCGTGTGCGAGCCGCCAGCTGCAATAGGAAGCGAATCAACGCAGGCGCCTTTCAAGCAGTTTGCAAAACTGCAGGTCGCAGGCCTTCATTGCTAGTAGGGAAAATGAGTAGTCTCAGGTGGCTTGCCCATGAGTTAGCGAGCAGGTTGGGGCTTCGTTGTTGGCGCAATCACTTCGTGCGCACTCGAAAGGTCTGTTTAACAAAAGACTAATCGGATGCGACTGGCCGCCCATACGGCGACGACGTTTCCCGTGTGAGCACAAACGGCCCTGCGTGCCCTATCGAGCGATATCCCCGTATGACGCTCAGAACTCCTGCTCGCCGAGCAGTCACCTCGCGAGATCCAGCACGAGAACGCCCTCCCGGGTATAAGGCCCGCGCCTCGTGCGAGCGATGAGGACCTTCGTGAATACATCCCTGATGGACAGAAGCGACCCGAGCCCCTTCTCGAGCGTCGACTCAGAGCTAACGTCGTCTCTTGCTTAAACTCTCCTTCGCGGTTTCGAAACTCAAGGTCTTTTAAAGTTTCGAAACCGAGAAGACGATATGCGCAAGGGCACGTCGGGTGGTAAGCCCCAACCATGTCATGTCGCCAGCGATGAAGGGCGCGTCTGCGCGTGCTACAATCCAACTACCAGAGATAAAAACACAGTCCCCGTCGGGTAGTCGTGGGCGTGCGGGGGTCCGCATCAGTAACCTGCCTCCTTGGTTGTCCCTTCTCTGCATGGTCATCTACATAAAGGAGGAACCAACCATGCAGATCAGTGTGTCGTCCACCCTGACCGTATATCACGACGGCCAATTCTGGGTCGGGCTGGCGGAGCATGTCAAGGACGGCAGATACGGCGTCGCCCGCATCGTCTTCGGCGCGGAGCCGTCCGATGAGGAGATCCTGCGATTCGTTGTCGGCAAATGGGAGAAGCTCTCGTTCTTCGGCGACAAGGCCACTGAGACAAGCAAGCCCGCGAAGAACCCCAAGCGGCGCGCTCGCGAGGCAGCGAAAGCCCTTAAACGGCCCGCGGTGAGCACCAAGGCACAACTGGCGCTCGCGGCACAGCGGGAAGCGATGAAGCGGGAGTCGGCTCAAGCAAGAAGTCAGCGTCGCGCGGATGAGGCGGAGGCGCGCTTCGAGCAACGGAAGTTGAAGCGTAAGCAGAAGCATCGTGGGCATTGACCGGTGCCGACATCGGTCCAGGTGTGAACAGGGCTACGTCCCCTATTCGCACTGTTCACACATACAGCAGCGGGCACGGATTCGATTGAAACCGTGCCCGCTGTCTGATGCTAAATTAATTTATCAAACATGTGTTCTATTCCAGCGCAGTAATTAAATACGCTGGTACATAGATACTCCGATCAAGACGGCCGCGCATACGACCGGGAACTTTCGGCAATTGGATACGCGTCTGGCCTGGGATATCCAAGCGAACAATTGGCCTAACCCGCAACAGGTCCCAGGCCAGGCGGGTATCCAATCGAAGGGGAGGGGCGCTCCGGTGTGGAGGCAGCGGAGCGCCCGGGGAAAGCCCGGCCAGGCGGCCCCGTTCGCCTGGCCGGCCGGGCCTCCGGGGTGCGGCGGACTCCCGTGAAAGAGGGGCGCCGCGCCCCGGCAAGCCGGGCTATTAGGCGGACGGCTCCTGCTGCGTGATGCAGTGGATGTTGCCGCCGCCGTAGACGACCTGGTCGGACTTGACGCCGACGCACTTGTAGACGCCCTCGCCCCAGACCTCGTCGTAGATCTCCTGGAGCGTGTCGACGGCCAGCTGGTCGTTCTCGTCGCCGTACTGCGGGACGATGACGCCGTGGTTGGTCACGAGGTAGTTCATGTAGGAGGCGATCAGCGGCTCGTCGGGGACGCGCGGCTCGGCGTTCTCGTCGGCGTCGATGGTGTCGCAGGAGGCCTGGTCCATGTACAGCGGCTTCACGGGCATGCAGAGCTTGTAGACCTTCAGCTTGCGGCCCTTGGCGTCAACAGCGTTGGAGAGGGTCTCGTAGGCGGCGTGGCACTGCTCGTAGAACGGGTACTCGGGGTCGTCGGTCCAGATGCAGACCATGACGCCCGGGGCGATGAAGGTGGCGACGTCGTCGATGTGGCCGTTGGTCTCCTCGGGGTCGATGCCCTCCTTGACCCAGATGACCTCCTCGACGCCGAGGTAGTCCTTGAGGTGCTCGGTCATGTACCCGCGAAGCTCCTCGCTCCAGGGCTCGAACTTCTTGCGGTACTTGGGCCAGAGGGACTCGGGGTCCTCCTCCTCCAGAACCGCAGAGCAGGTGCGGCCCGGGGAAAGCAGGCACTGGTCGGTCACGACCACGGTGCCCTCGCCGTCGACGGTGATGGAGCCGCCCTCGAGGATCATGTCGTCGGGACGGTAGCGGCGGCAGCCGGAGAGCTCGGCCATCTTGAGGGCGATCTGCTCGTCCTTGTCCCACGGGAAGTAGAGGCCGTCGATGAGGCCGCCGTAGCCGTTGAAGTGCCAGTGGTTGGCGCGCTTCTCGCCCTTGCCGTTGATGACGTAGGTGGCGCCGGTGTCGCGGAACCAGGCGTCGTCGGTGGTCATCTCGACGACGGTGACGTTCTCGTCGTTCTCGAAGACGGCCTTGCAGTTGGCGTAGTCGACCTGGTTGGCGCACATATAGACCGGGGTGAACTCGGAGATGGCGCGGGCGATGGCGGCATACTGCCTCTGGGCGGGCTTGGCGCCGTGGGCCCAGGTGTCGGTGCGGTGGGGCCAGCCCATCCACACGCGGTCCTGGGGGGCGAACTCGGCGGGCATGAAGAAGCCGTCGGCCCTCGGGGTGGACTCGGACTCGGTGATCGTACGCATAAGATTTCCTCCAAACCGGACGATCGTCTGCCGCGGGCGGGCTGCCCGCGGCCTAGGACCAGGAGATGGCGGGCGCCCGTCCCCCGGCAGAGGCCGGGGCGCCCGGGGCCGGTTTTCACGGGGTCGCACCGGCGGGCGACGACGTAGCCAGGTGCGCGGAGACGGGACGCACGAGGGATACGGGAGAGGGGTCGGGGCGGTCGGCGGCTGCCGGAGCTATCGCCCGCACCCGCCCCGGGGGATGGTTGGCGGACCCGTCGCCCGGGCACGCCCCCGGGGAGGCCGGGGTGCCCGGGGCCGGGTGCCCTAGTTCTCCTCGGCCTCCTCGGCGAGGCGCTGGGCGGCCAGCTCGGGGGTGAGGCCCTTGTACTCGGTCTCGCGGCCCTTGGCGCTGACGACGCGGACGACCTCGCCGATGAGCACGAGCACGATGAAGATGACGATCATCGGGACCTTCTCGCCGACCTCGGCGGCGGAGAACGGCACCAGCGTCGCGACGATGGCCAGGATCAGCTCGATGCAGGGGATGGCCAGCATGACCTTCATCATCGCGCCCTTGAACGGGAACGTGAAGATGCGCTCGCGGTCGGGGTCGTTCCTGCGGAGGTTGAGGAACGCCGGGAACATCGGGATGTAGGTGAGCAGCAGGAAGACGACGGAGGTGCCGAAGAGCATCCAGAAGACGCCGTTGGAGATGGCGTCGACGGGAACGAGCTGCAGGCAGAGGACCAGGGAGGCGACGACGGCGTTGACCAGGTTGGCGCCGTTGGGCATGTCGTCCTCGGAGACCATCGAGGCGAAGACCTTGGGCATGTTGCCGTGCTCGGCGGCGTAGCGGGCGACGGAGTTGACGCCGAAGGACCAGGCGGCCATGTTGGCGAACAGGGTGATCAGGAAGGCGATGCAGATGACCTTGAAGAGCACGGAATCGCCCACCATGGTCTGGACCGCGACGATCATGCCGTAGTCGGGGTCGATGGAGTCGGCCGGGATGGCGGCGCCGATGCCGAAGCCAGAGAACAGGTAGATGACGGCAATAGCCACGCCACCGACGACGATAGCCTTGGGGATATCGCGAGCGGGATCGGCCATGTCATCGGTCATGGTGCAGATAACCTCGAAGCCCATGAAGTTGAAGATGATGATGGACAGGTAGCCCAGGGCGTTGGTGTTGGTGAGCTCGGGCAGGAAGGTGGCGGCGGACATGTCGCTCGCGAAACCGTTCTCCATGGCATACCAGATGCCCAGGGCGCCGACGATGACGGCAACGGCGACCTTGATCAGGGCGCCGCCGTTGAGGACCCACTCGGAGTCGGCCGCCTTGGAGCGGCCCATGAGGTAGACGATCCACACGAAGGCGAGCTCGATGCCCATCTTGGCGATCAGGTTGAACTCGACGCCAAAGACCATGCCCAGGATGTCGGGGAACATGGTCGCCAGCGAGGCGATCCACAGCGGGTAGTTGACCCAGTAGTAGTACGAAATGCGGGCGCCCCACTTGTCGCCCAGGCCATCGCGTACCCAGTCGTAAATGCCGCCCTCGCCGTCATAGGTGGTGCCGAGCTCGGCGACGACCATGCCGTAAGGGAGCAGGAAGGTCAGGATCAGGAAGATCCACCAGAAGAACTGCTGGTTGCCAATGGCAGCAGCGGGAGCGGCGGCCTCGCAAACGAAGACGACGCAGATGATGGTCGAAATGACCGTCAGGAAGGAAAGCTTTTTCTTTCCGTCACTCATATTTAATCCTTTGCTCAGTCGTTTTCAGACAGGGCGCCAGTGCTTACGCGCAGTGACGCAGATGATGGGCGGCAAGAGACAAGCATCTGCTGCCGCCCATCAGAAAGCATCGTACAGGCCATACCACACGTCGGTGTAGATGAAGTCGGCGCCCTTGATGCACTCGGTTGTCGTCGGAGACTTTGCAGTTCTCCTCGCCGATGGCCATGAGGTCGCCCATCTCCTGCGAAGGCGGGCGAGCCGTAGCTCGCCCGACCTGGTACGTCTTACAGACCGTGCTTACCGAAAGCGGCCATGCGCTCATTGATGGTGGCGCGGTATGCCGCAGCCTTCTCCTCGTCGGGCTCGCTCTGGGGGCACAGAGTGGCCAGGATGGCGCGAATGGAGTGCTTGCGGTTCTCGGCCTCGACCCAGCACAGGGAGCGCTCGGGATCGTCCATGACCTCGTCGACGACTTCCTCGCCACGGTTGGCGGGCAGGCAGTGCATGAACATGCTGTTCGGACCGGCAACGTTCATCATATCCCAGGTCACCTGGTACTTCGGATAGAACACATCCATGTAGCTGGAGCTGGAGACTTCGCTGTCGTAGAGGCCGTACCACACATCGGTGTACACGAAGTCGGCGCCCTCGATGCAGGAAATGTCGTCAGAAATGGTGATGGTGCCGCCGGAGACCTTGCAGTTCTCCTCGCCGATAGCCATGAGATGCTTGCCGAACTCGGCGCGCTCCTCATCGGTGCCAATATGCAGGCAGCCGTCGGGAATCTGATGCCCCTTCGGTCCGAACTGCACGAAGTCCATGCCCATCTTCGTGCAGATGAACATGAGCGACGCGCAGGTCTGGGTGGCATCGCCGATCCAGGCAAACTTGCAGTCCTCGATCTTCTTACCGGCGGGCAAGTTCTCGATCATGGTCATGAGGTCGCCGAGCTCCTGGGTGGGATGGTTGTACTCGCTCATGCCGTTGATGACGGGGGCCGCGGAGTACTTCGCCAAGCTCACTACATCCTTATGACGATCGACGCGGGCCATGAGGATGTCGACGAGGCTTCCCATAACGCGGCCGGAGTCCTCGATGGACTCATGGCCACCCAGCTGGATGGAGCCGGGGCCGAAGAACTGAGCGTGACCGCCGAGGTCGGTCATGGCCGTCTCGAAGGAGATGCGGGTACGGGTGGACACCTGCTGGAAGATCATGCCGAGGGTCTTGTCCTTCAGCAGGTGCGGGTACTCGCCGCCCTCCTTGATGAGCCCCTTCATGGCGATGGCCAGATCTACCATGCCGAGCAGCTCTTCTTTTGTGAAGTCGTTGGTGTCGATGTAATCTTTGACCATTGAAATCTCCTTCAAAATTCGTTGGCCGGACCGCCCCTTGCGGACCGTGCTCCCATGAAGCGCCCCGAAATGAGCGAGACGCTCCCTTGCGTCACACAGCATGGGGCGCACCCGTAGTTTTGAGAAGAGATAACCAGGATTATTTTCAGATTACATTAGCTCACCGCACACCTTACCCTGGCTAATCCTAGCTAATCCTAACTAATCCTAACTAGTCCTAACGCCTAGACGGATTGATATTGAACTGGTTTCTTCGCCCTGTGCGCCGCTGTCAACACCTTGCGCCTCCGTTCTAAGGAACCGACGCGCCCGACACCCAAGAATACGTAGACGAGCTGCTCCTCGCCCTCTGCGAGCACTGTCACCTGACCGCGCGCGAGCGCGTCATCTTGAAAGAGGTGCTGCAGGGCAAGGACAACCAGAACATCGCCAGTTCGCCGCAACTGGCCCTGGGCACCGTGCAGGCCCATGTGCACAACATTCTGAAGAAAACCGGCACCACCACCCGCCAAGAACTCACCCAGCTGTTCTGGAAGGGATGAAGAACGGCCGTAGACGGCTGATCCCGTAGGGGGCGGCCGCAGCCGGTGTGAGGGAGATTGGATGCAGACTTATCGGAGTCGCCCCCGACGATGGTCAGCTTGGCATCGTCGATGTTCACGGTGAACTGGTCGGTCACATCGTTGCCGTCGGAATCGGTCACGACCGCCTGGCCGCTTTCCGTTACAGGGTACTCGCCCGCATCGGTGCCCGTTGCAGAAGCCTCAACGCCGGAAACGTAGAAGGTCTGACCATTGATCTGGAACTCCAGGGTCTCGAAACCGGATACGGACTTCTCGGTGCCGTCGTAGGTCACGGACTTGGAATTGGGAGTGAGGGTGATATGGTACTTCTCGCTACGGTCGGTAACGGTCAGGGTTCCGTACGTCTTGTTGATCTGATAGTTGTCCAGATTGGTTCCCTCGTTGGGGATGCATTCGAATGCATTCTCGGAGGAGCCGACGATCTTCTGCGAGCCGGTGAAAGAATAGGTGGCACCTTGGCCATCGGCCCAACCAGTATCCCGGGCAGCCTCCCCAACGGTGACCTTGTGATTGGTCAGGGGCTTGCCGTCGTACTCCTTCGAACCACTCGCGGAGGTCAGGGTGACCGGACGCTTTTCGACCGTCAATTTACCTTCGTTCTTCACGATGTTGTAATATTCGGCAATAGACGGGTCGAGCGTTACACGAATCGCATTTTTCGATGTGCCACAATCGGTCTGAGAACCTACAAACTCTATTTCCATATGGTGAATAATAACCGAGTCTTTGTTGGCTATGCGTCGTTTGAATGTAATTACCTCTCTAATAAATCAAATATGTTACTTTTCAGCACCATCAAACCAGATTCTGCCTCCTTCGAATTAGGCACCCACCCCATCAAGACCACGAAGCATCCCCGCCCTCAGCCTCGGCCTGCTAGTCATGTGCCTGTTCACCTGGGAGAAAGCATGCCAAAGGCAGCGCTGGACCATGGTTTACGGCCAGGTCTCGCGCACGGCCCTGGAGAACCCGCCGTCGGGGGCGAGCATGGGCCAGACCTCCCGGAACTCGGCCGTCCTGCTCCTGAAAGACCGCCCGCCGCAGTAGGGGCAATAGACGGCCTTCATGGGCACCTCTTCCGAAAGGGTTTTTAACGGTTCCGGAAAAGGTTATCTACCTGCGGGAACGATAGGCAACCGGACACACATTCTATCCGAGCGGTTAAAATCGGGCACGGAATTTATACGGCTGAAAAAGGGGCGTCGACCTGCGCCGATGCCCCCCAACGTGGACACACATTTTGTCCTATAAGTCTTAGCCAACAGATTGCCTGCGCAAAAAACATGGCCACCCGCAAAGAGTGGCCATGTAGATTCTATCTGCAAGAAATCTTTTGCGTGCGTGGTGTGCTTTCGCGCATTCAGTCCTGCGCACCTTCGCGCATTCACACTCTAGCACGTTCATGCGTTCATGCGTTCACGCTTTCCGCATTCTCGCGTTCGCGCTTTCGTACTGGTCTATTCGCCTGTACGAATTACCACGTGCGGGAATTCATCTGGCGGAACTGAGCAACGGTTGGAGCGTGCGAATTCATGCCGCCGTCAACGTTGATGATCTGTCCTGTGGTGTAGGTACTTTCATCGGAGCCAAAATATACGGCTGCATGAGCAATGTCTTCTGGGCAACCGTAGCGGTTAACCATGATGCTACCCAAGAAGATATCTTTGAGCATCTGAGGAACCTTCGCCTCGTTTTCTGGCGTAACAATCAAGCCTGGACGGATGCAATTGCAGCGGATGTTGTCTTTGCCGTATTGCAAGGCAACGTATTGCGTGAAGATGTCTACGCCCGCCTTGGCGCATGCATAAGCGGTAGAACCTAAGTCGCCTGCACATGATGCCATAGAGCCAATGTTGACGATTGCGCCGCCACCAATTTCTTTCATGTAGGGGATAGCGCACTTCGTTGCATAGAAGGTGCCGCGCAGGTCGCTTTCCAAAATAGCGTCCCACATTTCAAGGGTGAGCTCGTCAACACGACCGTCCTTGAGGGCAACGTTTGCTGCATTGTTTACCAAAATGTCGAGCTTGCCGTATTGCTCTACGGTGTCTGCAATAAGCGCTTCGATGCTTGCTGGTTCGGTAATGTCGAAATAGTGGAAGCTTGCCTTGCCGCCTGCTTCAACAATTTGATCAACTACAACTTGGCCTTTTTCGGCACGACGACCACTAATAACAACCGTTGCGCCCTCGGCTGCGTATACCTTTGCGATACCGATGCCAATGCCGCTGGTGGAACCCGTTACGATAGCAACCTTGCCTTCGAGTCTACCCATTGTGTTCCCTTTCTCGTTCAAATAATCGATAAGGTATTTGTATTCCTTTTTTGCGTGTTTGTGAATATTTGCATAGAAAAAGCGGATGGCAGGCGTGTGGATTTCGGCAGGAAAGGAAGGGGCCGGCCGCGTTGCGTGCACTGCCGTATTCTTTTCTGCAGGAAAATATGTTGAGCTGCTCGTTTTTCTGTTTGAATAGTAGACAGATTCAGCATGGTCAGAGGCTGCTGGCAAACAATTTACCCCCTCAACAAAACGCTTGCTCTCTGACATGCCATGCTCGCGCACAAAGTTGGGGCCTTCCCAGACGGGAAGGCCCCTTTGCTGATTATCTTAGCGCTTCATTTCAATGGAGCTGCACCAATGGTATCCGTGCTTATTTATAGTTGTTGCGCTTTCTGGACGTGAAGTGCGCCCCAGCACCGGCAGCGATCGCAACGCCGCAGATGCCCATTGCATAGAGGGCGGCGCTATCGCCGGTGTGAGGGAGATTGGATGCAGACTTATCGGAGTCGACCCCGACGATGGTCAGCTTGGCATCGTCGATGTTCACGGTGAACTGGTCGGTCACATCGTTGCCGTCGGAATCGATGACGACAGCTTGGCCGGAAACCTTAACAGGGTACTCGCCTGCATCGGTGCCTCTGGCCTCGGCGGTCAGACCCTCGACGGTGTAGGTGGAGCCGTTGACTTCGAACTCCAGGGTCTCGAAACCGGATACGGACTTCTCGGTGCCGTCGTAGGTCACGGACTTGGAATTGGGAGTGAGGGTGATCTGGTACTTCTCGCTACGGTCGGTAACG
Organism: Collinsella sp. HCP28S3_G2; assembly: GCF_052065125.1. NCBI lineage: Bacteria > Bacillati > Actinomycetota > Coriobacteriia > Coriobacteriales > Coriobacteriaceae > Collinsella > Collinsella sp. HCP28S3_G2. The sequence continues at coordinate 79,028 of NZ_JBQHUO010000011.1, forward strand.
GTCAGGGTTCCATACGTCTTGTTGATCTGATAGTTGTCCAGATTGGTTCCCTCGTTGGGGATGCATTCGAATGTATTCTCAGAGGAGCCGACGATCTTCTGCGAGCCGGTGAAAGAATAGGTGGCACCTTGGCCATCGACCCAACCAGTATCCCGGGCAGCCTCCCCAACGGTGACCTTGTGATTGGTCAGGGGCTTGCCGTCGTACTCCTTGGAACCACTCGCGGAGGTCAGGGTGACCGGACGTGGTGTGATCTCCACTATACCTGTTTCAAACTTGGTAATATTGTAAGAGTCGGGACTACCCTTAATAAATATTATCTCAAACGTATTATTATTCGTTATGCCAACATTGGTCCGAGAACTAGTCGATATGCAATAAACATCGTCAAACGTAGCAAAACAAGGATCAACTGATACGGGACAGGCAAGAGGTTCGCCGTCATAGGTTTTTGAGACGTTTGTGGACTTAAGAGTTACGTTACGCTTTGTAATCTCGATTTCGAATCGTTCCTCACCCACATCACCTCCCGAAACCACCAAGGTCACGTGGCCGACTTGAGTTCCCATTACAGAAACGGTCTTGTGATTAGGATAAAGATTATCAAGATACGAGATTGTGACATCTCCACCGTCATTGTCACGAATATAATCCCATTTATATTCAGACCTTGATGTTATATTGGTATATTGTGCAGCAACGCCGTACTGAATCTTATCAGGGCCTTTGAATGCATTGCCAACGGGATCGCTTACCGCCCCGCCCCCATCAGCGAAAGCTGCGACGGGCAGAAAAGATGCTGCCAGCACTGCCGCCAGCATCACCCTCGCAAATCTTTTCGCAAGCGATTGGGAGAGAACTGCAGTTTCGACCTCTCCCCATTTGGAGAATTTGGAATCCATGAAGCTCATGTCTGCTCCAATTGCATCGAATTGAACCAACGTAAAACGCAACACGACGTACAGTGTGTTGCTGCGTTTTTTCGATTTGGTAAAGAATAACCGAATCTTTGTTGGCTATGCGTCGTTTGAATTTAATTACCTCTCTAATAAATCATATTTGTTGCTTTTCTGCACCACCAAACCAGATTCTGCCTCCTTCGAATTAGGCACCCACCCCATCAAGACCACGAAGCATCCCCGTCCAGAGCAAGCCCGAGCCGAGCAAGGGACATGCCCGAAAATAATTCTCTGTTAACATGAAATGCAATGTTGCAATAGGGAACGCACGCTTGAATTGGAGGATACGATGAAGATACAGGCTAAAGAGACCTTGGCCAGGCGCCGGACGGTTTTCTTCCTCACGCTCGCAGCCATAGTCGGCGTTTGCGCCTTCACCTTCTCCGGCACCCAGAATTACGCCTGGGCTGAAGGCGAAGAGCCCATTGCCACTTGGGATAGCGTCGCAGAGCCGGGAGCTGGCGGCGTTTCAGCAAATGTTGGAAAGAGCCTTACGCTTGAAATAAAACGAGTTGACTCGAGCGATCACCTGGAAGCCTTCATCATGAATAACGGCAACGATCCAATTCCCCCATCTGTCCTTAAGCTGACAACGGAAGAGGGATCGGTATTAACCGCCCGTTTTGATTCACCTATTTCTCCTACCGATCAATCAGCATCTTCCATTAAAGGCTCGAATGCCAATACCCGATTCACTAAAGCAGTGCTTTATTTGATGCCCGAAACCGTCACCGTGACCTTCAATATGAACAGCCACGGAGCCCAGATTGACCCCATTAAGGTCAAGAAGGGGACGTCCGTCACCCTGCCCGAGCCCACCGATACCGACTATGACTTCGGCGGCTGGTTCACCGATGAGAGCCTCACCACCTCGTTCAACGGCACCGCCGCTACAAGCATGACCGTCTACGCCAAATGGACCGAAAAGGAAAAGGTCACCGTTTCCTTCGAATCCAAATATGGCACTGCTCCTGAGGCCAAGACCGTGAACAAAGGCGGTGTCGTCGAACTCCCTAATCTAGGCACTGACGGCGACTACACATTCGTTGGCTGGATCATGAAGGGCTCCGAAGGCACCGATCCCCTTAAAGGCGAATACACCGCTAAAGAAAACATCACTTTCACGGCTGTCTGGGAAACTCCCACCATCGAAATGGTCGATGTCACCTTCGACATGAACGGCCACGGCGACAGTGTGACCAAGCAGACCGAGAAGGGCAAGCCCATCACCCTTATCGATGATCCCACCGCTGAAGGCTACACCTTCAAGGGCTGGACCTACGACAAGGAAGGCAAGCAGGCCTTCGACCCCAAGAAGAACGCAGACCAGGACACCACCCTGTACGCCCAGTGGGAGAAGAATGCCGACTCCGCTCCCACCAACTCAACAATCCCTCGGACCGGTGACAACCAGATGGCACTCCTGGCATCCCTCTGCTTCAGTGCAGCAGCCCTGATCGCAGTCGGCATCGCGTTAGCCGCGTATCGCAAACGCAAGCACGCATAAAGCATACGTGACGTTACCGTTCTAATTCTCGATCTAAACAGAGGGGAGTCCCGCGGGACTCCCCTTCCCATTCGCGTACCTAATTACGCTGTTCCTACTAAAATTGGGAATTCTATTCCCAGTTTTCTCCTATTCCCACTCGTTGTTGGGCATCATATTTAACGGATTTTGCTTCATAAATTTGATACCTCATTTTTTTGATTATTTGATGTGTCCATATTATCCAGCCCTATACGATGGGCTGTTATCAAATTGTTATCGGTGGTGATAACGGGGGGGTAGCAGGGTTGTTGTTTTCTCTGGTGGTTTACAACTACATTTTACCACGAAAGGCAGGGAAATGCAATAACCATCCTTGCTGTGGCGTATCAAGGAATCTTACTGAACATATGGCGCACCTTGTCCAGGCGGCTGTTTGGACGGCGGGGCTGGATGACTGGCTTGCCGACAGCGGCCTGATACCCTTTCAGTTCTGTAAGGCATACGCTCTGCCCGTTGGTGTAAAAGGCCAGATCAGTACGGTATGCCTGTATACAGCGGGCGGGAATCTCGCCAGTAAAGACAACTTCATCCTTTTTTACCTGGACCGTTTCGATGGTGGCACAGTATTTCGGTGCATCATGATAAGCCCTGGAAAGATATTCCCGGGGCGCATAGAGGGTGAAGGAGAGATAAGGTTCCAGCAGTTGCGTCCCTGATTCCTTCAATGCCTGTTCCAATACAATCGGGGCCAATGAGCGGAAGTCCGCCGGCGTGCTGACCGGACTGTAATAAAGCCCGTATTCAAAGCAAATCTTACAGTCCGTTACGTTCCAGCCGAACAAGCCCTGCTCCAGCCCGTAACGGATACCATCCCTGACAGCGTTTTGAAAACTCTGGTTCAAGTATCCCAGCGAAACCCGGCTCTCGTATTGTACACCGGAGCCAAGCGGGAGTGGTGTAACAGACAGTCCGATGGATGCCCAAAACGGGTTGGGCGGCACCTCGATATGGATGGTGTGGCTGGCTGCTTTGAGCGGCCGCTCCATATAAATGACGGTGGGTTCCTTTACCACTGTTTCAAGCTTGTATTTTTCCGACAGCAAAGCGGAAACAACCTCCAACTGCACCCGGCCCAAAAAAGAAAGAATGATCTCATGGGTGATGGAATCCACCTCGCAGCGCAAAAGCGGGTCAGTATCCGCAAGTTGCGTAAGAGCGTCCAGCAGCCGTTCTCTTTGCGCTGCCGTTTTCGGCGCAATCGACGTCCGCAGCATGGGGAGGGGGTCCTCACGCCACCTTTTACGAGGGAGCCGGGTTGGGTCCCCCAATACGTCGTTTAATCCCACGCTGTCGCTGGGAAGGATGACAATTTCGCCCTTATGGGCGGTGTCTGTCCGAACAATCTCCCCTTTGGATGGAATACGCATCTCTGTGATTTTCAGCTTTTCTCTCCCGGCCAGGGCCACCGTATCCCGCAGGCGCAGCGTTCCGCTGTATAGCCGCAGATAGATGAGCCGCTGGTCACAATCTGTATACTCCACCTTGAAAACGCTGCCGCATAGGGCGGCGCTCCCCTGTTCCCCAATCGGTTGGAACAGCCCTGTCACCGCATCCATCAACGGTTGAATGCCAAGGCCCTTTTTGGCGCTGCCATGATAGACCGGGAACAGGGAGGCGTCTTGAACCCGCCGCTGTTCCTCCCGCGCAAGTTCTTCCCGGCTGATTGGTTCTCCTGCGATATACTTTTCCAATAATTCATCGTTATTTTCAATGACCGCATCCCATGCTTCTATGTCGGTATTTTCCTCCAGGACTATTTCCGGGGACAGCGACACCGTCTGCTTGATGATAATATCGGCGGAGAGCTTATCCCGAACAGACTGATACACGCCTTGCAAATCAACGCCAGTTTGGTCAATCTTATTGATAAAGATAACGGTGGGAATGTCCATTTTCCGCAGGGCATGGAACAGAATACGGGTCTGGGCCTGCACGCCATCTTTAGCGGAGATCACCAAGATGGCCCCATCTAAAACAGCCAAAGAGCGGTACACCTCCGCCAAAAAATCCATGTGGCCGGGCGTATCCACAATGTTGACTTTACATCTGTGCCACTGGAAGGAAGTGACTGCCGCTTGAATGGTAATCCCACGCTGCCGCTCCAAAAGCATGGTGTCCGTCCTCGTTGTCCCTTTTTCGACGCTCCCCGGTTCTGAAATGGCTCCGCTGGCATATAGCAGGCTCTCCGTCAAGGTTGTCTTTCCAGCGTCTACATGGGCAAGAATCCCGATATTGATAATGTTCATGTCTATCCTCCATACAAGGCCCAAATGGGCGCAAAAATCCCCAGCGGCTAATACTTTTACCGCTGGGGATCATGACTTCGGACAAACAGAAGTATGACGGCTTACATGAGCCGCTGTCCGTCACGATATTTACTAAAAAGGCAAAAGTATTCTTAAATTGGGTACAAAAACTAAGCCCCTGCAAGGGGCAATCATTTTTGCGCCCATTATCAAATTTTATTTAAGAATACCTTGCCGCATATTTGGTAGACTCCTTTGGTAGACTCCTCAAATCAGGATAATAGCAGTATATCATAGTACGCTCTAAAAAACAAGAAATTATTTTACCCGATTCCCCAAATAAATCAGGAGCCTTGAGTATCAACTTTATCCGAACACCTCCCACATTCATCCGTACATGTGCGGATGAATGTGGGAACCCGATACCCTGAGGGCCGGATCGGCCGGCCCCGGGAGATCGGA
>NZ_JBQHUO010000012.1:0-57651 GCF_052065125.1 Collinsella sp. HCP28S3_G2
CCCCCCCCCCCCCCCCCCCCCCCCCCCCCCCCCCCCCCCCCCCCCCCCCCCCCCCCCCCCCCCCCCCCCCCCCCCCCCCCCCCCCCCCCCCCCCCCCCCCCCCCCCCCCACTGGTCTGCGGAGTGTTCTGAAAGCTGAGCCCGGCCCCGCCTGCAGTGACTCGGCTGCGAGCGGCCTGCGATGGGTCCGTTGTTGGTTGGGGCCGCTGGGCTGATGTGAGGGCACGTGGCCGTTGCGGGCCCTGGTCCTGGCGGCGGCCTCGGCGCTTTGCGCCTGCCGCCTTTGGGGACTGCGGGGCCGTGACGGCAGCTGCGGCGCTTCGCGCCTGCTGCCTGAGGTGACTTTGGGGTTGGGGTGAATTGAAGTTGAATACTTTTCCCGAGAAGTGAACGACCTATTTTGGACCCCCGAAGCATTGGCATATTTTGACCGCTATTTCCTGCGGCTTTGCTGCGCGAATCCTGCGGTTTTGTAATCAAAAAGTGTGGATGCTCCGGGGCCTCGTTTTTACTCGTTCACTTCTCGGGAAAAGTATTAGAGCTCAGCTGGCATGGGTACTGCCCTGGCGTCGAAGCCCCGCGTCTTCTCCGCTTGATTGGGGAAAGCGGCCTCGCTTAAGCAATTGCGTTCCTGCCCAGACGTATCTGCGGAGTTGTCTACACAATTCGCGGTATTATAGTGCGGAGTTTTGAAAGGAGCCGCTGGTGGTCACGACGACGTTTGCTTCGCCTTTGGGCGAAATCCTGCTTGCCGCTGATGGCCGCGGTCTGACGGGGCTTTGGTTTGAGGGGCAGGAGCACTTTGGCTCCACGCTTCTCCGGGAAGACTCCGAACATGTTGAAGGGGCCGATGCGGTTTCCGGTGCTGGTGGCATGTCGTCGGCGAGTCCGGCTCATGGTGTGGCTTCTTCGGTGCTTGAGCGTTCGTGGGCTTGGCTGAATGCTTATTTTGCAGGGCAGGAGCCTCTGTATACGCCGCCGTTGCATATGATCGGTACGGCGTTTCAGCGTGAAGTTTGGTTTGAGCTGCTTTCTATTCCGCGTGGCGAGGTCGCCACGTATGGCGAGATTGCGGCTCGTGTCGCCGCCCGCCATCGGGTGCCGGGGAACGAGGACCCCGTTGTGTCTCCTCGTACGGTGGGGGCTGCGGTCGCTCGCAACCCTATTTCGATTATCGTGCCGTGCCATCGCGTGGTGGCGGCCGACGGCTCGCTCAACGGATATGCCGGCGGCCTCAACCGCAAGGAGTGGCTGCTGCGGCTTGAGGGCGCGTACGAGGACTAGCGCTCGAACACTTTGCGTAACTAGGACGCCGCAAAAGGACGAGTCGCTGTCTTTTCGCGGCCGGCATGCGTCCAAGCGCTCGGCATCTGCGCCTTAAGTTTGGCTAAGCCATATCCTGCGTATTTAAAAACGCGCAGGTTGAGCAGCTAAGGCTGCGCTAAGGCAGCTGGCGGTGCGCTATCATCGGCAGTATCGAAACTTGTATAGCCGTGCGCCAAAGGAACAACTATGAAGCTGATGCTTGCCGAGGACGAACCCGGCCTCTCCCGCGCCCTTACCGCGATTCTTCAACATAGCGACTACGAGGTCGATACTGCGCTCGACGGTCTGACGGCGCTCGAATATCTGCTCGCCAACGACTATGACGCCGCGATTCTAGACATCATGATGCCCGGCATGGATGGCATCGAGGTGCTCAAGCGCGCACGCGCCGCCGGTAAGCGACTGCCCATCATCATGCTCACGGCAAAAAGCGAGGTGTCCGATAAGGTCGAGGGCCTGGATGCCGGCGCCAATGATTACCTGACTAAGCCGTTTGCCGCCAAGGAACTGCTTGCGCGCATTCGTGCTATGACACGCGCCGCGACGGCAATTGACGCCACGACGCTCAGCGTGGGCAACGTACGCCTCGACACGGCGGCTTGCACGCTTGTCGGTCCCTTGGGCGATGAGCACCTGGCCAATCGTGAGTTTCAGCTTATGGAGCTCTTTATGCGCAACGCCGGCACGCGCATGCCCACCGAACGTCTGATGCTCGAGGTTTGGGGCGAGGACGCGCCCGAAGGCGCCAACGTGGTGTGGGTCTACATCTCGTATCTGCGCAAAAAGCTGACGGCGCTGGGCGCCAACGTGGTCATTCGCGCATCGCGCAATCAGGGCTATTCGCTTGAGGTTATCGAGGAAGGCGAGCAGGTGTGAGCGTACGCGCGTGGTGCAAGCGCATGATGGCGAGGCTTGGTGTGGGTGCGAGCACGGGTGGCTCGGACCGCGCCGATGCCGCCAACGCGATGGGCCGCCGCCTGCGTCGCAAGTTTATCCTCGTTGCCATGGGCGCCGTGACCGTGGTGCTCACGCTCATCATCGCCGGCATCAACATCGTCAATTATTCGCATGTCTGCAAGATGGCCGACGCTCGCCTGGACTATATCCTGGCGGGCAAGGACGGTATCGATTGGGGGGACGAGCCTAAAGACGATCCCGCTAATGGCAAGGATGCCAGCGATAGCCAAGCGGGCGTTCGCATCAGGCACTTCGAAGGTATGACGGCGGAGTCTCCTTTTGACACGCGCTACTTTACGGTGACGATTGACGCCGGTCAGGTTGCCGATGTCAATACGGCCCGCATTGCCGCGGTGGGTGCCAAGCGCGCCGCCAGTATTGCCGCAAGGTTGCATTCCAAGGGTTGGGTCTCAGGTTTTTCTGGCAATTATCGCTACACGACTGACGTTCAAGACGATGAGACCACCTATGTGTTCGTTGACTGCTCGCGCGAGCTCGCAAGCTTTCATTCGTTTTTGAGCGCGAGCGTGGCAATCAGTTGCATTGGCTGGTTGGCGGTGCTGGCAATTGTGGCGGGTGCCTCGGGCGCGGTGATTCGACCGATGGTCGAGAGCTACAGCAAGCAAAAGCGTTTTATTACCGATGCGAGCCACGAGATCAAGACGCCGCTAGCTGTGATCGACGCCGCTAACGAAGTGCAGGAAATTGAGAGCGGCGAGAGCGAGTGGACACAGAGCATTCACGAGCAGGTTGCACGGTTGACGGCGCTCACGGAGCGTCTGGTGTTTTTGGCTCGCATGGACGAGGGCTCGGCGGGCTTTACCATGACAACGATCGATCTTTCGGAGGCAGTGGACAAGGCGGCGGCGCCGTTTGAGTCGGTGGCGGTTTCGCGTGGCAAGCGTCTGTCGACGTCGATCGCGAGCGGTGTGCGGGCCCATGCCGACGCTGCAGCGGTAGCGCAGGTGGTTGAGTTGCTGCTGGACAACGCCACACGCTATGCGAGCGAGGGCAGCGTGATTGAGCTGAGCCTGCGCGCAGCCTCGCGCGGTCGGGGTAAGGGCGCCGCCGAGCTTGTCGTATCGAACGCCGTGGACGGGCTGCCCGAAGGCGACCTGGACCGGTTGTTCGACCGCTTCTATCGTGCGGACGTATCGCGTAGCTCCAAGACAGGCGGCTCGGGCGTGGGCCTATCCGTGGTGCGCGCTATTGCCGAGGCCCATGGCGGGAGCGCTTCTGTCTGCGGCCGCGGCAACCAGATTACCTTCACCGTTCGCCTCTAAACCCTGCCAAATAGGGACAGGTTAATTTTGGCAAGTTTTATCTGGGGAAACGCCGGCGGGAGAGGGCGTGGGCGGAGGCTGTGTCCCGGTTGATGTCTCGGAATGGGACGTGCTTTCCGCGCGTCTGAGTCTGAGCCTCGGAACGGCGGCCTTCTACGCTCGCTCTTGCAGGGCGTAGATCGACTTATCCATGTTGAACAGGTAAGCCACGACGCAGACAATAAAGAACATCGGCAGATTACCAAAGCCGAAGACTTCGCAGCCAATAAGGATGGGTGCGAGCAGCGTATTGGTGGCGCTGCCAAAGACGGCTGCGTAGCCCAGCGCGGCGCAGAGTTCGGCGGGCATGCCGAGAATCCCGGCGAGTACGACGCCCAGGCTGGCTCCGATGGAAAACAGCGGCGTCACCTCACCACCCTGATATCCTGCGGCAAGTGTGGCGATGGTGAGTACGAATTTGAGCGCCCAGTCCCAAGGCATGATGGCGACCTTACCGTTACCGTTGAGCGCCGCCGATATCAGGTTGGTGCCAAGGCCGCAGTATCGACCCTGCCACAGTGCGAACAGAATCGCCGATAGCGCGATGCCGATAGCGACGATGCGCGCATAGGGGTTGGGGAGCAGCCGCGCCGCAAGGGTCTTGGCATGGGCAAGGCACCAGGCAAAGGCACCGCCTACCATGCCAAACGCGATGCCTAGTACCGCAAGCCGTCCAAGACCGGGGAGATCAAGCGCGCATGAGGCGACAACGGCGACCTCGAACTTCTCGAGTCCCAGGGCACCGGAGGTCATACTTGCGGCGAGCGAGGCTGTAAGCGCGGGAAACAGCGCGCGGTATTCCATGCGTCCTGCGACCAGTACTTCGATAGCAAAGACCGTGGCAGCAAGGGGCGTACGAAAGAGCCCGGCAAAGCCGGCGGCCATGCCGATAAGCAAAAACGTGTTGCCGGGGTCTCGGAAAGGTAGACGTCGGCCGATCCAATGTGAGACGGTTGCACCGATCTGCACGGCTACGCCCTCGCGTCCCGCACTGCCGCCAAAGAGGTGCGTCCCCCACGTGCTCAGCATAATGAGCGGCACCAAGCGCGGCGAGATGGCGTCCTCACGCCCGTGGCCTACGTCGAATACCAGGCTCATGCCGCGGTCGGTGCCCTTGCCCCAAGCGCGGTAGGCAAACACGATGGCAAGGCCCATAAGGGCGAGGAAGGGGATGAGCAGGGTGATGTGTTCGTCGCGGAAGGCGCCGATCGCCAAAAGCACGCGTCCAAAGAGCGCGCAGATGGCGCCAACGATGATACCGACGGGGATTCCGACGGCACCCATAAGCACAAGACCGCTATAGGTGTTGAGCAGACGTTTGATTCTGCTCGATGCGCTGCTTTCCGACACTTCTCCTCCAAAACAAAAAAGACTCCTGCCGCGGCGTGATGCCTAGGGGCATCACGTAACAGCAGAAGTCATCAGCAACAAGGCGGTTTAGGGTAACGCGGCAGCCTGGCTGGCGCGCCCAACGGAGACATTCATTCCGCAGTGGCATCATAGCGGTGGATACGGTTTGGGTCAAATGGTTGCCGTGGACAGTCCTGGTGCCTGCCCGCACCCCTCGTTTCCCCATATAAAACCTGCCAAAATAAACCTGTCCCTTTTTGGTCGGTGCGAAATGGGTAATACTAAAGAGTTATCCGACCAGATGGGAATTAATCGATGGCTTATATCGAATTCAAGGACGTCGTCAAAGCATACGGCGAGGGTGACGCCCGCATTCACGCGCTCGATGGCGCGAGCTTTACGGTCGAGCGCGGTGAGCTCGCCATTATCCTGGGTGCTTCGGGTGCCGGCAAGACCACGGCGCTCAACATTCTGGGCGGCATGGATACGGCGACTTCCGGCACCGTAACGGTGGATGGGCGCGACGTGAGTTCCGCCAATGAGGCGCAGCTCGTGGAATACCGCCGCGCCGACGTCGGCTTTGTCTTCCAGTTCTATAACCTGGTTCCCAACCTGACGGCGCTCGAAAACGTCGAGCTTGCGGCGCAAATCTGCCCCGATTCGTTCGATGCCGAGCAAACGCTTCGCCAGGTTGGCCTGGGCGAGCGCCTCGCCAACTTCCCCGCGCAGCTTTCGGGCGGCGAGCAGCAGCGCGTGTCCATCGCCCGCGCACTGGCCAAGAACCCCAAGCTGCTCCTGTGCGATGAGCCCACGGGTGCTCTCGACTACAAAACCGGCAAGCAGATTTTGCAGCTGCTGCAGGATACTTGCCGCAAGCAGGGCATTACGGTCATCATCATCACGCACAACTCCGCGCTCGCGCCCATGGCCGATCGCCTGATCTGCTTTAAGAGCGGTCGCGTGGAGAGCGAGACGGTCCAGCAAAATCCCGTGCCTATCGAGACGATCGAGTGGTAGCGCCCATGGACCAAGATCGCCAAAACGGCCAACGCCGCGACGCGCAGAACACGGAGCGCGAGCAGGATTTTACGACCTACCGCACTGCCCAAAGTTCAAACGACATGGTGCCGACGGTGTTTCGCCGCGGTGTTTACCGTACGATTCGCGGCAGCCTCAAACGTTTCTTGTCTATCGTCGTGATCACCGCGCTCGGCGTGAGCGTGATGTGCGGTCTTAAGGCGGGCTGCGAGGATCTGCGCGATTCGGTCGACGTCTATTTTGACCAGCAGAATGTCTATGACATTAACGTGCAGTCGACCTATGGCCTTACGCGCGACGATCTTGCGGCCATTCAAGAGGTCGACGGCGTCGAGACGGCCGAGGGCATCTACACCGAGACCGCCTACACCGCCGTGGGTACCACGCGCGAGCGTGTGGTCGTGCAGAGCCTTTCCAGGAAGAATATCGATCAACCGGTGCTGGTGAGCGGCGATTTGCCCGAGAGCGCCGGCGAGGTCGCGGTGACTTCGAAGTTCCTGAAGGCTTCGGGCAAAAAGCTCGGCGACACGGTGAGTTTTGCCGCCAATGACGCGAGCTCGTCGAACCAAAGCGCCAAGGACCAGTTTGCCGCGGGTGATTACACCATTACGGCCGAGGTCCTCGATCCTACTGATGTGAGCTCCGACTCGACAGTCAACGCCTTTCGCGCTGCTTCGGCTGCGGACTATAAGTTCTATGTGAGCGAGGATGCCGCGACATCTTCTTCCTACTCCGCGGTCCACGTGATCGTCGAGGGAGCCAAGAGCCTCAACTCCTATTCAGATGCCTACACGACAAAGATCAACGAGGTCAAGGGTAATATCGAGAAGATTCGCGACGAGCGTGAGAAGGTGCGCGCCCAAGAGCTGACGGTCGACGCGCCGGCAAGCTTGGATGCCTCCGAGCGCCAGGCGAATATGCTCTTTGGGATTGAGCAGGACAACATCAACCGCATGCCCCAGGGCAGTGAGGAGCGTGTTCGGGCTCAGGCCGATTTGGACCAGCGCCGCGCCGCCACCGACCAGCAGTTTGCCGATGCACGCGCCGAGCTTTCCGATCTGGGCGAATGCACTTGGTACATCCAGGATCGCGGTAACATCGCAAGCTACTCAAGCGTCGAGAGCGACAGCTCTTCGATTGAGGCCATCGCCACGGTTTTCCCATTTATTTTCTTCGTCGTAGCCGTGCTCATCAGCCTTACCACCGCTACTCGTATGGTCGAGGAGGAGCGCACGCTCATTGGCCTGTACAAGGCGCTCGGCTATTCACGCGGGCGAATCCTGTCCAAATACGTGGACTACTCGCTGTGGGCATGTCTGTTCGGCGGCGTACTCGGCAACATCATCGGATTTGTGGGGTTGCCGCTGTTCCTGTTTACGGTGTTCGACGACATGTACTCACTGCCCCAGATGCTGCTTTCGTACGACATCGTGTCCTCGATCGTCTCGGTGGCGCTGTTTACCGTGGGCGTGGTGGGTGCCACGATTATCGCCTGCCGCCACGAGATGGCCGAGACCCCAGCCTCGCTTATGCGTCCCAAGGCCCCGCGAGCCGGCTCTCGCATCTTGCTTGAGCGCATCGGCTTTATTTGGCGCCGCATGGGCTTTTTGAACAAGGTGACAGCGCGTAACCTGTTCCGCTACAAAAAACGTGCCTTTATGACCATCTTCGGTATCGCCGGCTGCACGGCGCTTGTGATCTGCGGTATGGGCATCCGCGATACGTCGGTGGCGCTTTCGCCCAAACAGTACGGGCATATCACGCGCTATGACTTGCTGGCGGTCGCTAATCCCGATGACTATGCTCAGACGTGTGCGGCGCTGGAAGAGCGTAGCGCGGCCAGCGACTCCGGCGTACGCGTGACCTCGACCCTGCCGATTATGACCGACAACGTCACCTTTACGTTTGGCGGTAAGAGCGAGACCGTACAGCTCATCGTGGTGCCCGATGACCGCACGAATGACCTGGACGATTACGTGCGCCTGGAGGATGAGTCCAAAGAACCGCTCGCCCTGCGTGACGGGGACGTGTATTTAAGCAAGAGTTCACAGCTGGTGCTGGGGATTCAGCCGGGCGATACGGCGCAGGTCCAGGATTCGTCGCTCAATGTTACCAAGGTCAAGGTTAGCGATATCTCGCTCAATTATTTGGGCAACACGCTTTATATGACGCAGGGCACCTATGAGCGCGCGTTCGGCCGAAGCGCGCGTCTTAACGGCATCTTTGTGCTGCTTAAGGGCTCGTCGGCCGACCAGATTGCGTTTAGCAAGAAGCTTAAGAGTGACGGTTGGCTTACGATTTCGAGTACGGCCGAGCATTGGGAGAACTATGAGTCGAACTTTACGATTATCAATTCGGTCGTAGTGCTTGTGACCTTTATGGCGGCGTGCCTGTCGTTTGTGGTGGTGTTTACGCTGTCTAATACGAATATTTCGGAGCGCGAACGCGAGCTGGCGACCATCAAGGTGCTGGGCTTCCGCCGTGGCGAGGTGCACCACTACGTCAATAAGGAGACGTTGATCCTTACGGCGATTGGCACCGCACTGGGCGTGCCGCTGGGTGGCCTGCTTGCCGAGAGCTTTACGTACGTTCTTCAGATGCCGTCGCTGTACTTTGATGTTGAGGTCGAGCCGCTGAGTTTCGTGCTCGCTGTGGTGCTTTCGTTTGGCTTTACGTTTATCGTCAACCTCGCCACCAACCGTACCCTCAACAAGATTGACATGGTCGGTGCCCTCAAGAGCGCCGAGTAACCTGTTCTTGGATTCAAGTTGTAGCGAGCTGTGACGTGCCGCAGTCGCTTTATTGCATAAACCGCCCCGCAGAATGCATATTTTGGCGGGGCGGTTGCTTTTTGCCCGCAGGTACCCCCAGGGGCGGCGTGCAAATTCCGGAGAATTCAGCATTCCGGAGTCCACGAGTATGGGAGCGGGCGCACAAAACTGCGCTGAAAGCCCTGATTCTGAGCTCCCAACGCCTCAAGAGCCGCTCGTTTTTACAAGATGCGGCCCATGGCGCCTGCCTTTCGCCCAAAATACAGTATGCAGGCACCCTCGGCTGCTGAAAACTCCCAAAAATGCACGGCGCCTCCTGCCCTAGGCACCCGCAGCAAGAAGTCGAATAGCCTCGGCGAGCATGTAAACGCAGGGCCCTCCGACCCCGACCGACGATTTCGATTGGCGACCTTTGGCGGAGTCAAGGGAGGAGCCAAATCGAAATACGTCGGGCGGGGTCGGAGGGCCCGATGGGATGGGTTTTCGGCCGAGGCTATTCGTCGCCGAAGCTGATGCCCAGCGCCTTGGCCTCGCGTACCAGGTCGCTCTGGGGATCGACAAACTTGAGCTTGCCGGCGACCTCCTCGAGCGGCATGTGGCACATCTTGCCGTCACGCAGGGCAATCATGTAGCCAAACTCGCCGCGTAGGCAGCCCAGTGCCGCCTCGACGCCGCACTGGGTCGCAAAGATGCGGTCCTGGGCGTCGGGCTGACCGCCGCGCTGCGTGTGGCCGGGGATGGCGACGCGGGTCTCGCGACCGGTCTTGGCCTCGATTTCCTTGGCAATGTCGTAGACAATCGACGGACTCGTGCGCTCGGCGAGCTTCTTCTTGTACTCCTTCTTGGGCAGCGCCGCGTCCTCCTTGGAGATAGCGCCCTCGGCGACGGCCACGATCGTAAAGCGGCTGCCGGTCTCCATGCGATGCTCGATGGTCTTGATGACGTTACCCATGTCGTAGGGAATCTCGGGAATCAGGATGACGTCCGCGCCGCCCGCGACGCCGGCGTACAGCGGGATCCAGCCAACCTTGTGGCCCATGATCTCGATAACGAACACACGGCCGTGACTCGAGGCGGTGGTGTGGATGTCGTCGATGCACTTGGTGGCGACGTCGATGGCGCTCGTAAAGCCAAACGTCATTTCGGTGCCCCAGGTGTCGTTATCGATTGTCTTGGGCAGAGCGATAACGTTGAGGCCCTCTTCGCGCAGGCGGTTGGCAGTCTTGGTGGAGCCGTTGCCGCCCAGCATAAACAGGCAGTCGAGTTGCAGCTTGTGATAGGTGTGGACCATCGCAGGCACCTTCTCGACACCGTCGGCCTCGGGAATGTCCAGGCGCTTGAACGGCGTGCGGCTCGTGCCCAAAATGGTGCCGCCGCGGGTAAGGATGCCGCTAAAATCGGCGGGCGTCATGACGCGGAACCTGCTGTAGATAAGGCCCTGGTAGCCGTCCTCAAAACCATAGATCTCGATAGGTTCTTCGCTATTGGTCATAAGCGTTTTGACGATGCCGCGCATGGTGGCGTTGAGCGCCTGACAGTCGCCGCCACTGGTAAGAAGACCGATCCTAAGCATGATGAATCCTTCCGGGCAAGTTATAACATGCGCATAAGTTTACCCCCGCACACTGTTGATACGGGGGTAAAACGTGTTAGCTCAAGCGTATAGAAATGTAAACAACGTCAGGCGAGCGTAAGGTCGACGGGCCTGGCTCCTTACAGTGCGAAGGCGTCGATGTCGCCCCAGTGGCGGCGCAGCGTAATAGCGGCGGCGGGTTCGGTATTGTCAAAGACGACCGACCATTGCGTATTGCTGGTGATGTCTTCCGGATTGGGCTCTTGCGCTGCGGCGCGCAGAGCTTCCCAGGCAATCGTTTCGTCCTGGGCACCGACATGGGCGTCAAGGACATCGGCAATTGCGACGGCGCGCTCTTTACCATGGCCCAGCTCGCCGTTCTTTTGGTTGGGCAGCACTTCGTCGCCATAGCAGGGGTAGAAGTTCGTAACCTGGCGTACAGGAGTCGCTTTGAAAGCGCGGTCCGGATCGTGCGGATCCCACTCTGCTACGCGCGCGTCACCGGTGGCGTCGTTGATAAAGAAGTGATAATCGCGTCCTGCCATGGCGTGCATGTCGTAGGCGGAAAGCAGGTCGACAGCTTCTTGCGTGGTGGCGGCACGGTCGAGTACCAGACGGATGGCGAGCGAGGTATTGATGACAGGGCGTTGCGTGTCCTGGTCACAGGGCTTGGAATCCAGGGTGAGCACGGCAACGGACACGCCGCATTCGTTAACACCGTCGAGCTGGGCAAACGGACCCATGAGTGCGGCGGCGCGTCCGGCGACGGAGTCAAGCGGAGTGTTATCGCCCAGGTTGTTAAGGGCGGCAAACCCGATGGAGGCATAGCCGCCGCGTGGGTGATTGCGCACCAGCAGCGCCGAGGTGTCGTCCTTAAAGTCGTAATTGCGACCGGTGCGCACGCGGCCTTCGGCATCTACGGCGACAAAAGCGCTGCAGGCAAACTGGGGAGCCTGGACATGTGCCGGCACACCGGGCAGCACCTGCGCCACCACGGCATCGATGTAGGCCTGGTCGTCGCGCACGCCAGCGGCGATGATGCGATCAAGATCGTAGTCGTAGGCGATGTCGATTGCGTACAGGTCATAGCCATCCGCGTAGCCGGTCAAGCGTTTGAGCGACGCGGCGGACTTGATTTGCTTGCGGTAAAGGATACCGGTGGCAGCGGCAAGGCCGACGGCGACTCCCGCGACACCGCAGGCGATGGCAATGTTACGTGGCTTCATGACGGCTCCTCTCGTCCTGTTAGCGTAATTATCGCAAAAGGAGCACGGGCATGATGGCTCAACCTGGTGAGTGGCACGGGATTAAACATGGAATGAAGAGTGCGGCGCTGGCGTGGCGGGGTATGCTGGAGGGGACCATCAACCCAGCGAAAGGGGAGAGTATGACGGATCAGGAAACGCCCGAACGCGCGCATGTGACGGCCGACGATATCGAGGCCGCCAACGACCTTATCGACTTTATCGAGGCGTGCCCCAGCATGTTCCATACGGCGGCGACCATTATGGCCGAGCTCGACGAGGCGGGCTTTACCTACCTGCCCGAGAATGCGGCATGGGACATCGAGCCGGGCGGGCGTTATTACACGCAGCGCAACACCTCGAGCGTTATCGCCTTTAAGGTGGGCGAGGACCTGGCCGCGACGTGGGGCGAGGACGGCGTTGCCGGTGACTATCATTTTCAGCTCACGGCGTCGCACAGCGATTCTCCGACGTTTAAGGTCAAGGCCGTGCCCGAGCTTGACGGCGCGGGCGAGACGCTGCGCCTGAACACCGAGGCCTACGGCGGCATGATCGACTACACCTGGTTCGATCGCCCGTTGGCGCTGGCTGGACGCGTGCTGGTGCGCGAGGGCGGCCGTATTGAGAGCCGCCTGCTTGCCACCGAGTGCGAGGTCGCTATCATTCCGAGCCTTGCTATCCATATGAACCGTGGCGTCAATGAGGGCTTTGCACCCAACCGCGCCGTCGACTTGTGCCCGCTCATCAGCGCCGGCGAGCTTAAGCAGGGCGACTTTGATGCTCTGATCGCCGACGAACTGGACGTCGAGCCCGAGCAGATTTTGGGCCGCGATCTGTTCCTGGTCAATCGTCAGGACGCGCGCATTTGGGGCTGGGCCGACGAGTTTATCTCGACGCCCAAGCTCGACGACCTAGCCTGCGCCTACACCTCGCTGCAGGCATTTTTGGGCGCCGAGAATGCGCATGACATCTCGGTCTTTTGCTGCTTCGACAACGAGGAGGTTGGCTCCGAGACAAAGCAGGGCGCCATGTCGACGTTCTTGGCCGATGCGTTGCGTCGCATTAACGGGTCGCTGGGCTTTGATGACGAGTCGTACCACCGTGCGCTTGCCGCCTCGATGCTCGTGAGCTGCGACAACGCGCACGCCGTGCATCCCAACCACGCCGAGAAGTGCGATGCTCACAACCAGGTCGTGCTCAACGGCGGTATCGTCATCAAGGAAGCCGCCAACCAGCACTACTGCACCGATGCCTTTAGCCGCGCAGTGTTCCAGGCCATCTGCGATGACGCAGACGTGCCCACGCAAGCCTTTGCCAACAAGAGCGATATGGCGGGTGGCTCCACGCTCGGCAATCTGTCCAATATGCAGGCGAGCATGCACGCCGTGGACGTGGGCCTGCCGCAGCTGGCCATGCACTCGAGCTACGAGACCGGTGGCGTGCGCGACGTGATGTACGCGATTCGTGCCCTCACGGCTTTCTACGAGCGCGACCTAAACATCAACGGTGCCGAAAGTGTGGAGTTGTAGCCATGGGCACCGAGGTCGACGAATCGGTTCGCGCTCCGGAGGACAGCCGCCCGTCTATCAGGCATTTCAGTCTTATGAATTCACTGCTCGCGGTGGTCAATCGAAGCCCCCACGACTCTATGGACAGTACACTCGCCCGCTATTTTCTGGAGCGGTTCGACCGACTCGCCGACCTCAACGTCTATGACGTAGCCGAGGAGTGCTATACATCGCGTTCGGGGATTCGGCGTTTCTGCCAATCGATTGGTTTGGATAACTTCTCGGACCTTAAATCTTATGCGTGGGAATGGTCGCGTCACCGCCGACTATTCTCACGCTATACCGACCATGAGAACTACCGGGACTATCTCGTTGCGGCGCTCGCCGAGATGGACCGTACGATTAACGAGGCTGTTTCCGAGGAGACGCTCGATCGTCTAGCGCGGCTGTTGCATCGGTCCAAGCGCATCGTGATCCTCACATCGGACTTTTCGAGCGGCGCAGTGAGACAGTTCCAACAGTCGATGCTCTACCTGCACAAAGTAATCGATATCGTCACCGATTCGACGGGCGATACCACTCAACTCGAAGCGTTGGCCGGCGACGACGTCCTCGTCGTCATCTCGGAGCACGGAAATTACGCACGTGCTGTTCGCACTGTTCTCGCGGATTCACCGGTCGTGAGCGTGCTCGTCACTGTCGATGCCGATGGCGAGACCATGGCGAACTTTGCATATGCCGTTCGCCTCTCTCCGGCGCCGGCAACGGAGGGACGCACCGTGTTCGCGCAGTACGGGATTACCTATCTCCTCGATCTTCTCTACAACCGATACTTTGTTCTTTATGGCGGTTCCGGGCTCGCTCGGTTCGCCTAGGGTCCAAATCCCGGACCCCGTGCCGAGAGGGGTCCGTTATATGATGCAGCCATCAGCAAGCGCGCGCTGAGATGCACTACATTAACGGTGAAGGGATAGGCTTCATGGCAGCCAAGAAAGACTATGCAGCGATGTGTTCGGCCATCGTGTCCGCATGCGGTGGCGAGCAAAATATTGCCAACGTCGCGCACTGCATGACCCGCTTGCGACTTCAGCTTAAAGATGCCAGTACGTTTGACGAGAACGCGGCAAAGGCGGTTTCCGGCGTGATCGGGCTCGTCGTCCAGAACGGTGAATATCAGTTTGTGATCGGACAGGATGTGCCGAGTCTTTACGAGGAGTTTCTCAAGATCGAGGGCATTGCGGCGGGCGGCTCGGTTGACGATCCGCAGACGGCAAAGGTCGACCACAAGGATCACGGAAGTGTCGTCAACGCTATCCTCTCATTCCTTGGCGGAACGTTTTCCCCGGTCATCCCGGTCATCGTCGCCGGTGGTCTGACGGGCGCAGTGCTCACGCTCCTCGTCAACTTCTGCGGCGTTTCGAGCGATTCGGGCACGTATCAGTTCTTTTCCTGCATCAACCAGGCGACATTCTATTTCCTGCCGGTCTTTATCGGCTTTTCCGCCGCCCAGCGTCTCAAGTCCAACGGTTATCTCGGCGCCTTCCTGGGCGCGGTGTTGCTCTTCTACACCATCGGTCAGGGCAATGATACCGTCTATGACTTCTTTGGTCTCGCCGTTCCCGCGGTGAGTTACAACTCCACGGTCTTCCCCGTCATCTTAGGCGTGCTGCTCATGAGCGTGGCTTACCGCTGGTTCCAGAGGGTTCTGCCCGAGGTTTTGCGCACGGTCTTCGTCCCGCTGCTCACCATGTTAGTGACCGTGCCTGTTACGTTGCTCGTCCTTGGTCCCATTGGCTACACTGCGGGCACTGTGCTTGCCGACGTGCTCATCAATGTCTATCGCGCTTGCCCTGCTGTAGCTGTCGCGTTCGTGGGTTGCTTCACCCCGTTCCTCGTCTTCTTTGGTATGAATAATGCGCTCTACCCGCTGCAGTTCATCCTTATGGCCGAGGTCGGTTCCGACCCGCTCATCTGTGCCGGCATGACCGCTGCCAACCTTGCCGTCGCCGGTGCGTGCCTTGCCGCCGCAGCCGTCGAGACCAAGGTGGAGGAGCGTTCCGTCGCGGTGGGCGCCGGCGTCACGGCTATGTGCTCTATTACCGAGCCGGGTGTGTACGGCGTGCTGTTCACCAAGCGTTTCCCGCTCGTGGGCGCCATGATCGGTGGCTGCATTGGCGGCATTATCGCCGGCATCACCGGCATGACGCAATACGTCATCACGGCGTGCAGCTTCATTGCTTTCCCGGCGTATATCGGTGCGGACGGTTCTCTCACGAATCTTGCGCTTGCACTTACGGTCATGGCTGTGTCTCTTGCCTGCGCCTTTGTGTCGACGTTTGTGCTCGGTAAGCGCGCCGCCATCAAGGAGCAGACCGCGGAATAACGGGGCCAACTTCTGTCAAATCGTCTGAGCCGGGCGCCTTTTCTTGGCGTCCGCCGCTCGGGTTCTGTCGATTTTGGAGACAACCATGGCATACACTACCACGGCTTTCCCGGAGGAGTTTCTTTGGGGCGCCGCTACGAGCGCCTACCAGGTTGAGGGCGCTGCGTATGAGGATGGCAAGAAGCCGTCTCAGCAGGACGTCATCAACCAGCACAGTTACGAGGAGCGCGGGTTTGCTACGGCCGATATTGCGAGCGACCACTATCATCATTTCCGTGAGGATGTGGCGCTCATGGCCGAGATGGGACTCAAGGCGTACCGCTTCTCGATTGCTTGGTCGCGCGTGATCCCCGACGGAACGGGTGCCGTCAACCCGGCTGGTATCAAGTTCTATCATGACCTGATTGACGAGCTTTTGACGCACGATATTGAGCCGATCGTGACGCTCTACCACTATGATCTGCCTTGGGCGCTTGTGGAGCGTTACGGCGGTTGGATTTCACGCCAGGTGGTCGACGACTTTGAGGCCTACGCCCGTTTTGTGATTAACGAGTTCAAAGGCCAGGTCAAGTATTGGACGACTATTAACGAACAATCGATTATCGTTCAATACTGGACGCAGAAGTGCTATATCCCCGAGGAGCTGCGGGGCGACAACCAGCTGCGCTACCAGATTAACCATCACATGAACTTAGCGCATGCCGTAGCGTGCAACTTGGTTCACGAGCTCGTGCCCGACGGCATGGTGGGGTCGGTGATCGGCTATTCGCCCATTTACCCCCTGACCTCCCATGCCGAGGACGTGATGGCCGCGCAGAACGCGCACGACCTGCGCAACGGCTATTACCTGGATATCTACTTCAAGGGCCACTACACAGATTCTGCCATGGCCTATCTTGAACGTCACGGTTTGGCGCCCAAGATCGATCCGGGCGATATGGAGCTCATTGCGAGTGGCACGTCTGACATGCTCGGCATCAACTACTATGCGAGCGAATGTGCGCGATGGTGTCCCGACGACGGTTCCAAGCAGATGCGCTGGAACGGGGTGAACCTCACCGGTAAGAAAGGTGACATCAACGGGTTCGAAACCCATCCCGGGTTCTACGAGATGTGCAAAAATCCCAACCTCGATACGAACGATTGGGATTGGGCGATCGATCCGATTGGTCTTGAGTACCTGCTGCGCGATATCTATATGCGCTACAACAAGCCGCTCATGGTGTGCGAGAACGGGTTGGGAGCGTTCGATGAACTCACGGCGGATGGCCGTGTGCATGACCCGTACCGAATCGACTACCTGGAGAAGCATATCGCGGCCATGAAGCGTGCCATGGATTACGGCGTAGAGATGCTTGCTTATTGTCCGTGGTCAGCGCTCGACCTGCTGTCGACGAGCAACGGCGTCAAGAAGCGCTACGGCTTTATCTACGTCGATCGTACCGATGACGACCCGCGCGAATGCAAACGTTACCGCAAGGATTCTTTTGCCTGGTACAAGGATGTTATCGAGCGCAATGGTGCCGGCCTGAGCTTGTAATTAAAACGATCGTCGATGTTATGGGTTGCATGTTCGTAAAAGAGAAGGCCGACGCCCATTTGGGCGCCGGCCTTTTTAGTGTTCGATCCAGCAGCGGAGCGTCTCGCCGGCCTGCAGGTGACGCAGGTTCTCTGCGGCAATGTCGACCACATTGTTGAGCGTAGCCTCCAAGTGAAACCAGCCCGAGACATGCGGCGTGATGAGCATGTTGGGTGCATCCCACAGCGGGCTTGTGGCGGGCAGCGGCTCGGGATCGGTGACGTCGACCGCGGCGCCGGCGAGATGTCCCGATTCCAGAGCGGCAACCAGGTCGTCGGCGACCACAAGATCGCCGCGGCCGCCGTTGGCAAAGAACGCGCCCGGTTTCATCGCGGCGAAGAACTCGGCGTTCGCCAGACCGCGGGTCTCGGGCGTGCTGGGCATAAAGGATGCGACGATGTCGGCCTCTGCCAGGCGCTCAGACAGGGCATCCATGCCGTCCATGTCCTCAAACACAATGGGGTAGACGAGCGGATGGCGCTTGATGCCGCGGACATGCGCACCCATGCTGCGGCAGAGCGTGGCAAAGTGGCCACCGATATCGCCTGCGCCCAGCACCAGCACGTTGGCGTTTTTGAGCGAGGTGACCGGCCCCAAATCCTCCCAGCGATGCTCGCGCTGCAAGTCGTGATAGCCGGGCAGGCGCTTCATCATGGAAAGGACCATGGCAAACATGTGCTCGCTCACGGCCTGACCGTAGGCGCCGATCGAGCAAGACAGCTTGGCTTCAGCCGGCACGGTGCCGGCGGCAAGGTAGTCGTCATAGCCGGCGGTCTGCAATTGCAACAGTTGGAGATGGTCGCATGCCGTGAGCATGTCGGGGTCGATGTTGCCCAGGATCACGTCGGCATCGGCGACCTGTTCGCGCGTGATGTCGCCAGCGCTCGTGTAGATAAAATCCTCGCCCGGAGCGCTCGACTCAAGAATTGCACGATGGCGGTCGTTGACGGGCAGCAAAACCAGGATGTTCACAAGCATTCCTCTCCGCTCAACCTGCCAAAAAGGGACAGGTTTATTTTGGCAGGTTTTATCAGGCAAAACGTTCAAATAAAACGCCGGATGCAAGACGAGCGTGCCCGTCAGCATCTGGCGCATCTACGGCTACCAGCTCAGCAGATCGTAGCCGTCCTCGGTCACCACGAGCTGTACCTCGCACTGGGCCGAGTCGCTGCCGTCCTTGGTGCGCACGCACCACCCATCGCCCTTGCTAATCTTAATGTCGGGTGCTCCGGCGTTGACCATGGGCTCGATAGTAAAGACCATGCCCGGAACCATGATAGTGTCCACGTCGGGCGCCTCGGTGGTAAAGCCCACAAACGGGTCCTCGTGGAACTCCTTGCCAATGCCGTGGCCACCGTACTCGCGCACCACGCTAAAGCCGGCGTCCTCGACCGTCTTTTGAACGGCCTCGGCCATCACGGAGAGCGGCAGCCATGGCTTGACGGCTGCCAGACCCGCCTCCACGCTGGCGCGGGTGACGTCGACCAAGCGCTGGCGCTCGGCCGAGACCTTGCCGATGCAGAACATGCGGCTCGAGTCGCTAAAATAGCCGTCTAAGATCGTTGAGCAGTCCACGTTGATGATGTCGCCCTCGTGCAGTACGTCCGTATCGCAGGGAATGCCGTGGCAGACTACGTCATTGATCGAGGTGCACACGCTCTTGGGGTAGCCCTCGTAGTTGAGGTCGGCCGGCGTTCCACCATGCTCGACGGTGTAGTCGTAGATCATCTGGTCGATCTGATTGGTGGTCATGCCCGCGGCGATATGCTCACCCACATAATCGAGCACGCCCACGTTGATGGCGGCCGAGCGCTTGATGCCCTCGATATCGGCAGGCGTCTTATAGAGCGTGCGGGGCAGGACGTTCCAGCCCTCTTCCCACAGGCGCTCGAGGCGCTCATCAAAGGAGCTATGACATTTCTTGTATTTTTTGCCGCTGCCGCACCAGCAATCGTCGTTGCGGCCGGGTACGGGTCCTTTGTCATACATGGCTAACTTCCTTTCATCCGAGGCTAGTATAGCCCACCCGCAGAGCAGCTAATTTGGGACGGGGCTTTTTTGACTGCTTTTGTCCGCGCGGCCTTGCGCCGCCCATATCGCTCCCAAAAGCAGTCAAAAAAGCCCCGTCCCAAATTAGCTGCTCTTGGGCAGACGGGTGCTAGTAACTCACCTGGCAGGGGATGCCGAGGGCTTGGACGCGCGCGGCAATGGCGTCGAGCACCTCAGGCGCCGCTTTAGCAAGGCCGGCGACTGGCGTCTCGCGTGCCACCGTGTAGATGGTCGCCTCCTGCGGACGAATGCGCTCGAGCGCCGCAAGCCAAGGGCCGACGTATTCGTCGCCCGTGTTGTCAATAGACTTGCCTTGGTACTCGCCGGTTAGGAATAGCGTCTGAATGATAACGTGGCCATCAAAGCTCGCGAACGTCTCGATCTGGTGCTCGACGTCGTAGGGACCAACGGGCTGGTCGAGCAGCTGGATAAATGCCGGATCGACCGTATCGAGCTTGAGGATGTTGTCGTCGACCATCATGAGCGCATCATGCACCTGGGGACGGTCGGCGCGCGTGCCGTTGGAAAGCACGGCAATCTTGGTGTTCGGGGCCAACTGGTCGCGAAGCGCGACAGCGCCGGCGATAGCCTGCGGGAACTCCGGTGCGGCGGTGGGCTCGCCGTTGCCGGCAAACGTGATTACATCGGGCAGCTCACCCTCGACCGTCATCTCGCGTAGTTTGGCTTCGAGTGCATCGAGCACCACGGCAGCCGTGTTGTGTGGCTCGTGGCAGGGGCGTTCGGCGTTGAGTCCGTTTTCGCAGTAAATGCAGTCAAAGGTGCAAATCTTGCCGCTGGCAGGCATCATGTTGACGCCGAGCGAGAGTCCAAGGCGTCGGCTGCGGACAGGCCCAAAGATGGGGCTGGCATTCAAAAACGTAGACATAGGCATATGCTCCTCGGGACAGTTGCACTTAAGCATAGCATTGGCCCCCGTGCCAATCGCGGGTCTGGACACTGTTGTCTAAGCCGAAACTGTGCAGCCTGGTGAGTTTTCGGAACCCTATCATGAAAGGGTGCGAGTCGGGTACAGTAAACGCATTTAAGTATGCGCAACATGGCGCCAGACTGTCCAAGTCGCACCTCGGTGTGGCCTGATGGCGTTGACGATAGGATCACAACATGGATTTTACGGTCGAAAATGCGGGCACCACGATTGCCTGCCGCGAGTATGCCGGCCCGGATGTATCGTCCGATGCGCCCGCCTTGGTGTGCGTGCACGGTGCGTGCGTCGACGGCACATTTTTTGACGGCATCGCCCGCGAGCTCGCCTGTGGCTATCGCGTCATTGCCTATGACCGCCGTGGTTGCGGCGAGAGCGACGATGCGGCAGACGGGCGCTACGATCTGGCAGTTCAGGCTGCCGACCTGCGAGCTGTTATCCAACATGTCGGCGCCCCGGCAAATGTCCTCGCGCACAGCGCTGGCACGCTCGTTGCCCTTGAGCTCCTTCATGCGGATGCGGCGGCAGTATCGTCTGCGATTTTGCATGAGCCGGCCGTGACAGGCGAGGGCGTTGGCTTGGGCGCAGCCCCGGTTTTGCTCGAGATGGTTGCGGCGGGGAAAGTTTCGAGGGCGCTGAGGGTCTTCTTGGGCGCTATTGGAGACCCCGACCCTGAAGCTCCCGGTATAACCAAAGCGGAAGCCAAATATGCTATGCGCAATGGACGTGGCTTTATGGCGAACGAGTATGGACTTGTCATGACGTATGGTCCCGATTGGGATCGAGTTCGCGCATCAAAAACCGTTGCCGCCGTCTGCTTGGGAGAGCTTTCGGCCGATACGTCCCGCGCGGCAGGTGCACGAGCGGCTGCGGAGTTACTGGGCTGCCCCGTTGTAACAATTCCGGGCGCGCATAACGGTCTTCGAGATCGACCGGTCGCAGCCGCCAACGCCGTCCGCGCCATTCTAAGCCGCTGATGCGTCGGTGACTCATACAGGAGAATCAATAAACATTGGTGTCCTGCAATAAATCAATCTTGAGCTGCGTGTTCGCAGAGGTAATTGACCCATTCTATTGCTATTAAAAATATTACAACAATTGTGCACCTGCCTGCTCTGCAAGATGTTACTCTAGTAACGTTTAACGGACGTACCGTTGCCAGGCCAACGACGGAAAAGGCCGTATATGCTCAATAAATATGGGGGTAATCTTACCGACAGCGAGGCCGCCGCCAAGGTCGCCCGTGTCGAGAAGATTTACCCCATGGTGCGCCTGCTTTCTGCCGAACAGATTAATAACGAGCATAACTGCCTGTTCTTTGGCGATCAGTGCCCTTGCTTGCGTCAGGTTTGTCGCAAGGTGCTCGGGGGTTCCGATGAAGTGTCTGAGCGACTGACGGGCGACGGTATCGAATACTGTGCTTCCGTGCGTCCCGTGACGGTTGAAGGCGAGCGACGCGTTTTACTTGTGGCACGCCCGGTCAATGAGCAAGAGGTGGCAGATGAGGAGGCGGCCTACACCGATGTGGTGACGGGCGTTCGCAATCGTCGCTACTTTGATGAAAGACTCCGCACGCACCATGTATCCGGTGGCGTGGCGATCGTTGACCTCGATGATTTTAAGATGGTCAACGACGCTTATGGCCATCGTGTCGGCGATTTGGTGCTTGGCGTCGTCGCGGCCGTTATACGCGATAACATTCACTCGACCGATCTGCTTGTGCGCTATGATTGCGACGAGTTTGAGGTCGTCATGCCCGATATTGCCCCCGATGATTTTGCTCGGCGTTTGCACCATGTGTCGGAGGCCATTCGCTCTGCTGTTGTACCGGGGAATGAGGAGATCGACCTATCGGCCTGTGCGAGCGGCGTTCGTGTGAGCGGTGAGACGATCGAGGAAGGCGTGCATCGCGCAGCCACTCTCTTGAATCGTGCGAAGATCAGACGCGGCACGGTTGTGACGGATGCCGATGCAAGCGAGACGATCAGGAGCCAAAAGCCCCTGGTGCTGATTGCCGACGATTCCAAAGTGAGCCGGTCCATCCTCGGTGAGATGCTCAAGGACGACTATCGCATTCTAGAAGCCGATAGCGGTCGCGCCACGCTCGATGCGGTTGACCGTTATGGTGGCGACCTGTCCCTCGTGCTGCTCGATATTGTCATGTCGGACATGAGCGGCTGTGAGGTGCTGGCCGAGCTTTCGCGTCAGGCAGCCCTCGATAGCCTACCTGTTATTATGATCTCGAGCGAAGATACCGACGACGCGGTGTTACGTGCTTACGATTTGGGCGCCTCGGACTATATCAGTCGCCCGTTCGATGACCGCATTGTGCGTCGTCGCGTCAACAATATTATTCGACTGTATGCCAAACAGCGTCGTCTGACGAGTCTGCTGTCGCAGCAGTACAATGCGCGCGTCAATAACAGCCGTATACTCGTCGACATCATGGCGAGCGTCATGGAAGTCCGTAATGGCGAAAGCGGCAGGCATGTCACGCATATCGAGAAGTTGACTGAGCTGCTGCTTGGCGACTTGGCGCGACGGAGCGACAAGTACTCTCTTGGCAACGAGGAGCGTTCTTCGATTGCGTTGGCGTCGGCGCTGCACGATATCGGCAAGATGTCGATCGACGATGCGATTCTCAACAAGCCCGGACGTCTGACGCCCGAAGAGTTTGAAATAATGAAGACGCATACTACCATTGGCGCCGACATGCTGCGCAATCTGGGCAGAAACCATGAAGGAAGTGCCCTTTTGGACTATGCGTACCAAATCGCCCGCTGGCATCATGAACGTTGGGATGGTACGGGCTATCCTGACGGTCTTAAGGGCGACGATATCCCCATTGCCGCTCAGGTGGTCTCGGTGGCCGATGTGTACGATGCGTTGACGAGCGTGCGTGTGTACAAGGACGCCATTTCGCAAGAAGAGGCGATTCGGATGATTCTGGACGGTGAGTGCGGCGCTTTCAATCCGCTGCTTATCGAGTGTCTGCTCGAAGTGCGCGATCGCATTGCCGAGACGCTGGAGCGCCCTGCGGACGTTGTCGCGTTCCCTTCGGTTTAAGCTAGGCAAAGGGACGCCCCGTCGGACCATGTGGCCGGCGGGGCGTCCTTATCTGTTGTGCGGTTCGCGAACTAGCGGGCCTGCTTTACCTTGGCCGCCGCCTCGACAAACGACTTCCACAGGTTAAAGTCGGTCTCGAGCGTCTGCCAGGTGTACTCGGGATGCCATTGCACACCCAGGCAGAAAGGCTGGCCTTCGACCTCGATGCACTCGGGAACGCCGTCGGTTGCCTTGGCGACCAAGCGCGTGCTCTTACCCAGACGCTCGACGCAGCAGTGGTGTGCGGAGTTGGTCTGGATAAGTCTGTGCCCGCCAACCGCGCGCTCCAGAAGCGAGCCCGGCACGACCTCGACGGGATGCACGGGGTCGTTGAGCACGTGGGTATGGCGCCACTGCGTGCGGCCCTCGCGCGCGCCCAGGCTCGGTACGTCCATGCACAGGGTGCCGCCAGTGGCGACATTGAGCAGCTGCGTGCCGCGGCAGGTGGTAAAGAGCGGCTTTTTGGCGCGGAGCACCTCGTCGACCAGCTTAAACTCAAAGCTATCGCGGATCTCGCAGCAGAGGGTGGGGTCGTAGGGTCGATCATCGCCCCAACGTTTGGGATTGACATCGGGGCCGCCGGGAATGGCGATGCCGTCGGCGATATCAACGTAATGACGGATAACATCAATGTCCTCGGTGATGGACATCTGCAGCGGCAGGCCGCCAGCGGCAAGGATGGCATCGACAAAGACACTGGCGATTTCCTCGTTGGGGGAGAGCGTTTCGCTCAAAAACGGCTTTGCCTCTTCCCAACGCGGCGCGACGAGGATGAGCGGGCGGTCGGCGGGGGCAACGTCGACGTGCGGGGTATAGGACGAGGAAGTACGTGTTCCGATCATGGGTGCTGCTTTCGAATCTGAAGGTGACAGGGCGCATGAGAGACGTGGGACAACACTTTCAATGGATTTGTCCCACGGGGTTGCTGGTTAGTGGCCCTTGATGGAGTTGAGGAAGTCCTGGGCGCGCTTGGTCTGGGGGTGGTCGAAGAACTCGTCGGGCGTGCCGGTTTCCACGATTTGGCCGTCGGCCATAAACACGACGCGATCGGCCACGCGGCGGGCAAAGTTCATCTCGTGAGTAATGACGATCATCGTCATGCCCTGCTGGGCCAGACGGACCATGACCTCGAGCACCTCGTTGATCATCTCGGGGTCAAGGGCGCTCGTGGGCTCATCAAAAAGCATGGCCTTGGGTTGCATGGCAAGCGAGCGGGCGATGGCTACGCGCTGCTGCTGGCCGCCCGAGAGCTGTGCGGGCACCTTATCGGCCTGTTCGGCAACGCCCACGCGGCCCAGCAGGTCCATGGCGCGCTCGCGGGCCTCGTCCTTGGAGACGCCCAGCACGTCGACCGGTCCCAGCATGACGTTCTGCAGCACGGTCATATGTGCGAACAGGTTGAACTGCTGAAACACCATGCCCAGCTCGGCACGCATACGGGCAAGGTCCTTGCCTTCCTGCGGCAGGGGCTCGCCCTCGATGAGGATCTCGCCCGAGTCGATGGTTTCCAAGCGGTTGATGGTTCGGCACATGGTCGACTTGCCCGAGCCCGAGGGGCCGATCACGACGACGACCTCGCCGCGGTCGACCGAGAGATTGATGTCGTTGAGGACGTGCAGATCGCCATAGTGCTTATCGACGTGCTTGAGCTCGATCAGCGGCTGATTGCCGGTGGAAGAGGTGCTCTGTGCCATGGTGCTCGGCTCCTTATGACTGGAAATGGTAAAGCGTTAGCGGATGATGGTCGCGCCGGTCTTGTGCGAAACGTAGACAGCGGCCTTATTGATCGCGACGTTGATGAGGATGTAGATGACCGCGATTACCAGGTAGACCGACACGAGGGCGTCGTAGTTGGTAATGAGCACGCGGGCATTTTGCATGAGGTCGGGGTAGCTCACCACGTAAGCGACGGTGGTGTCTTTGACTACGACCACAAGCTGCGAAATCAACGACGGGATGATAAACCGAATCGCCTGCGGCAGCACGATTTTAAAGGTGATTTTAGCTTTGGAGAGACCGAGCGCTTGGGCTGCCTCGACCTGCCCGCGCGGCACGGCGTTGACGCCCGCGCGAAAGATCTCGGCCAGCACGCCGGCTGCAGCGAGCGCGACGGGGAGCGTGAGCATCCAAAACGACGGCAGCGCAATTTTGTACTGAGGCAGCACCAAAAAGAAGAAGTAGATGAACAGCAGGCTCGGTACGCCGCGGAAGAAATCGGTGAGCACGCGGCAGACCAGCTGCAGCGGTTTAATGTCGCTGGTGCGGCCGAGCATAAGGGCTAGGCCCAACACCAGCGCGATGGCGCCAGCGGTGAGTGCGACTTTAACGGTGCCCTCAAAGCCGGCAAGCAGGAACTTCCAGGTGGTGAGGTGCGTAAAGAAATACCAATAGTGGACCGAAAGCTGACCGGTCACATAAAAGCGCTGCAACACGAGGACGACGAGCGCGGCGACGGCAACAAGCGAGATGGCGGTGCCGATGCGAATCTTGGCACGCATCTTGGGGCCGGGGGCCTCGTAGAGCGCATCGCGCATGGTGAGCGCGGAGGTGGAATGCTTGCTCATCGGAGGATCCTCACCTTCTTATCGATGTAGTTGCCAATGTGGCTCACCACAAAGGCCGTGCCCAGGTAGCCGAGCGCCGAGATAAAGAACGCGGCGACGCCGCCGAGCGAGCGCGTGTTGATGTAGCTCACCACGCCGGTGAGCTCCTGCGGTTGAAGCGGTACCTGGCTGCCGAGTGCGGTGGTGAGCATGACGGCGATAAAGAGGTTGGTCATGGGCAGCACGCTCGAGCGCAGTGCCTGCGGAATCACGATCTTGGCGAGGATGCGGCTGAAGCTCATGCCGAGCGAGCGCGCGGCTTCCACCTGGCCGACGCCGACGGTGTTGATGCCGCTCATAAAGTTCTCGGAGCCAAAGGCCGAGCCCAAAAGGACCGTGGCGACGATAACGCAGGTGCGGTAGGGCAGGACGACCTTGAGCGGCGGCAGCGCATAGACGACGATGATAAGCAGCGCGATGCCGGGGATGTTACGGAAGACCTGAACATACAGGTCGCCAAAAATGCGCAGCGGCTTGAGCGGCGACACGCGCATCACGGTGACGGCGACGGCCAGCACCATGGCGATGGCAAACGACTCAAGCGTCATGCCCCAGGTTGCTAGCAGCGCGTCGATATAGTTCTGGCCATAGAGCGACCAGAGCTCGGAGAGACTCATGCGGACCTCCCGCCGATAAGGAAAGGGGCTCCCGTGTGTACGGAAGCCCCGACAACTCAGTGTGGAAACAGTTTAGCGCAATAAAGCGCATCGTGCGTTTCCGTATGGTTTCGTAGCGGCCGTTACTGGGCTCGCTGTCTAGGCGCCGATCTCGGGCAGCTCGGGAACGTTGGTATCGCCCGTGCGATCGCCGATGCAGATCTGCCACAGCTCGGTCCAGGTGCCATCGTCCTCGATCTTCTTAAGGAAGTCGTTGACAAAGGCGACGCCGTCGGAATCGAGCGGCAGGCCGATGCCGTAGGGCTCTTTGCTGCCGAAGGGCTTGCCGGCGATCTTGTACTTACCGGGCTCGCGGACCAGGGCGCTCTGCTGCATGTTGTTGTCGATGACGTA
This sequence comes from Collinsella sp. HCP28S3_G2, assembly GCF_052065125.1. Lineage (NCBI taxonomy): Bacteria > Bacillati > Actinomycetota > Coriobacteriia > Coriobacteriales > Coriobacteriaceae > Collinsella > Collinsella sp. HCP28S3_G2. The sequence goes on from NZ_JBQHUO010000012.1 coordinate 26,761, forward strand.
GGCGTCAACGCGGCCCTGCTGAAGTGCCTGACGGGCCTCCTCGTCGGTCTTGAACTCCTGCTGGCTGGCCTTGGGGGCGAACTCCTCCAGGATGGCGGGGCCGTTGGAGCCGGACTGGACGGCGACGTTCTTGTCGGCCAGGTCGTCGACGCTCTTAATGTCGTCGTTGTCGGCGAGCACCAGGATAGCCTGCTGGGTGTAGTAGTAGGGACCGGCAAAGGAGACAAGCTTCTTGCGCTCATCGGTAATGGTGTAGGTGGCAAAGACGGCGTCGACCTGGCCGTTCTGCAGGACGGACTCACGCGTGTCCGAGGTCACCTGGGTGATCTCGACCTTGTTCTCGCCCAGAATGTAGTTGGACAGGAGCTGCGCGATGCCGGCGTCGAAGCCGCGGGTCTTGCCGTCCTTCTCGTTGAGGAGGGAGAAGAGCGTGGAGGTCTGAACGCCACCGATCTTAAAGACGCCGGCGTCCTTGACGGCCGTGGCCCAGGTGCTGGCGGCGATGGCGTCATCATCGGCCTTGGGGCCGTTGTCGACGAGCTTGTCGAATGCCTTGGCATCGAGCGTGGTGGAAGCCTCGGTGTCCTCGGGGCTCTTGGAGGAGCCGGCGGCGGAACCCTTGTCGGCCTCGGCGCTGGTGTCGGAGCAGCCGGCAAGACCAAGGCCGGCGACGGTTGCAAAGGTGGCGGCGATGAAGCCGCGACGGTCGAAAACGACCTGCTGGGAGAGGTTCTTGCTCATGGTAGAACACCTTTCTCAATAAAATCCCTAGCGGTTGAATAGAGTTATACCCTATCGCGCTCAAATGGGTCAACACGAAATAACTCAGAAACATACTTACCTTATGGGTAATTCTACCTACCAAAAAGGGACAGGTTTATTTTGGCAGGTTTTATCTGGGCAAACGTCGATTATTACAGCTGAGATAGCGTTTTGCGGACAGCATGGTCGCTCGCGGCGGTCGCTATAATGGCGGCAACGCGACATATATAAGTAAGGAGATCGCGTATGAATGGCTATTCGTTTTTCGCGCCGACCATGACTTAAAACTACCACAAAGGGGACGGGCACCTTTGTGGTGATTCTTGCGGATGTGGCGGCCTGCCTCGCTGTTTTGTCTCAATCTGTAACATCTGCAGCCATTTTTGCCGAGTAACTGTTACAGATTGAGATTTTCTCTTTAGGGGGACTTGAGTGTCTCGATCTGTAACATCTGGACGGACAAAAGGTCTCTATCTGTTACAGATTGAGACAAACAACAGGGGCAAAGACGGTTTGTCTAGATCTGTAACAATTGGGCGAGGATTTGTCCTCTAGGTGTTACAGATCGAGACAATTGAGTTGGGAAAATAAAAACCTCCGCAGGGGTGCTTCCCTTGCGGAGGTTTTTCTACTCGTTCAGCAGGCGTACTGCTTCAGCGGCCATATTCTCAACCGTCATGCCGTTCTGAGCAAGCAACTCGTTGGGGTCGTAGCGGTCGGGAAAGCCCTTGGCGATGCCAAAGGTGCGCGTGCGCACGGGCGTGCAGGACAAGTAGCACGCGACGCGCTCGCCCCAGCCACCGTCCATGATGCCGTCCTCGAGGGTGACGACAACGCGATGCTCGGCGGCAAGGCCATCGAGAGACTCGCGGTCAAGCTCGGTTGCAAAGCGCGGGTTGACGAGCGTGGCCTCTATGCCGTATTCGGCAGCCAAGCGGTTTGTCACGCGCTCGCCAAGCTCAAAGAAATCGCCAAGCGCGAGCACGGCAACGTCGCGGCCCTGACGCACCACGTCGTAGCGAACGGTGCTGTAGTCGGTGTCCTCGGCGGGCGCCAAATCGGGGCGGCTAACCAGGCCAATGCCCGGAACGCGGATCGCCACGGGATGCTCGCGGTGGTCGAGCGACCAGCTCAGCATGGACAGGTATTCCTCCATGCAGGCCGGTGCCAGATAGTGCATGTTGGGAAGTCCGCCCAGCATAGATATATCAAAGAACGAGAGGTGCGTCTCGGATGTGGAGCCAAAGATCGACGCGCCAAACACCAGGATGGTTGTGGGGGTGTCGTTGAGGCACAGGTCGTGCCACAGCTCGTCGTAGGCGCGCTGCAAAAACGTGCCGTACACACCAAAGACTGGCTTGGCGCCCGAGCGCGCAAGCGCGGTGGCAAAGGTCACGGCGTGCTCCTCGGCAATGCCCACATCGACGAACTGTTTGCCGGCCGCGGCGCGAAGCTCGGGTGTAAAGCCCATGATGTAGGGCGTGGCGGCCGTGATGCCCACGACCTGTGGATCGCGCTCGATGGCGGCGCTGAGCGCCTCACCCGTAATGTCGGCATAGGTGCGCGGCGCAGGCTCGCTCGGATGGCCCGGGCAGAGCTTGCGCCCGGTTGCCATGTCAAACGGACCCACATGGTGCCAGCGCTCGGGGTCGCTCTGGGCTGGCTCAAAGCCCTTGCCCTTGGCGGTGGAGACGTGCAGCACGATGGGATGATCGATATTGCGCAGTTCCTGCAGCGCGTCGACGAGGGCTAACACATCGTTACCGGTGTCCAGATAGCGGTAGTCGAGCCCCATCGCGCGGAAAACGTTGCGCTCACAGGCGCCGTTGCTGGCGCGCAGTTCGGCCAGATTGCGATACAGGCCGCCATGGTTTTCGGCGATGGACTGGTCGTTATCGTTGACGATGATGATCAAGTTGCTGTCGAGCTCGGCGGCATTGTTGAGGCCCTCAAACGCCAGGCCGCCCGAAAGCGAACCGTCGCCAATGATGGTAATGACGTTGTACGCGTCACCCGCCAGGTCGCGCGCGTGGGCAAGGCCGCAGCCCAGGCTCACCGACGTGGAGGTATGGCCCATGGCAAACAGGTCGTGCTCGGACTCGTCGGGATTGGCAAAGCCAGAAGCCTCACCATAACGCTCCGGATCGATATAGGTGTATGCGCGCCCAGTCAGCGCCTTGTGGGCGTAGGTCTGGTGCGAAACGTCAAAGACAATCTTGTCGATGGGGGAGTTAAACACGCGATGAAGCGCAACCGTAAGCTCAACGACGCCCAGGTTGGGAGCAACGTGCCCACCGACGGCGGCGGAGCTTTCGAGGATTGCCTGGCGGATCTCGCCGCAGAGCAGCGGAAGCTCGGCGCGGTCGAGAGCCTTGACGTCCTCGGGCGTTGTCGTTTGCGTAAGCAGCATCGTTGTGGGTTACTCCATGCGAATCGAGCGCCAGCGCTCCCTCGGCCGGCACAATTGCACAAAACAGTCTCGCACATTTTGGCGTTTGATATGTGACGGCGGCGCGGTAATTCGCCAACTGGTGGGGCAAAACGTTTTGTCCGATGCCATACTGGTAGATTCGATGATGATTTATTCAATGCGTGCAGGCTGTGGCTTGTCGCCGTGAGTCGCTGGAAGGAGGCAGCATGTCCGATGTCGTTCGTGCCGAGAAAATCGCGTGCGAAGTAGACCATGCTGCCCGTCAACTGGCGCAGGCGGGCCGTCTGGACCTGACGCGCGAGTTTATCCAGCATGGCGATGTGACGGTCTATGCACATGTGACTTCGGTAGCGCGGGCGAGCCTGTCCTTTGCCGAGCGCTTGGGCCGTGTCGGTATCTCCGTCGACCGCGCCTCGTTGCTGCGCGGGGCCCTGCTGCACGATTACTTTCTTTATGACTGGCACGATCCCGACCCAAGCCATCGGCTGCATGGCTTTCGGCATCCGTTTTTTGCTCTGGCGCGTGCGGAGGAAGATTTTGAGCTGACGTCGCGCGAGCGGAATATTATCGTGCGCCATATGTTTCCGCTGGTGCCAGTGCCGCCGACGTGTCGTGAGGCATGGATTGTGTGCCTGGCGGATAAATGGTGTGCTCTGCGCGAGACGATCGCCGGCCGTCTGCCGCGCAAGGACGAGGCAGACGATGGCGTGAGTGAAGAATCGAACGAAAAGAGGAGAGGGTAGACGGTGGGGACCGCGATCGACATGGCATTTGACGGCGCGACGCTTGCCGCCTGTCCGCTCTCGGCACTGGTGCTCTCGTTTGCCTTTTACGGGTTTTGCGGTTGGGCATGGGAGTCGACAGTCTGCGCCATGCTCAACCAAGGACGCTTTGCCAACAGCGGATTCTTGCTGGGGCCGTGTTGCCCTATCTATGGTGTGGGCGGCATAGCCTGCTGGCTTTTGCTGCGCGGGATTCCGGATGCCTCGAGCCAATTTGTCGCCGCGGCGCTTGTGTGCAGTGTAATCGAGTACAGTGTGGGCCTTCTTTTGGAAAAAACAACGGGCGCACGCTTTTGGGACTATTCGCACCTGCCGTTTAACTTGCACGGACGTATCTGCCTGTACTGGGCCTGCGCGTTTGGCCTGGGCGCGTTGTGCATTTGTCGTTTAGTGGAGCCGGCATTGCTGGGACTGCTTGGCCATCTGCCGGTGCTGATTGTGCGGCTGTCCGCCTTTATCGTCGCGGTCGCGATGATGGTCGACGCGGTGTGTTCTTTGGCCAGTTGGCGTCGCCTGTCCGATCAGCTGGAGCGTGTGCGCGCCGACCTTGCCGACCGCATCAATGAGTCGCTTGCCGATGCCTCGGACTCCATGCTCGAACGTATTCCCGATTCGACGATCGACTCGGTAGCGCAGACGCATATCCGTAGCCGCGCCGTTAACGCGTGGCTGGCCGAGCTGGGCGACGCGGCGCTCGATGCCCTTCGTGAGAAGGCTTCGATGCCGACGTTTATCTCGGATGGTGCTCGCGGCCTGGCGCTTGCCGCCCGCCGCGTCGCCGATGCCGCGCCGAGCATGCCGCGTCCGTCGCTCAGTCGTCGCCTTGCCGGTAAGCGCATGAGGCGTCCGGTGCCGAGTGTGTCGCTCAGCCGTCGCGACCTGCGCTTCTTCAATGCTTTCCCGCGCTTGCGTATCAATCGCTACGAGGGTGTCATTCGAGCAACCAATCTCCGCGACCGCGCCCACGAGCTGTTTCGGCGCTAGCCGGGACGGGCACGCTCACGGCTCCCTTGCTCGCGTATTTCCCGTTCGTTTCGCGTCCGTTGCCGCGCCGTTTCCAAGATTGCGGCACCGTTTCCATTCGACAACGCAGCGTTTAACAACGCCGTATCTGGTCTACACCAGTTGCCCCTCGGCCGCATTATGGGCGCCGACAACGTTCATGCGACCAAAGGGGAGCGAATGTACGATACGGGATCGACAACGTTTATGCTCATCTGCACCATGCTCGTGTTTTTAATGACACCGGGTCTGGCGTTTTTCTATGGCGGCCTGTCCAGGCGCAAAAATGTCATCAACACCATGCTCATGTGTTTTGGCGCCATTGGCCTGGTTGGTGTGCTGTGGATTGTCGCCGGCTGGTCGCTGGCCTACGGTGGCGATGGTTCCAGCCCGTTTATTGGAGGCCTTGACCAGCTGCTGTGCTTGCCGGTGCTTAACCAGGTACTGCAGGCGGCCGAGGGCAATGCTGCGGACGGTGCCGTCTACCCTCAAATCATCAACATCGCCTTCCAAATGGCGTTTGCCATGATCACGGCTGCTATCGTCACGGGCAGCCTGGCCGGCCGCGTTAAGTTTGGTGCCATGACGGCCTTCCTGGGCATTTGGCTGCTCGTGGTCTATGCGCCGCTCGCCCACATGGTCTGGGGCGGTGAGGGTTCCTTTATCGGCGACATCATCGGCGCGCTCGACTTTGCGGGCGGCGACGTGGTGCACATCTCGTCCGGTCTGACGGGCCTGATTCTCTGCTTAATGCTCGGCCGTCGTCGCGGCTTTGGCATGGTGAGCTACCGCCCGCATAACGTGCCGTTTGTGGCGCTGGGCGCCGGCCTGCTTTGGTTTGGCTGGTTTGGCTTTAACGGCGGCAGCGAGTTTAAGGCCGACGCCGTGGCGGCGCTCGCCATCCTCAACACCGTGACGGCCAGCGCGGCGGGCATGGTCTCGTGGCTTGTCGTCGAGCGCGTGCATACCGGTCGCCCCACGCTGGTGGGTGCCAGCACCGGTCTGGTTGCGGGCCTTGTGGTGGTCACGCTGGGTGCGGGCTTTGTCGAGCCGTGGGCGGCGCTGGTCATGGGCCTGATCGTATCACCTGTCTGCTACCTGGCTATCAGCCATCTTAAGACCAAGTTTGGCTACGACGATGCGCTCGACGCGTTTGGCTGCCACGGCATCGGCGGCATCTTGGGCGGCGTGCTCACGGGCCTGTTCTGCGTGCCGGAGCTCTCGTGGACCGGTAAGGGCGGCCTGTTCTACACGGGCGACGTGTCGCTGCTCATCTCGCAGATTTTGGGCATTGTGGTGACGGTCGCTCTTGTACTGATGCTCGATTTGGTGATCGCCGCGGTGGTCAAGGCGCTCTTCCACGGTAGCCTGCGCGTGGACGAGGCAGACGAGGCGCTGGGCCTGGATGCGAGTCAGCACGGCGAGAGCGCGTATCCTTCGTTCTCCGGACTCGATTAGCAGCACGGCTTTCCCAGGCACCCGACCTTGCCCCTCAAACCGTCGCTTGCGTACCGAAGTACGCGGCGCTCCTCTTTCGGGGCAATCTCGGGCACCTGGAAAACCCGTGCCACATGAATGAGCGGTTCATTTCTTTATTAAAGAGAGGAATTCACTATGAAGAAGATTACGGCGATCGTTCGTGCCGAGAAGCTTGAGGTTCTTAAAGACGCACTGTTTGCTGCCGATGTTCGTGGCATGACCATCAACCAGGTGCAGGGCTGCGGCGCGCAGCATGGCTGGAAGGAATACGTGCGCGGCAACGAGTTGCTTGTCAACACGATCCCTAAGGTACAGTTCACCCTTATCTGCGCCGATGAGCATGTCGACGGAATTGTCGACATCATCTGCAACGCCGCCCGCACCGGCGCCGTCGGCGACGGCAAGATTTGGGTCGAGCCGGTCGAGGAGGTCATCCGCATCCGCACCGGCGAACACGGCCCCGCCGCGGTGTAGGACAATCTTTCGCCTGACGGGCGTGCCTCTCTTGGGGCGCGCCCGTTCTCGTCTACAATATCGTGCAGACGAAGGAGAGGCATGCCCATGATCAAGATGTTTGCGAGCGACTTAGACGGAACGCTGCTGAACGCCCTGCACGAGGCAGACGGGACCATCCGCCGTGCCATTCGCGAGCTGACCGAAGCTGGCCTGCATGTGGTTCCCGCGACCGGGCGCTCGACGCTGCCGATCGGCGAGCATGGCTTTACGGGCCTGGCGCTTGACGCCTGCTGCTCCAATGGGTCCATCGTACGCAACAGCCATGGCGAGGTGCTCAAGACCTGGACCATCGACCCGCAGATTACCGAGGAGCTGCTCAAGGAGTTTCCGGGCATTTGCTTCGACTGCTCCACGCCCGACGGCATGTTCTCGAGCGGATCGTTCGAGATGCACCAGGCGGGCTTTAAAAAGGACAGTCCTATCAAGCGCATCGTGATGCGCGGCATGCGTGCACGTGGGGGGTATCACGAGGAACAGTATTTCGACCAGTCGATCGGTGACATCCTGCGCCATGACGTATGCAAGATCAATTGTCGCGTGACCTCGCCCGAGCTGGAGCGCGACCTTAAGGCGTATTTGGCCGAGCGCTCGGACCGCGTGGTCAACGCGCCGTTCGATCCGGTGATGTTTGAGATCACGGACGTGGCGTGTAACAAGGGCGAGAGTGTGGCCTGGCTGGCGGGCTACTACGGCATTGCCGAGGACGAGGTCGCGGTTTACGGCGACGGCGGCAACGACATCGCCATGCTCAAGCGCTTCCGCCACAGCTACGCGACCAAAAACGGCAGTGACGCGGCCAAGGCCGCCGCGAGCGCGACTATCGGCAGCTGCATGGTCCACGCCGTCCCCAAACACATGCTCGCCACCATGCATAAGCAAACCCCCCGCACCATCATCGAATAATGTGACAAAGGGACTGCCCCTTCGTCGCATCCAAATATTGCCTTTACGTGTTGATGCACACGGTGTGCAATAATACTCGCACTGTGCAATAGCGCACAGGCTGAGTAACAAGGAGGACGCTTGTCCCAGCTCGAGAAATGCGATCGCCGGTCCCTTCGCTCGCAGCGTGCCCTTCGCCAGGCACTTGCCAGCGAGCTTGCCGAAAGCGGCGACCTTTCGCGCATTAACGTCGCGTCGCTCACCGAGCGCGCCGGCCTTACGCGCCGTACGTTCTATTCGCACTACCGCGATATCCCCGACTTTATCAATCAAATCGAGGACGGCTTGCTGGCCGAGATCCGTGAGCGTATTGAGCTCATCACCGCAGCTCGGCTGCCCGATCTTTATCACAACATCGATGAGCTCGAGCCGGCGCCCGGTTCGGTTGAGCTACTGCGTTATCTTGCGGCCAACCGCGACTTGATCGGTGCTCTGCTGGGTCCGGGCGGCGACCAGGCCTTCATTAAAAGGATTATCGACACCGCGCGTGAGGCTGTGGTGCCGCGTGCACAGACGGGCATTTTGGGCCTGGCGCTGGGCACGTTCTTTGACTACTACGTCACCTACGTCGTGAGTGCCGAGGTCGGCATGATTCAGCGCTGGTTTGAGCGTGGGCTCACCGAATCGCCCGAGGCCATGGCGCGCATGATGACGGTGCTCGCTTTTGTGCGTCCTGGTGACCTGTATGGCCAACCCATCGATATCAACGTGCCGGAGTACGGCATGAAGCTATTGAACTTGCAGCTCGAGGACGCGGCCGACACCGCCGTAACCGTCGAGTCCAACAACTAAGAGGAGAGACAATGAGCAAACTCGTCGAGGGCATCAAGGACCGCATGGTCGCCGCCGCACGCGAGGCTGCGCCCACCGTGGTGGACGCCGCGCAGAAGGCCGCGACCGCAGCTGCCGAGAAAGTTGCCGAGGCAGTTGCCGATGCCAAGAACTCGGTAGGGGAGACGTCCGTCGCTAGCGAGCCCGCCACCGCCGCCGAGCCCGTAGCCACCGCCCACGCCCCCGAAGGCGCAATCTTCAACCCCGACAACGCCCACGGCAACCTGCACCTGGGCATCGATGTGGGCTCCACCACCGTTAAGCTCGCTGTGCTCAACGATGACAACCAGATCGTCTACGCCAAGTACCAGCGCCACCACACCGACGTCCGCGCCTGCGCCCGCGACCTGTTCGAGGGCGCTGCGGCCGTGCTGCCGACGGTCCAAATGACCTGCGCCATTACCGGCTCGGGCGGCCTGCTGCTGTCCCAGTGGCTCGACCTGGAGTTTGTCCAAGAGGTCATCGCCAGCAAGCGCGCCGTCGAGACCCTCATCCCGGCCACCGATGTCGCCATCGAGCTGGGCGGCGAGGACGCCAAGATCATCTACTTCGATAACGGCATCGAGCAGCGCATGAACGGCACCTGTGCCGGCGGTACGGGTGCGTTCATCGACCAGATGGCAACCCTGCTGCACACCGACGCCAGCGGCCTTAACGAACTCGCGGCCAACGCCACCACCATCTATCCCATCGCCAGCCGCTGCGGCGTTTTTGCCAAGACCGACGTCCAGCCGCTGCTCAACGAGGGCGCCCGCCCCGAGGACGTGGCCGCCTCCATCTTCCAGGCCGTCGTGACCCAGACCATCTCGGGCCTGGCGTGCGGCCGTCCCATCCGCGGTAACGTCGCCTTCCTGGGCGGCCCGCTGCAGTATCTCTCCGAGCTGCGCCATCGCTTTTACCTCACGCTCAACCTGGACGAGGAGCACCGCATCGTGCCCCGAAATGCTCACCTGTTTGTGGCGAGCGGTGCCGCCATGGCGCACGAGTCCAATAAGCTCAGCACGTTCCCGCAGCTCATCGAGGCCATCGATGCCCTGGGTGACACACAGGGCGCCGAGGTCGAGCGTCTGGATCCGCTCTTTGCCACCGACGAGGACTTTGCCGAGTTCAAGACCCGCCACAACACCGAGGTCGTTCCCAAGGGCAAGCTCGAAGGCTACACCGGTCGCGTGTTCATCGGTATCGACGCCGGTTCCACCACCATGAAGGCCGCGCTTGTGGGTGAGGACGGCCAGTTGCTGCATACCTGGTACGGCAATAACAACGGTGACATCCTGGGTACGGCCAAGGTCATCATGGCCGATTTCTACAACCACATCCCCGCCGGCTGCACCATCGGCCACGTGACCACCACGGGTTACGGCGAGGCGCTGCTCATCGAGGCCCTCAAGGCCGACTCCGGCGAGATCGAGACCGTCGCGCACCTGCGCGGCGCCAAGGCGTTCCTGCCCGGCGTCGAGTTTATCCTGGACATCGGCGGCCAGGACATGAAGTGCCTGCGCGTCAAGGACGGCGTTATCGAGCACATCATGCTCAACGAGGCCTGCTCGTCGGGCTGCGGTAGCTTTATCGAGAGCTTCGCCGTCTCTATGAACATGGACGTGCGCGCGTTCGCCGACGCAGCCATCCATGCCAAGGCTCCGGTGGACCTGGGCAGTCGCTGCACGGTCTTTATGAATTCGCGTGTTAAGCAGGCGCAAAAGGAAGGTGCCACGGTGGGCGACATCGCGGCCGGTCTGTCCTATTCCGTCATCAAAAATGCCCTGTTCAAGGTCATTAAGCTGCGCGATCCCAAGGAGATCGGCAACCAGGTGATCGTCCAGGGCGGCACCTTTATGTCCGATGCCACGCTGCGCGCGTTTGAGCAGCTCACCGGCGTTCACGCCGTGCGTCCCGACATCGCCGGCTGCATGGGCGCCTATGGTGCGGCCTTGCTCGCCCGTGATCGCGCTGGCGCCGACGGCACCTCGACCATCCTTTCGGCCGAGGACATCGCGCACCTCACTGTGACGCAAAAGCACGTCCGCTGCGGCCGTTGCTCCAACAACTGCCAGCTCACCGTTAACGACTTTGGCGGCGGTAGGCGCTTCATTACCGGCAACCGCTGCGAGAAGGGCGCCGGCCACAAAAAGCAAAAGACCGAGGCCCCTAACCTCTTCAAAAAGAAAAACGAGTTGCTCTTTAATCGCGAGGTGCTGAGCCCCGACGAGGCCCCGCGCGGCACCGTGGGTATCCCGCGCGCACTCAACATGTACGAGAACTACCCCTTCTGGCACGCGTTCTTTACGCGCTTGGGCTTTAGCGTACAGCTGTCCGACCAGTCGAGCAAGAAGACCTACCAGGCGGGCATCGAGTCCATGCCGTCCGAGAGCGTGTGCTATCCGGCCAAGATGAGCCACGGCCACGTGATGAACCTTATCGACCGCGATGTCGACTTTATCTGGATGCCGTGCGTGCGCTGGGAGCGCAAGGAGGATCCGACGGCTGGCAATTGCTATAACTGCCCCATCGTCATGAGCTACCCCACGGCGCTGGCACTCAATATCGACGAGATCCGTGAGCAGAACATCGAGTTCCTGTACCCGTTTGTGCCCTATCACGACAAGACCGAGCTCAAGCGCCGCTTGTACCAGGTGCTTGCCGTCGACCGCGTGGCCGATGCTGAGGCCGGTCGCGGTCGCGTGCGCGGTCCCAAGATCACGCGCTCCGAGGTCGATGCCGCCGTCAACGCTGCCTTTGAGGCCGATGCGCGTTTCCACGAGGACATCCAGACCATGGGCGAGGAGGCCCTTAAGTGGGTCGAGGACCATGGCGGTCACGGCATCGTGCTCGCCGGCCGCCCCTACCACAACGACCCCGAGATCAACCACGCCCTGCCCGAGCTTATCTCGAGCTTTGGCTTTGCGGTCTTTACCGAGGATTCGCTTGCGCACCTGGTGAAGCCCGAGCGCCCCATCCGCGTCGTCGACCAGTGGATGTACCACAGCCGCCTGTACGCCGTCGCCCGTTTTGTGACGATGCGCAACGACCTGGACCTGATCCAGCTCAACTCTTTCGGCTGCGGCCTGGACGCCCTGACTACCGATCAGGTGCAGGAGATTCTGGAGGCCAGCGGCAAGATCTATACCGTGCTCAAGATCGACGAGGTGTCCAATCTGGGCGCCGCGCGTATCCGCACCCGCTCGCTCATGGCCGCGCTTAAGGACCAGGAGGCCGAGCGCTTGGCCGAGGCCGCGGCCGCGGGCGAGACCTACGAGCAGGGCGATGCCGCGCCGGTGGCTCCCTCCACGGATGCCCCCGCATTCGCGAGCCGCAAGTACACGTTCGAGGCTCAGCGCGAGAGCGCATCGACCGCGTGGCCCAAGGTGCCCTTTACCGAGCAGATGCGCGAGGAGGGCTACACCATCCTGTGCCCGCAGATGGCGCCGATCCACTTTGACCTGGTCAAAGAGGTGTTCCGCGGCGCCGGCTACAACTTGGAGCTGCTGCCCTCGACCGATCACGACGCCGTCGAGGCCGGCCTGCGCTATGTGAACAACGACATTTGCTATCCGTCCATTTTGGTGACCGGCCAGATTATGGAGGCCATCGAGAGCGGCCGGTACGACCTGTCCAAGACGGCCGTGGTTATCAGCCAGACCGGCGGCGGCTGCCGTGCCACCAACTACATCGCACTCATCCGCAAGGCCCTGCGCGAGAGCGGCCACCCCGAGATTCCGGTGATCTCGCTTTCGGCGGTGGCGCTCGGTGAGGACAACCCCGGCTTTAAGATTACGCCGGCGCTGCTTAAGCAGGCAGTCTACGCGGTGCTCTTTGGCGACGTGATGATGCAGATGCTTTATCGCTGTCGTCCATACGAGGCTACGCCCGGTGCCGCCAACGCACTCTACGAGGAGTACATGGCGCGCGCCCGCAAGCTGGCGCCCAAGTTCAACCGCCACAACTACACCAAGCTGTGCCGCGAGGCCATCCGCGCGTTCGACACCATGCCGCTCGTGGGCGAGGGCACCAAGCCGCGCGTGGGCGTGGTCGGCGAGATCTTGGTCAAGTTCCACCCCACAGCCAACAACCACGTGGTCGACGTTATCGAGCGCGAGGGCTGCGAGGCCGTGGTGCCGGGCCTGCTCGACTTCTTCCTGTACTCCATGAGCAACGCCGAGCTGCAGAAGGATGAGCTCGGAAGCTCTGCAACCACGCGCGCTGGTATGCAGGCGTTCATCAAGCTCGTGGACTGGATGCGTACGCCGGTGGAAGAGCTGCTCCAAAAGTCCCGCCGCTTTGAGGCGCCCGAGCGCATCGGCACCATGGCGGACAAGGCCCGTACGGTGCTTTCGGTTTGCAACAACATGGGCGAAGGCTGGCTGCTCACGGCCGAGATGCTCGACCTGATTGACCATGGCGCGCCCAACATCATCTGCACGCAGCCCTTTGCGTGCCTGCCTAACCACGTGGTGGGCAAGGCCGTGATCAAGGAGCTGCGCCGTCAGCACCCCGAGAGCAACATTGTCGCAGTGGACTACGACCCCGGCGCGTCCGAGGTCAACCAGCTCAACCGCATTAAGCTCATGATCAGCGTGGCCAAGGAAAACATGCGCGCCGGTAAGGGCTTTAAGCTCGAGAAGGTGGCGCCGCTCGCGATGGACGAGGTCACCGGCCAGATGCGTGACCATGATGGCTGCGTGAGCTGTGGCTCGGCCAGCGAGGAGGCCGTTGCATCGGTCGCCAAGCGTCTGGGACGCGGCATTAAGAAGTAGTTGGCCTGCTATGTGCTAGATATGAGACAAACGGGTGGTAGTCGTGCCGGCTACCACCCGTTTTTGCTGGACATATGCTGCGTAAACGCCCCAACTATCATCTCTTCCGAAAGCGACGTGTCAGTGGCACCAAAAATCGCCCTTGGAACCCTGAGATAATGAACATATGTAGCCGTTCGCCGCAAATTACCGTCCGTTTATGGAACCCACCCTCAGCGCGCGTCATCCTTACGGTTGAATAAATACACATCCATGGAATTACGTAAGAGAGGACTGTTCCTATGAGCTACAAGACCGTTTGTGTTGCCGGTGGCGGCGTGTTGGGAAGCCAGATTGCCTTTCAGGCTGCCTACTGCGGCTTCGATGTGACGATCTGGCTGCGCAGCGAGGGCAGCATCGGCCGCACTCAGCCCAAGATCGATCATGTGCGCGAGGAGTACATCGCGGCTATCGAGGGCATGGCAGACGGCACGGGCGAGTGGTGTGCCGGTATCGCCGATAGCGACCAGCCCTTCGACAAGGAGGCGGCGCTCGCCGCCGTCGAGCGTGCCTACTCCACACTCAAGCTAGAGCTCGATCTTGCCAAGGCAGTGGCCGACGCCGATCTGGTTATCGAGTCGATGGCCGAGGACACCCAGGCAAAGATCGACTTCTACAAGAAGCTCGCCCCGGTTCTCCCGCAAAAGACCGTTGTCGTGACGAACTCCTCCACGCTGCTGCCGAGCACCTTTGCCAAGTACACTGGCCGCCCCGAGAAGTACCTGTCGCTGCACTTTGCCAACTCCATCTGGAAGAACAACATGACCGAGGTCATGGCTCAGGACCAGACCGACAAGCGCTATTTCGATGAGCTCGTCGACTTTGCCAGCGACATCCGTATGCTTGCCCTGCCCGTCAACAAGGAAAAGAACGGCTATCTGCTCAATTCCATGCTGGTGCCGTGGCTGCTTTCGGGCCTTGATCTGTACGTTTCGGGCGTCAGCGACCCCAAGAGCATCGACCTCGCATGGACGCGCGGCACTGGCGCGCCCAAGGGCCCGTTCCGCGTGTTCGACACCGTGGGCATCCAGACGGCCTACAACATCGTCATGCAGTATCAGAAGGTGCCGGGCTTGGTGAGCCCGCTGCTCAAAAAGATGATGATGCCCTACAACTTTAAGGCCATGGCATCCGTCCTCAAGCAGATGCTCGACGAAGGCAAGCTGGGCGAAAGCTCGGGCGAGGGTTTCTTCAAGTACTAAAAAGATCCCTCGGCAACATTGAGAAACGTATCATTTGCAGTGTCAGTGCGCCGCAGCGCCGCTCGGCAACGGGACAATCCGCTTTATGCGCCAACGCGAACTTGTCGACTTTGCCGTGGACTGGATCGAGCACCATCGCGGCCGCTCCGATTGATCACTTGGGAGCGGAAGGGTTGCGGATTCCCTTCGCGCCCCGCGTTTCCGTATCGCTACAAGCTTAAACTTGCATTAAGGGGCGTTTGTTAAACTGCGAGTCATAATTAGACAGGGCTGGGCAAACGCCGTGGTATATGAGGGAACAACAATGGTATTCAAAGACGGTAACGATATGGAATTGAGTGACAAGGACAGCAGACTGTTTTCGCGTCGAGCGGCTCTTGCGGGTGCGGCGGGCACGCTGGCGCTTGCCGGGACAGGGCTCATGGGCTGCTCGGTCGGCGGGGCCGGCACGGGCGCCGCATCTACTGCGAGCAACGAGCTCACTGACGAGCAAAAGAAACTCCACAAGCAGATTGTCGCGACCTACGACGTCGAGAAGCAGGCGGCCATCAAGGAGAGGCTCGATGCCGAGTACGCTGACGGCGGCTACAACGAGACCACTCCGTTTATCGCGCAGGACCCCTTTGGCACCGATACCCTGAGCTGCTACGTTCGCTTTGCGACAACGGATTCCGTAACCGTCTCCTACAAGGTCGCCGGTCGCAAAAAGACTGGTGACACGCCCAAGGTCGCCGCGTTTTCCCATACGCCCCACGGCGGCGATGCGCCGGCCACGGAACACGAGTTCAAGGTCATCGGCCTCATTCCCAACCACAAAAACACGGTAACCATCACTTGCACGGCACAAGATGGTATCAGCCGCACCTCGACGTTCACGGTCAAGACGCCGGCTCTCAAAGGCGAGGAAGAAGAGCAGCTCGTCGTCACGTCGGGGGAGTCCAATACGCCGCTTGCCGATGGTCTCTTTACTATTCTGGGCAACGACTCGTCCAAGCTCGACTTTATGTACCTCTACGACAACGACGGCCAGATTCGTGGCGAGGTGCCGATTGTCGGCTACCGCAGCCACCGCCTGCTGTTCCCGGGCGACGGCAGCATGATCATGAGCGTCTCGACTACCAAGATGGCCCAGATCAACGCCATCGGCCAGGTGGTAAACGTCTGGAGCACGGGCGACTACGAGCTACACCACGACTACGCTTTCGATGACGATGGCAACCTGCTGGTGCTGGCGAGTCACGCCGGCTCCGAAGCCGATTTGGACGTCGATCGCGCGGCTGCCAAAAAAGATAAGGACGATCGCGTTAATGTAGAGGACCTCATCATTAAGGTCGACATAACAACAGGTGACGTCTCTCTCGTCGTGGACCTGGGCGATATATTCCCCGACCTCAAGGCAAGCGCCAAGGTTGCCTCGGACGGCGACCTGGATTGGATTCACATCAACACGATCCAGTGGCTCGGCGGCGGCACCGTTCTGCTCAGCTCGCGCGAGACCTCAACGGTCATCAAGCTCACGGATATCTACGGTACGCCTACGGTCGATTGGCTTATGGGCTCGCCAGAGTTTTGGGCCGGCTCGGGCTTTGAGGACAAGTTGCTGCAGGCTCAAGGCGATTTTTCGCTCAACGCAGGCCAGCATAGTGTGACCTATCTGCCAAACGACGAGACGACCGCGACTGGTCGCTACCAGGTGCTGCTATACGACAACAACTTTGGTGTTGCCGAGAGCTATCCCAAGTTCGACTGGGGCCAGCTGGGCGCTGCGGTAGTGACCGACTACAGCAAGGGAACGCATTCGTTTGGGCGCATCTTTACGGTGGACGAGACCGCGCGCACCTACGAGCTTGTGGACCAGATCGCAGTGCCGTTCTCAGGTTACGTAAGTAGTGCGCAGCGCGTCGGCGATTCGAATAGCATGCTCGTGGCATCGGGCATAGCCAAGACCTTTGCCGAGTACGATCGCTATGGACTGCCCATTGCCACGTACGAGATGGAAGCCGAGAAGTACATCTACCGCGTGTACAAGTACGAGCTGTAGCGCTGCGCTTGGCTGTGCCTGTGCCCCGCGGCTGCGCGCGCTCGTACCGGGCCTACCTCACGTTCCGCATCACTTCACGTCAAACTCCACGCGATCGAGTTCGGGTACGTTGAGGTCGATGAGCTTGCGGGCAACACGGCGGTCGTGCGCCCCGAGCGTCTCGCTTGTCGTTACGCGAGCGACAGTCTGGCGCTCGACAACGCCCTCCTTGTCGCCTTCGGTAGCCGAGGTCTCGACGGCGACGGTGTAATCCTTAAAGCCCGGCAGCACCGCCGCAAGTTCGCGCGTGGTTTCAGTGACGCCGTAGCCGTCTTGCACGCCGGCCTGCGCCGAGCCAATAGACCCCGCCGTCATAATAATGCAGGGGATGGCAAAGATCACCGTGCCCACGATGATGCGGCGGCGCACCTTGCGCGATAGCTCGTTGACCTCGGCGTTTTCTTCAGCAGTCACAATACCGTCGCCGTTCAGGTCGCGCTTGAGCGGCACGCGCAAAAGAAGCAGCACGGCTTCGGCAGCCAGTGCGATAAAGACCACGTTGACGCCAAACTCATAAAGCGCCGAGAGAAACAGTGACCCGCTTGCAATGGCGATGCCATAGCCCGCCGCACACAGGGGCGGCATGAGCGCGGTCGCCACGGCCACGCCGGCGATAAGCGTGGCAGGTTCCTGGTCACGCGAGTTGCCCAGCCCGCCCGCAAAGCCGCCCGCGAGCGCGACGGCAAGGTCCCACACAGTGGGCGTCGAGTTGTCGATGATGGCGGCCGTGGTGGTGCCAAGGGGCGAGAGCTTAAAATACAGCGTGGACGTGATCAGACAAAAGGCCATCTGTAGCGCGAGGCCGGCGACGGCCTCGACGGCAATCTCGCGGTCGAGCGTGGCGATGCCATATGCCATGGCAAGGACCGACCCCATGAGTGGGCAGATGAGCATGGCGCCCACGATGGCAATGTCCGAGTCGATATCGAGGCCGATGCTCGCGATGAGCATGGCGATGATGAGGATGCATAAGTGCGAGCCGGTCAGCCGCGCCCCGTTTACAAAGCGCTTGCGAATCACGTGATAGGGTGCGCGACCCTCGCGAATGTTGAATGCGCGCTTTAGGAAGCGGCCGGTGTTCTCCAGGGCCTCACTATGGGCAGGTCGAATGCCGTGGCGCCGGTGATGGCGTTTGCGTAGTCGCTTGATCTGTTGTTTGTCGAGTTCCATGTCCACCTCGTATTGCCGCAGGAACGCGGGTGCGCTCGCAGCATGTACTCTACACCGTGGCGGGCGGGGCGGTCATCTTGACGTGAAACTTAGACGAGCAGGTAAGGGGGACGTCAAATGCGGTTGCGGCCGAGTGTTTCGACAGATACTGAGGGGGGGGCCGTATGGACTCCGGCCCCGCGCTCTGTACGGGTACGTTGTTGTTAGGTTTAGCCCAGCAGACTCAGGCCGACGGAGACAAACGCCAGGATAACGCCAACGACAGACTCGCCTCCCAGCAGGCCGCTGGCGACGACCAGGCCCTGCTCCTGGAAGGCAGCATCCTTGGAAGCCTTCTCTTTGCCCGAAAGACCGGCGGCGTCGCGGTGTGCGGCCCACTTGTCGTAGGCGAGCTTGACGCAGGAGCCCAAGAAGGCCGTGAGCGACATGTAGAACGGCAGGTACACGCCCAGACCGATCATCATGGCCGGAATGCCGAGCCAATACATGACGATGCCGGCGATAAAACCGCCTGCGAACCACGGCACGCTCGGGATGCCCGAGACCATGGTGGCGACTACGCTTGCCTGCGCGGCCACAAAGCTCTTGTCGGGACCAAAGGCGTCCGGACCATAGGCGGTGACGAGCGCGACCATGACGGCGGCAGCGACCAGTGCGCCCACGATGCCGCCGATGGCCTGGCCGATCCACTGTGCGCGCGGGTTGGTGCCCAGCACGGCGCCGGCCTTAAAGTCGTTCATGACGTCGCCCGCAAGGCCGCACGCCACGGCCACGATGCCAGCGATAAAGAACAGCTTGACCTGCGCAAGCCGCGCGAAGGCCGCTACGATGAGCATGACGATGAGGCCAAAGATCTCCATGGGGTCGATACCCGTCTGACCGCAGCTCTGCGCACTCATGATGGTGGTGACAAAGGTGAACAGCGTGACGATGACGGCTGGGACGGGGCCAAGGTCGAGCGCGATGGCGATGATCACGGCGATGGCGGCGGTGCCCAGGCCGATGATGCCGGCGTCGAGCTTAAGCGAGCCCGAGATGAGCGACTGCTCGTCGGTGTCGGTGGAGCTGTCGGCGGCAAGACCGCGGACGATACCGGCGACCTGCGGCAGAATGTCTTTAAGGACGACGGCGACGCCAAAGCCCATCATAAGGCCCATACCTAAGGACTTGACGATACCCTGCGCGGTCACAATATCGAACAGGCCGGCAGCGGTGCCGCCGACGATAATGCCAAAGTTGCCCAGCAGCGCGCCGGCAAACCAGAAGGCGACGGGGGCAAAGCCCACCAAAAAGCCGATGGACAGCAACATGGGCGAGTTGTAGATGGCAAAGGTCACGCCGGGGATATTGAGCGTGCACAGCATGCTGGGCACCACGCCCAGGGCGTCGCGCAGCACGCTATAGATGCCTGCGATGGCCATGGAGCCAAAGAGCTGCTTGCCGGTCTTGCCACCGGCCTCGGTAGCACGCAGGGTCTGGGCTGCGGCGTTGCCGGTGGGAAACTCCAGCGCGGCGTCCACGATAAAGTGACGGTGGATGAGCGCCGTTGCCAGAAGGCCCAAGATGGTGCCGGCGAGCGCCACGATAAACATGTCGAGCCAGCTGATCTGGTCGGCATAGCCCAGCATCCAGGCGCCCGGGATGGTAAACGCCAGGCCGCCGGCGACCATGGCACCCGCGGACATGATGGTGTGGGTAACGTTGGCCTCGTTGAGGCTGGCATTGCCCATGAGCTTAAGGAAGAACAGCGAGATGACGGCAGCGAAAATGATCGGCCAGGGGAGGGCGCCCATCTTGAGGGCCGTGTAGGCCGAGCTTGCCGTGATAATCACGCAGCCAAGGACGCCGATGACGACGCCGCGCAGCGTGAGTTGACCGCGCATAGAGGTGCGGTTCGAGGGATTGCCCATATAGAACTCCTTTGCGTATATCCGCTTCCCCCGTAAGCGCCGCTACGGATACGGCGCGGGAAGTCGGGTTACCAAGGGCCGCCGCGTGAGCTCGCGCACGACCGCGCATCAGTATAGCGGCATCGCCCGTCCTATGCCCTGCCAAAACCAGCTAATTTGGGACGGGGCTTTTTAGTCATTTTGGGACGGGGCTATTTTAGCTACCCTTTGACAGTCGACGAATTATCTGGGATTGGGGCAAATATCATCCGACATTTTGGGGTAGCTAAAATAGCCCCGTCCCAAAATGACTACCTGGGATGGCTGGTTCGGGTAGGCGATATACTGCTGGGCAGACGAAAGGAGCGCCGACGATGCTTAATGGGTGCGCATATATATTGACGGTCGACGTGGGCAACACGTTCATTCGCTTTGGTCTGTTTGCCGAGGATTCGGCCGCGGCGCAGGAATGCCCGCTTGCGACGTGCGAGATCACGACGCCGCCGAGCATTACGGCCGATGAGGCGCGCATGAGGCTCGCGCGGGTCATGGGCGCACTGGCAGCCGATGCGGGCATGCCTGGTGTGCTCGTTCCCGCGGCAGCAGTGCTGAGCTGCGTGGTGCCGGCGCTCGAGCGCCCGTGGAAGGCGGCACTTTCCCGTACCTGCACGGGGCGCGTGCTCACCGTGGGGCCGGGACTTAAGACCGGCATGCCCGTGCACTACGACGACCCGGCCGAGATCGGTCCCGATCGCATCGCCGACGCCGTGGCGGCCCGTGCCGTCTACGGCTCTCCGTGCATCGTGATCGACCTGGGCACTACGACCAATATCGAGGTCATCGATGCGCGCGGAACCTTTGTCGGCGGTGTTATCGCGCCGGGGCTGGCGCTCGGCGCTCGCTCGCTCTCGGCCGCTGCGGCGCGCCTGCCGCAAGTCGAGCCCTCGGCACCCACGCATGTGATCGGTCGCAACACGCGCGAGGCCATGCGCTCGGGCGTGGTCTTGGGCGAGGTGGCCCGTATCGACGGCATGCTCGACATGGTGCTTGCCGAGATGCGCTCGACCAAGGCGGCAGGCGAGGGCAGCGTGCCCATTGTCATCACCGGCGACGATGCCGAGGCGCTCGCGGCGTTGGTCGGCCACAGCCTGACGGTAGACGACGCGCTGACGCTGCGGGGTCTCGCCGAGCTGTACCGCATCAACCAAAAGCCTCGCCGCGCATAAAGCCAAGAACGTCGGCGGGGGGGGGAGGAAACAGTCCCGCCTTTCACCTGCTACAATGGGCCAAACTATTTCGATTTCGGAGGTGTCTGCCATGTCGGACGATCTTCATCAAACCGCGTCGGGCAAGCGCCGCGACGTTATTAGCTGGGACGAGTTCTTTATGAGCGTGGCCATCGCCGCGCAGCGCCGCAGCAAGGATCCCAATACGCAGGTGGGCGCGTGCATCGCCAGCACCAACCACCGCATTCTTTCGGTGGGCTACAACGGTACGCCCTCGGCGCTCAACGACGACTTTTTCCCGTGGGGTACGAGCGATGACCCGCTGCAGGACAAACATAACTACGTAGTTCATGCCGAGGCCAACGCCGTGCTCAACTACCGCGGCTCGCTCAAGGACCTTGAGGGTTCCACGGTCTACGTCACACTGTTCCCGTGCCACGACTGTGCCAAAATCCTGGCGCAGGTAGGTGTGGGCGAGGTTGTCTATCTGGACAATAAGTACGCCGACACCGACGACGGCCGCATCAGTCGCCGCATTCTCGACTCCTGTGGCATTAGCTTCCGCCAGGTTATCGTCGATGTCCACATTGGTACCGGGGAACAAACGCAGCAGTAGCGGCAGCGTGTACGAGCGCCGGGCGTTGGCAAAAGCGGCTAATTAAGCCCCGTCCCAAATTGACTGTCAAATTAACTGCTCGTGAAAGTCGTGTCCGCGCGCATGGACGGCTCGCGAGCGGGTACATGGCTGTAGTAACATAGCTCTGTCCGCGGGCTTGCCCGCGTTATTGTGAGAAAGGAGCCCCTGTGGCTGTTAACGAAGAGCTGCTTAAGAAGGTTCTTGAAGAGATTCGCCCCAACCTGCAGGCCGACGGCGGCGACATGGAGTATATGGGCGTTGATGACGAGGGCGTCGTCAAGCTGGAGCTTCAGGGCTCCTGCGCCGGTTGCCCCATGAGCGCTCTGACGCTTTCCATGGGCGTCGAGCGTATCCTCAAGGAGCACGTGCCCGGCGTTACGCGTGTCGAGCAGGTCAATGCCTCCGGCGAGGTCGAGGATCTGTACGACGAGTATGCGCCGTTCTGAGAAGCGAAAGCTGCGGGCGATGTGCTCCGCATAGACGTCATGCCCAAATGTGCGGCTGCGAGCGAAAGGCCCGCGGCCGCATTTGTATGTAGGGAGCAGGGGGACCGATATGCTCAACGACCTCTACCATATGCTTGATCCTGTCGCCATTTCGGCGGGGCCCATCACCATCTACTGGTACGGCTTGGCCTATGTGGTCGGAGCTCTGCTCACGGCGGTCGTCATGTACCGCACGCAGCGTCGTTGGGGTTTTGACATTACGGTCGACGACCTGATGAGTGTCGTGGTTGGTGTGGTCTTTGGCCTCATCATTGGCGCCCGTCTGTTCTACGTCATCTTTTACGGTGACGGCTACTACTGGGCGCATCCGCTCGAGATCTTTGCCACCAACGAAGGCGGCATGAGTTTCCATGGCGGCCTGGTGGGCGGCATCATCGGCGGCGTGCTCGTGTGCCGCATGTACAAGCTCGACGCCTGGACCATCGCCGACCTTGCCGTTATCGGTGCTCCGCTGGCCCTGTGCCTGGGGCGCTGCGCCAACTTTGTCAACGGCGAGCTGTGGGGCAAGCCGACCGATCTGCCCTGGGGCGTGATCTTTGGCGGCACCGCGGGCGATATGCCGCGCCATCCATCCCAGCTCTACGAGGCATTTCTCGAGGGCATTGTGCTCTTCTGCATCCTGCAGGTGCTCAGCCGCAAAAAACCGCTGCTGCCCCAGGGTGCGTTTATGGGCGTGTTCGTGATGGGGTACGGCATCGTCCGCTTCCTCATTGAGTTCGTGCGCGTGCCCGATGCCCAGCTGGGCTATCTGCTGGGCGGCGTCATCACCATGGGCCAGCTGCTGAGTTTGCCACTCGTGATTGCGGGCCTGGCGCTCATCATTTTTGCCCTCCGCCGCAACCGTCCCCAGCGCATCTATCTCGACGCCTAACCACCACATACACCACAAAGGGGACAGGCACCTTTGTGGCGGTTTTGCCAGGCAACGATGACAGAACCGTAACGTTTCCCCAGATAAAACCTGCCAAAATAAACCTGTCCCTTTTTGGCAGGTTTCTAGAAAGGCTTTTCGGACTGTGAAGGATTCCGGTCTCTCCACAACGGCTGCGCGCGACGCCGCCCGCATCGTTTGGTTTAAGCGCTATCCCGCCAAGCAGACGCTCGTCGCATTTTTGCTCGCCCTGCTGGCGACCACGGCGTTTTCCATCGATCCCGCCCCGGTGTCGAGCAACGCGGTCCTGGCGATCGATCCAAAGGCCTCGGGCATGCTTTACGTGTGTTACGAGGTACTCCTCTCATTTGCCGGCCATACCGACGCTGTGATGCTGCTCGCGCTGGCCTGCCTGCTCACGCTGCCGTTTCGCTATGTGTTCTTTGGCCGCGGTGACGCTTGGCGCCCCTCGGTCGTGCTGCCGTCGCTGTTCTTTGCCGTCTGCATGGTGTTCGGCCGCAGCTACGACCTCACCGATTCGGCCGAGATTGTGCTGGGCGACAAGGCGCGCGTTATCTGCGCTTGGATTGGCGGCGCGGGCTGGATGCTTCTGGCGATTGTGGCCTTCTATCTGGCTTTTGAGTTTTTGGATTGGTTGAGTTCTCGCCGCATTCCGTTTTCGGAGGCGCATTTTGGCCGCGTGTGGCGTGTTACCCACGCCGTGCTCTCGGTCCATCCTTTTGTTGGGCCGTTTCTTGTACTCATGATTGTCTGGGCGCCCACGCTTATCGCCTCGCTGCCCGGCCTCTTTATGGGAGATACGGGCGCGCAGATTCGCCAATGGTTCAACTACCCCAACGGCACGAGCGACTACCTGCGCCTGCTTAACCCCAACGTGCTACTCAACGGCCATCATCCGGTGGTGCACACGGCCATCATCGGCTCGTGTGTGCAACTGGGGCTTTCGCTATTCAATAGCGCCAATGCGGGTCTTGCCATCTACACCTGCGCCCAATTTGTCATCACGGCCGCCTGCGTGGCCTATTCCATATCGTCGCTGCGCAAGCTGGGCGTGAGCCTGCCGGTCCGCGGCGTCATCTTGCTGTTCTTTGCGTTTATGCCGATGTTCTCCAACTACGCGGCGCTGCTGACCAAAGACGTACTGTTTGCCGATGCGTTTTTGGTACTGCTCGTTCAGACCGTCAAGCTCGTGGCATGTGGCCTGCCCCGTCGCGATGTCAATGCCGAGCGCGCGGGCGAGCGCACGCCTGTGCTCTTTGCGCGCCACGACTGGCTGTTGCTCGTGCTGGGCGCCATGGGTTCCACGTTTTTGCGCAATGGCGGCCTGGTCTTTCCGTTGGCGGCCTGCGTGATTGCGGCAGCGTTTTGCGCCTGGGACGCGCATGTGGCCCGTCGCGTGGTCAAACAATCTGGCGTCGCACCCTCATGCGCCACGCCGCGCTTCCGCTGGGCCGGCGTTCTCGCGGTGCTCGTGCTCTGCCTTGCCTCCAACATGTACTTTACCAAGGTCTTTATGCCCGCGCACGATATCACGCCGGGCTCCAAGCGCGAGATCCTCTCGATTCCGTTTCAACAGACGGCGCGCTTCGTCCAAAAGCACGACGGCCTTAATTCGGGCGTTAACCCCAAGGTCAAAGACGACGGCACGATTGAGGAAGCTCCCTGCGACGGTCTGGTGACCGATAAGGAACGCGCTGCGATCGATCGGGTGCTCAAGTACGAGAATCTGGGCCGCCGCTACAACCCCGACAAGTCGGATGCCGTAAAAAACTGTTTTAACGAGTACGCCTCGCAGGAGGACATCAAGGCCTATTTTGAGGTGTGGGCCCAGATGTTCAAAAAGGATCCCGAGTGCTATATCTCGGCGCTCATCAATAACTACTACGGCTACTTTTATCCGAGTGCCCGCGATGCGTGGGTCTACAGCACGGCGCGCAGTGCCGAGATCATGGCGAAGCCCGATAACCTCAAGTACTTCGACTTCCATCCGGTCGATAGCAAGGTTGTGCGCTGGTGCGACCACCTGATCAACCTGTATCGCGTGGCAGTACAACGCATCCCGTTTATCTCGCTCACCATGAGCTCGGCCACCTACGTGTGGATCATGATCGCTGTGGTGGTCTATCTGCTACGTCGTCATTCGTGGCGCGGGCTGGCCATTTGGGTGCCGCTGCTGGGCGTGCTCGCCGTGTGCCTGATCGGTCCCTGCAACGGCTCGACCTACATGCGCTACCTGTATCCAGTCATCGCCTGCATGCCCTTCGCCATCGGCGCCACCATCACCCGCAGCGACCTTCTCTGGTTCTAACTTGGTGCAAAGGGGACAGGTTACTTTGCACCAAGGGGGTGCATCATCACGACGCCTTCATTTTGGGGTTTATCTCGCAGGCCAGTAGGTATATCATAACGACGTTTGTTTATATTGCCCGAGCATCTGCGCTGGGCTTTAGGTCGAAACCGATAGGAGACACGTATGTCCGGACACTCTAAGTGGGCCACAACCAAGCATCGTAAGGGCGCGCAGGACGCCAAGCGTTCCGCCCTCTTCTCCAAGCTGAGCCGCAACATCACCGTTGCTGCCCGTCTCGGCGGCGACCCGCTGCCCGAGAACAACGCCAGCCTCGCCGCTGCCGTTGCCAAGGCTAAGGCTCAGTCCATGCCCAAGGACAAGATCAAGTCCGCTATCGACAAGGCCTTCGGTTCGGGTGCCGATGCCGCCGTCTACGAGAACATCGTGTACGAGGGCTATGGTCCCGCCGGCGTTGCCGTCTACGTCGACTGCCTGACCGATAACCGCAACCGTACCGCCGCCGATGTCCGTTCCGCCTTCTCCCACGCTGGCGGCAACCTGGGCACCTCCGGCTCCGTCGCCTTCCAGTTTGAGCGCAAGGGCCAGATCGTCGTCGCCAAGGAGATCCTGGACGAAAACGCCAAGAAGGAGACCATGATCGCCAACGGTGCTGCCGGTGACGAGGAAGAGTTCATGATGGCTATCGCCGAGGCCGGTGGCGACGACTACGAGGACGCCGGCGAGGAGTGGATCGTTTGGACCGCCGCCAACGACGTCATGGCTGTTTCCAAGGCGCTCGAGGAGCAGGGCATCCAGGTCAAGGGCTCCGAGACCACCATGGTTCCGACCACCCCGACCGAGGTCTCCGGAGCCGATGCCAAGAAGGTCCAGCGCCTCATCGACCGTCTCGAGGAGCTCGACGACGTTCAGGATGTTTACAGCACCATGGACATGACCGACGAGGTCATCGCTGCCCTCGAGGAGGAGTAGCGCCTGCACGGGTTAAGCCGTGCATATCTGGGCATAATGAAGCGAGCATACAAGCCTCGTGGAATAGATGAGCCGGATCCGCGTGCGTATGGCACCGGACCCGGCTCTTTTATAATGATGCGAATCGTTTTGCATTCTGTGGACCGAAACCTGAAGGGAGCGCGCGTGCGCGTACTCAAACGAGCCCTAGCAATCGTGTACCTTGCCGCCGCCATCGTGGCGCTGGGCACGCTTGTCTGCCAGTTCTGGGGACCGTATACGTATCGCTTTATGCTGCTGTTGCGTGACACCATGCCTCGCGTCGTCGTTACGGTGTGCGCCGCCATCGTGGCACTTGGCGTGCTCATCGGGTTTTTCCGCCTGATGTTCGCGCGTCGCGAGCCGTCCTGCGTGCATCCGGCGGGGGAGCGCAACATCGAGGTCACCCTCGCAGCGCTTTCCTCGTGCGCTCGCGCTGCGGCAGAGCGCGATGATCGCGTGATGGTTGAGCGTATCGAGGCGCGCGTTCAAGGCTCCGACGAGTCGCACGTTCGTTTTAAGGTCGAAGCCATCGCGCTCGATGACCGGGACGTGGCCTCCCTTGCAACCGCGATGCAGCAACGTATCGAGGAGGCCTGCGACACCATGCTCGGCACGCCGGGCACGACCGCGCGCGTCCGTTTTTTGCCGTCCAAGACTACCGTCCAGACCGTGGAGGTTTCCGGTGAGTGATACCAATCAAGACAAGACCGTCCGCACCCCGCGCCTGACGATCGACCAGAACGCTACGCCGGCAGGCGAGTCCGCCGACACCACCCCCGAGGCCGGCGAGCAGCACGACAGCGCCGCCAACGACTTTGACGAGGCCATGGGTCTCATCAAGGGTACGGGGGCGGCCATCTGGAGCTATGCCGTCCGTCATCCCAACACCACGCTCGGAGCCGTCGCTGGTTTTGTGCTCGCCGTGCTGGTGCTCACGCTCGGCCTGTGGGACACACTCGTCATCGCATTCTTTGTGCTGATCGGCGCCGTGATTGGCCAGATCCGTGACGGCGAGAACGGGATCGTCAACTTCTTCGGCCGTCTGTTTAGCGGCCGCTAGTATGTATTCGACCGCCGCGTGTGCGGTGGGCATAAGGAGGAACCATGGCTTTTAACACGAAGGTCGATGTGGCCGATACCGAGCTCGAGGCAGACGAGACCGTCGCCGCCGAGGTTGAGGACGTAACGCTCGAGGACGGGGCGCTCGTCGAGGCCGAGCCCGCCGACGATGCGGACGAGGATGATGAGGAAGCGGACGAGTCCGAGGATTCGCTGACCTATTCCAACGGTGTGATCGAGAAGATCGTCGCCATGGCCACCCGCGAGGTGCCGCACGTCCTGGGCATGAAGGGCAACCTTATGCACTTTGTTCAGGAGCAGTTTGGTGCCGAGAACCTGACCAAGGGCGTGACGGTCGAGGTCACCGATGACAACCGCGTGGTCGTCAACATTTCCGTCATTATCGAGTACGGCGCCTACGCACCCGCGATTTTCGACGACGTTAAGGCGCGCGTGACCGAGCGTCTGGCCGCGATGACCGGCCTTGAGGTGGCAGGCGTCAACCTGCGCATCGAGGATGTCATCACCCCCGAGGAGTACGAGCACCGCACCAGCCAGCACGAGTAACCTACCAAATAGGGACAGGTTTGTTTCGATAGGTTTTACCTGCGAAAACGCTAAACGGTCGACCGCGCAAGCAAAAGTGCGGTCGACCGTTTTCTATATGCCCTCGATGTAGTCATACCGCTCGTCTAACTAGGGGTTGCAATCTTCGCGCTCCGCGTTACCCTAATGGGCGCATTGTTTCCAAATCGTTAACGAGGGGTTGCCGTAATGGCCGACGAGCACGAAACAGAAAGCAAGGCATGGGCGATTGAGGCCGCCGCGGCAGAGGCGGCATCGCGTGCCGCCGAGGAGGTGCATCGTCCTCCCGTGGTGCCGATGGAGCGCGTGGTTGATCGCGCCGATATCGAGCGCGGCGAGCGTGCCGGCCGCAAGCGCAGCCAGGAGCCGGGCTTCCCGCGCTTTTTCGCCGAGCTCAATCTGGGCCTGATCCTCACGGCGTTCGCCATCGTTGCGTTTAAAACCCCCAATCACTTTGCCTTCGGCGGAACCTCGGGCGTGTCGGTCATTCTTTCCACGCTGTTCCCGACTCTGCCCGTCGGCGTCTTTATGTGGATCATCAATGCGGTTCTCGTCGTCTTGGGCTTTATCTTTTTGGAGCGCAAGGCAATCCTGTGGAGCGTTTTTGCCTCGTTTGCGCTTTCGGCCTACGTCTCGCTGTTTGAGCTCTTCATTCCGACGGATGTTTCGATGACGGGCGATATGTGGCTCGACCTGTGTTTTGCCGTTATCTTGCCGGCG
Organism: Collinsella sp. HCP28S3_G2; assembly: GCF_052065125.1. NCBI lineage: Bacteria > Bacillati > Actinomycetota > Coriobacteriia > Coriobacteriales > Coriobacteriaceae > Collinsella > Collinsella sp. HCP28S3_G2. The sequence continues at coordinate 55,566 of NZ_JBQHUO010000012.1, forward strand.
CTGGGCAGTGCCATTGTCTTTGATATTGGCGCCTCGACGGGCGGCACCGATATCCTTGCCATGATCCTCAAGCGTCGCACGACGCTCGAGATCGGACGCGCCTTGCTACTGGTCGATATCGGCATCGTGACCATCGCGGCCTTTTTGTACGGTCCGCGCGTTGGCCTGTACTGCGTGCTCGGCCTGTTTGCCAAGACGCTTGTGGTCGACAAGGCCATCGAGAGCATTCACTTGCGCAAGGTCTGTACGATTATTTGCGCCGAGCCACGCAAAGTCGAGGAGTTTATCGTCAAGCATCTCAACCGCACGGCAACGATCAGCCGCGGCTACGGTGCCTTCTCGGGCAATTGCGTGACGGTGATCATGAGCGTGCTGAGCCGTCGCGAAGCAGTGCAACTGCGCCGCTATACCCGCGATATCGATCCAGATGCGTTTATCACGATCGTTGACAGCTCCGAGATCGTGGGCAAGGGCTTCCGCGGCACGAACTAGCGCGGATATACCCTTCGAACCATTGAATAAAGCCGCCTACGTTTCAAATCGGTCATCTTGGGGTATTTGTCCCCACATTGCGCGATAATGTTGCCAAAGACGTCGTTTGCGATCCAGGTGATTCACTCTAGATACGAAGGGATGATTTCGATGTTCTGTTCGCAGTGTGGCGCCCCCATGGGCGATAACGACAAGTTCTGCGGCGTGTGCGGTGCCCCTAATACCGTGGTCAAGGCCGCCGGCCCCGCTCCCCAGGGACAGTCTCAGCCCCAGCAGTTTGTTCCGCAACCGCCCGTGGCGAATGCGCCAAAGGGCTGTGTGGCTCAGGCGTTCCAAGACATGACCAAGACTCCGGGCGTGCTGCAGCGCGTGTGCCAGATTGCTTTTTTGCCGGCGCTTATCTGTGTCGTGTCGGTGCTCGTGCTGTTCATTCCCGTTATCGGCGGTATTGCAGCTGCCATCGGCTTTTTGGCCGCCTGCGTGGCGAGTGTGTGCGGTTCGGGCTTTGGCATCGAGTGGGGTCGCGACCTGTCGCTTAAGATCGATGACGGCATGGATCGTCCGTTGATGCGTTCCACATCGTTTGGCCTCGGGGTCTTTTCGAGCGTTATTTCGGTCGTGCTCGAGATTATCGCTGCCATTCCCGTTATTGGTGTAGTGCTTTCGCTGGTGGAGAGCGTGGTAATTGGCGCGGCGGGCTCGTATTCGTATTACGGCTCTTCTGCGCTCGAGACTGCGCTGTTTGGCTCGCTTGGCCTGCTTGTCCTGGCTATGATTGCCACGGCGGTCCTGGGAGTCTTCTTTAAGATGTTCGCCGATATCGCCGTGATGCACTTTGCGGTGACCGGTCGCGTCGAGAGCGCGTTTTCGCTCGACAAGGTCTGGGCGGCCTTTAAGAACAATAAGACCAAGCTGTTTTGCGCTTCATTCCTTCCCGAGTTTTTGACGGGCCTGGTCGCCAACGTTGTCACATGGATCTTGACGGCCGTCTTTGGCGCCATTGCCTCTGTCGGTATGTATAGCTACTACTATCGTCCTACGGGTATTGAGGCAATTGTTACCGGCGGTGGCATCGCACTCGTACTGTTCCTGGTGCTGATCGCTTTCGTCACCGTATTTCTAACGGTCTTTGGCAAGATGCTCAAGCACCGTGCCGTTGGCTATTGGGTCGCACGTTATGCAAGCGAGTGGGCCGACGAGGATAAGGACGACGTCCTGACTTTTGTATTGCCCTTCGAGAAGAAGTCCGCTCCTTCGGGTTACAGCGCTCCGGATGTCGCGCCTGAGCCCGAGCCTGAGTCTGTCCCGGGATCTGCGCCGGAGTCCGAGCCCACGACGGAGCCCGAGCCCACGACGGAGCCCGCGCCAAGCTCCGACGAGGACCCGCAAGACGAGTAGCCCTGTCACCTGCCATTTGGGGATGGGGTAGAAATGGTAGAAATAGTGCTTGACGAATGAGCGGGGGGGGGCGGGTGGCCACCTCCCCCCCCCCCGTTAAAACCCGCTCTGGCGAAGGCTGCGCGTTGGTCGCGCTTAGACAACAAGGTTTTGTTATACAACATTAGAGAGGCGGCACCAGCGTAGTGGATTGCCG